>NZ_CP022221.1:8423904-8729943 GCF_004114935.1 Bradyrhizobium zhanjiangense
TCGGATTGCATTCATCGGTGCTGCATTGTGTTTCATTCGTGACCATCCGCCCAAAGCTTCTAACCAGGGGGCGTCACCGGATGCTTACCTATTCTTCGTGATTTCGCCTCCGGCTGTCTGTCAACTTCCGCTATGCTTCGTTAGCGACCAAGATCGCGCGGCGGTGCAATATGTCGCGAAGGGCCAACAACGGTCTATCGCACTTGCAGCATGAAGTTAGTCGATTACCTCGTCGGCGCGGGCAATCAATGTAGGAGGCACGATCACACCGAGCGCCTTGGCGGTTTTTAGGTTGATGAGCAGCTCAAATCTGGTGGGTTGCTCCACGGGCATTTCGGCGGGCTTTTCACCCTTCAAAATCCGATCAACGTAAACCGCCGCACGGCGAGCCATCGCACGCTGGTCAACTCCATAGGAGATAAGACCTCCAGCCTCAAGAAGCTCTCTTACGTAGCCGCAGCTCGGCAGATTACGCGCAAGGGCGAGATCCGCGATCACTTTCCTGGCCTGAAAGATCAAGCTTTCGCCGTTGGCGACCACCCCTTGCATGCCAACCTTTACCATCGCGTCAAATGCGGGCTCGAAGTCGCTGAGCGAGCGCACCTCGAAACTTTGGGTATCGATGCCGAGCTTGCTCCCAGCCTCCGTTGCCTCTTGAACATACAGGCTCGATATTTTGACATTTGGGTTGATTAGCAATCCAATGCGCGTAACCGTCGGGACAATCTCTTTGAGATACTGCAACCGCTTCGCACTTAGCTGGACGGAAAAATTCGATAATCCCGTAACATTCCCACCGGGTCGTGCAAAGTTTTCCACTAAGCCGGCTCCGATAGGGTCAAAACCGAACATGAATACTATTGGAATTGTTTTTGTCGCCATCTTTAAGTGCGGTCCAGCTGCCCCGGCGCCAACCAATACATCACACTTTAAAGATACGAGTTCGGCTGCCATCCTGCCGAAAACGTCGGGCACTTCATTAGGAAAGCGATGTTCTAGCGTTATGTTCTGTCCGTCGACATAGCCCAGCTTTCTGAAACCCTCAACCAGTGACTGATAGTACGGAGTTTCTTCTTCGATGTTCGCGGCATGCCAGAGGACGCCAACTTTGGGGATACGACCCTGCCGTTGTGCGCGCGCTAGGCGTGGCCACATCGCAGCCGTGCTGCCGAATAATGTGATGAATTCGCGTCGTCTCATGTGCGACCCCAGCCAGAGACCGCTCGCGAGTATAGCAGCTTTTGGGTCTTCTCTGTACGGCGCTGTAGTGCTATGAGCGCGGTAATGTCGGCTCAGGGTCATGAGCGCCGTTCCGAAGGTCGGCCGGTTGCTTCCGGTCGACCTCATGAGCCGACAACCGGAGACGCCGTCCGGACTTCGCATTCGGGCCACAAGGCGACATAACGACATAACCTCACTATTCAATCAGCTCGTCCGCGCGGGCAAGGATGCTCGCCGGGAACTCAAGCCCGAGCGCCTTGGCCGTCTTGAGGTTGATGACCAGCTCGAACTTGGTTGGCTGCTGAACTGGAAGATCCGCTGGCTTGACGCCCTTGAGGATCTTGTCGACGTAGCCGGCGGCACGGCGAAACAAGTCAGCGAAATTTGCCCCGTAGGACATGAGGCCGCCCGCTGAAACACTCTCTCTATATCCAAAAAGCGACGGCAATCGGTCGATGGCGGCGAAGTCTGCAATACGTTTTTGATTTGAACCGGTGAGAGGGTCTTCGACCGTGATCAACGCGTTGGGGTGGTGCTGTCTCACCGTTTCGAAGGCACTATCGAAGTCGTCCGGGCTGCGCACCTCCAGCGATTGAACCTCGATCCCAAGCGTCCGACCCGCGGCCTGGGTCTGTTCGTACAGGAGTGCCGCATAGGGGTTGGTCGCATTCCAAAGCACTGCCACGCGACCGAGTCGAGGAACTAGCTCTTTGAGGAATTCCAGGCGCTTACCACCAAGCTCCGGTGCCATGAGACTCATTCCCGTGACGTTACCGCCAGGTCGCGCCAAGCTTTCAACGAGCCCGCTCCCCAAGGGGTCGCCGGCGACGGCCATGACGATTGGAATTGCTGAGGTCGCCCGCTTGGCGGCGAGCGGCGCGAGAGTTCCCTCTGTGACTATGACGTCGACGTTAAGGTGAACAAGCTCTGCCGCAAACTCAGCGAGCCGTTCGGGCTGATTTTCCGCGAAGCGGCGTTCGAAGGCGACGTTTTTTCCTTCGATCCATCCCAACTCACGCAAAGCGTCGGTGAAAGCTGCGATCGCCTCCACGAGAACGAGCGAACCTGCGCCGAGATAGCCTATCGTGTATCTCTTCCCGACCGGCTGCGCGCGCGCCGCGAGTGGCCACGTCGCCGCGCCGACGAGGAGCGTGACAAATTTCCGTCGTCGCACGTCGAACAAGGGGCTCCTCACCTCCTCGGTAGGCGGCAACAATAGCACACGACGCTGCAGCACGAGACTACTGCACCACGGAATTTCGAAGGGGTGGATGTCGCCTAAGGGTCTTGGCCGTGTAAAAACGGCCTTACAGGACCATCAGTCTTGAAGCCAAAACTGGTCCGGTCTCAGGCCGCGATCGCGGCGATCAGCGGCCTGATCCCGAGGATATTCATTGCTCGGGTCAGATTGTAGGCCAGAACCGAGAGGGCCATCTCGGCGGCTACCTTTGGGAGGGTTTTGGTCAGGAAGTGCGTTGCTCCCATGCGTGCCTTCATCGTGCCGAACGGGTGCTCGACAGTCTCGCGACGAAGGCGCATAGCGAGCGGGTTCGCATCGAGCCGCTGCTGCACGGCGTCGAGCAGATCCTCGTGCTCCCATCGCGTGATCCGTCGCTCTGACCCGGGCGTACACTGGGGTTTGATCGAGCAATTCTTACAGGCGCTGGTCCAGTATCACCGCAGCATCTTGTCGGCTTCTTCGTTTGTATAGCGATACGGCAATCGCTCCCCGGCCGGACAACGATAGGCGTCTTCCTCCGGCAAATAGACAAAGTCCTGCTTACCGAAGCGTCCGTCCGACTTGGCGCCCGAAGTCATCGGCTTAGGCAGAGTTACCGTGATGCCGGCCTCGTGGCAGGCGAGGATCTCCGGGCTGCTGAAGTAGCCGCGATCGGCAACGGCCTCGAGCGTCTCAGCCTTCAGAACAGCCTTCGCCTGCCTGGCCATATTGGCAAGTTGTGCCCGATCTGAGCCGCTGTTCGTCACCTCATGCGCGATGATCAGGTGATTGTCGGTATCGACGGCGACTTGGACATTGTAGCCGACAACGCCGGATCCACGGCCACTGGTTGCCATCGAACGGCTATCCGGATCGGTCAGGGAGATTTGCTGATCCGGCGAAGCAAGCATCTGCTTCTCATAGGCAGCAAGCTTGCCCATCTCCCCCTTCAGCTTCGTCAGCTTCTCGGTAAGCCTCGTCACCTTCGCCGCCAGCGCCTCGCTCGGCTGCTGTCGGTCGGCCGTGTCAAGTTGGCTCAAATAGCGCGCGACGCTCTCCTCCAACTGAGCACGCCGCCACTCCACCTTCGCGCGCGTGAAGTTCCTGTCCCGGTTGTTCACGGCCTTGAACTTGCTCCCATCGATGGCGACGCTCGCCGTCGTGAGAAGACCCATCCCGCGGCAGAGCTCGACAAAACGCGCACAGACCTTACGCAGCCCGACGCTGTTGTCCTTGCGGAAGTCCGCGATCGTCTTGTGATCAGGAGCAAGCCGACCCAGCAGCCACATCACCTCGATGTTCCGTCCAGCCTCTCGTTCCAGCCGCCGGCTTGACTGTACCCGGTTCAGATAGCCGTAGATGTAAAGCTTCAGGAGAACCGAGGGGTGATACGACGGCCGGCCAGTCGCCGCCGGCGCAACTCCGCCGAAGCACATCTCGGCCAGATCAAGCGCATCGACAAACTCGTCGATCGCGCGAACAGGGTTGTTCTCGTCAATGAAATCATCGAGGCATTCAGGCAACAGCGTCCGCTGCCCACGATCCGCCTCTTCAACGAAGCGCCTCATCGATTCCCCCAAAGAATCACAGGAGAATCATAACAGCAGCCCAGCGTTTTCACACAGCCAGGGTCAAAAACGGCGGTGAAGGTCCAGCAATGTCCGCTTTATCGCTGACAGCCGACGAATGCAGGTGCAAAATTCCAGCCCGCAAACAAGGCTTGGAGGCGACATGAGACATTGGATCGCAACGTTCGCCGCAATCTTGCTGCCGAGCTTTGCGAATGTCGCGTGGGCGCGTAGTTGCGAAGCGGTACCGGCTGGACCGGCGCGCACCGATTGCTACCTCGGGCTAAGTCAGTTCTGTTGGGCACAATCCGATCTTGCCGCTGCCAAGGCGCGCGTTCAGTCAGACGCCGCGTGGTATCGGGCAATTGCCGGAACAGCCCCTCCAAAACATAAATCGCATCGGCGATGATAAAGATTTGGAAATTTGTTGCACGAAAACAAGGAAGTCCAATGCGGTTGTCTAAGGTCGCTGTCTTCGCGCTTATCGTTGGAGCAACAAGCTCAGTGTCCGTGTCTCTAGCGCTGGCCGCTTCTGACTGTCCAAAATTGGTAGGACTGGCGGATTGGGGGGAGAACTCGACTGCCGACATTACCGTCACATCAGGAGGAAGTTGTCTGTTTTCGATCCCCATGCGGGGCACCGTGAGTAGTTCCGAGATTTTGCAGAAGCCGGCACACGGCAAACTGAAGAAGCTCAATCCGACCACTTACGAGTACAAGCCCAAGGTTAGATACAAGGGAAGCGATACATTCGTTATCAAGGCTACGGGGCAGAGTCCGAAGGCTTCCGGCGCATCGGTAATTAATGTGAGCGCGACGATCAACTAGATGCCGTAATGGGCCCTGCTCCGAGCAAGGGGTCATGATGGTGGCTGTCCCCCGATAGATGATGAAACGGGGTCACGACTTGAGTCGGCCCCAAGCATCTAGAGACGGAGGACAGCCGTGGAGAACTATGCCGGAATCGACGTGTCATTGGAACTGTCGAGCGTGTGTGTTGTGGATGCCCAGGGTAAGGTCCTGAGGGAGGCGAAGGTCGCAAGCGAACCCGACGCCTTAGTTGAGTTTTTTGAGACGCTCGGCTTTGCAGTGAAGCGGATCGGGCTGGAGGCTGGGCCGCTGTCTCAATGGCTGCATGCGGGGCTGAGAGAGGCAGGATTCGAAACGGTTCTACTGGAAACGCGGCACGTAAAGGCCGCATTATCGGCGATGACGGTCAAGACGGATCGCAAGGATGCCCGCGGGATCGCCCAGTTGATTCGGATGGGCTGGTTCCAGCCGGTACACGCAAAGTCGGTCGGTGCGCAGGAGATCCGGGCACTCCTGATCGCACGCAAACAGCTTCTTTGGGCGACTCATCGATGTGGAATTAAGCATCCGAGGGATTTTGCGCGGCTTCGGGCTGAAGGTTGGCCCGGTGACGCGGAGGAATTTCGAAGCGCGGATCCGAGAGTTGGTGGCTGGGCAGGCGACATTAGAGCGCATTGCCGGTGCGATGCTTTCGGCGCGATCTGCCTTGAAGGCGGAGTACGGAAGGCTACACAAAGCTGTGCTGGCAACTGTGCGTGACGATGCGGTCTGTAGCCGGCTGATGACAGTGCCAGGCGTTGGTCCCTTGGTGGCCATTACCTACAAATCGGCGATTGATGACCCTCGTCGCATCGCGAAATCGAAGGCGGCAGGCGCGCTGTTCGGGCTCACGCCAAAGAAATACCAATCAGGAGAAAAGGACATCACGGGCGGAATCACGCTGGCCGGAGACGAGATGGTGCGCACAGTGTTGTATGAGGCCGCCAACGTTCTGCTATCGCGCATCACGCGATTCTCAAAACTTAAGCGCTGGGGGATGGACGTCGCCAAGCGGCGAGGCTCGAAGCGCGCAAAAGTCGCCTTGGCACGTAAGCTCGCAGTGATCCTGCATCGAATCTGGGTCGACGGCACAACTTACCGATGGACAGACGCGGGCCCGATCGCAGCATAGAACACGAGGAGAAGAGTTGGAATGCAACCGGGCTGAACTGAGCCCGGTGCCCGAAGTCCCGTCGCCGGGACGGTGGATCCGGTGAAGCCGTTACACGCCCAGTGGCCGTCATCTGACGGACCACGCGCATCTAGATAGGCTCACCGCTCCCTCTGACAGCATGATGTGGCGGCTAGGCGTTGACCACGGACAGAAGCATGAGCTCGGCGGCGTGACGTTCACTCGGGAGGCTTGACATCATCGGGCCCATTACAGAAGGCCGTGTACTCATCTGTGGACGCCCCGCCAGATGCAAGCGGTATTTTGAAGAAGATTGGGACGTAGTCGGATGCTGCCATCTGTCCGGCGTCGCGTTTCTTGCAGCCTTCGCAAATGGCGCGCTCGGCTATGGGTTTTCCTCGCTCAACGTGCCGGTTGGCTCTCGTTTTCTATGCAAACCGCATCCTGAATCCCGCCGTCGTCCTGGTCGAGGTGGCCACCAACTTCTACGTTCTATTCATCAATCCGAACGGCGTTGCAGCTGTATGGAAGAGGGTGTTTCCAATCATCACCGGGCTCCTGCCCGGCATCGGAATCGGAGCCTTGGTTCTCGCTACGCTTCAGCCAGGCTGGATCAAACTCGGGACCTACGCACTCATTCTGCCCTCATCCTGGTTCAGGCCGCCGGTTGGCGGAGACCAATTCGGCAGACATGGTGGGTCGGTCTTCCCTTTGGAACTGCGCTGGGCATCCTGTATTCGGTCACCACCATCTCGGGACCGCCGCTGGCGATCCTGTTCAACAACCAAGGTCTGGTCAAAACCGAGTTTCGGGCCGGTCTCGCATTGGTTCGCGTGACCGAGTCGAGCGTGACCGCCATCGTCTATTACCAGCTTGGCCTGTTTACGGCTGAAAGCCAGAACATCTTATGGGTGTTTGTTCCTGCGTTGCGATCGGGGTACCGCTCGGCGCCTATGTCATCCGCCATCTCGATGCGGAGACGTTTCGCCGGATATGCATGAGCTTTGATGCGTGGGTCGTGGGATTCGGTTTCTCCCGGGTATTGATCGAGCTGAATTTGGTGCAAAGTCCCTGGGCCTATGTCGTCCGGGATGGAGGAGTTCCGGGCTTAACGCGTTTCGTTACGCCGGCGTCTACACCGGCCGCGTTCTCAAGGGCGAGAAGCTGGACGACCTACCAGTGATGCTGACCGCCAAAGCGCTCGCCCTCGCCATCGCGGCGGGCCTGCTCGACATTGCCGACGAGGTGATCGAATAGGGAATCTACCAAACGCAAAGGACCGCCGAGGGCCGCTCTGGGTCAAAACGCGGAACACTCGAACCGAGCAAATGTTTTCCGCTTTACCCCCGAACACGGACATTGCTCAGAGCGTTTAGCATGTCTCAAAGGGGCCAGGAGCAGTCATCGCCATCCGGGCCGTGACTACACGAGGGTGATGCGGGTTCCCGCCTTTGCCTCGTCTAGCGGACCGGTCTTGCCGCTGCTCGTCTTAAGGGCGATCCCGTAGGGGGAAGGACCGCGCGCCTTGAGCCAGGCGTCGATTGGGCTCGACGCGCTTCTCGGTCCAACGAAGTCGAGCGCATGCGTGCCCGCAATGAAGCGCACCCCGGCCGCATCGATTTCGTCACGCTGAATGTCGGCGCCGGGCTGGTGCAGCACCGGGCTCCACCAGCCACGCACCCGCGCCACGTCGTCCGTCGCGACTGTAATGCTGGCAATGCCAGCGACACCGTTAGCATGGTTCTTCTGCTTCGGGATGCGCTCCTCGCGGGGCGTGTGATCCTGGATGAAGAACGGCACCTGGAACATGAAAGGTTTCGGCGCAGAGGCAGTTACCCACGAAAGCTTAACGCCGTCGGTACGCACACGGCCGCCAGGAACGGGATCGTTGACCTTCGCTCCCGCATCGCGGAAGGCTCGAATGTCCGCTGCGACATCGTCGCTGACCACGCAAAAATCAATGAAGCCGCCGCCGGCCTGGGCCACATCCCACCAGCGATGTTGGTCATTTGGCCGCTTGAAGGCGATCAGCTCGAGTTCGGAGCCGTCTGCGAAAGCGATCAAGGCATTGTGCGTGCCCGCGGGGTGCTCACCGCCTGGCACTACCGTGAAGCCGAGATCGCGATATGCCGCGATAGCGGGCTCCAATTCCTTGAACATGATAACCAAATGATCGATGCCCTGCACCGCAGCATGGGCGGGGGTTGGCCCGCGGAGCACGGCAAGCGTGGCGCCGCCAGTCGTTGCGAGAAACGTGCGTCGCGAAATCGTCATGGCTGGTAGCCTCCGGCGTGTGGGTATCGCTCGCATCCCCCCTCGCAGCCATCACGGTCGTTCGCATTTTGTCACAGGGGTTCGTGCGCCACAATGAGCTTTTCATGGCGACGACAGCTTCGGGTCAAAAGCGCCTCCCTCTGCGATAGATAGCCACCCGTCGATTTCCGCTATGCCCCGTTTGCGACCGAGTTGGCGTCGCGGTGCAATATGTCGCGAAGGGCACAGAAGCTGACTATCACTGGCTGGCCGCTATTGGCGGATACTGTTGAAAAACTTGTTTCACGCCGGTGAGTAGAATTTTAGAGGGATGCTACGATCGCCGCGCCAGACCACCCTCGCTCGGCCAATCGATAATGCTCGGGGCGTCAGCCGCGCTGAACCAAGGCGTAGCACTCGAGAAAGATATCATCGGCCGTATGGCAGGTAGCGGATCAACGCCTCGCCTCCCTCTGTTCGCCGGCGAGGAGCGTGCTGAGACGAGCTTTCAGCCGAACATCCTTGTCCCTGGTGTCAACACGCCGTTCGGATCGTACTCCTTTTTTGCTTTGGCGAATCTCTGCCAGACGTCCGGCCCGAAATGCTCCACCCACTCAGACTGTGGAATGATCATTGAATATGGGAGGTAGCGCTTCCCGCCGACCGCGGTCATCCGGGCCAGCAGCGCCCGGTTGCTCTCCAGTAGGGCCGATAGTGCCGCTTGCTGGCCGGGCGCGACGCTCCGGAACAGCCACATCGTGAAGGCCACGTCCTCGCTTGGCACCTTGAACAACGGGCGCCTGAACCGCTTCGTGTTGATCGTCCCGAACGGGAAGAAGGACAGCGCGGACTGCTCCGGCGGTAACGCGAGGAAAGATGCGGCGAACTCTTTCGTGGCCGAAGCTGGGATCCACATCGCAATGTTCGGACTCAAGCGACCTGCCTTCCAGTCCTTCTCAAAGGCGGCGTTCCGCTCGGTGTTGCGGTGCTGATAATCCCGTTGTGCCAAATGCACGGGAGCCTTTCGGGATGTTGGCCGCAGGTCTCGTGTCATTGCGGCGAGGTCAGGCTCCTCTGGTGGCGTATAGACGCCCCCGACCACGAGAGTGAAGGTCCACTTGCCGTCGTTACTCCGGACTGCGGCCCCGGATTGGTGGTCGAAGCGCCCGTCCACCGCCAGCCGGTGCTGGTCCGCCAGGTAGGCGTCGAGGTCCTCGTAGACCAGGCTCTGCAGCACCACGTGGCTGCGCACGGGCATGAGCGTCAGCCTCGCACGCACGATGATCCCGCACTGGCCCATCCCGGCCAGCGTCATATCGAACAGATCACTCTCGCGCGTGGGTGAGCAGACCAGCAGGCGTCCGTCGCCAGTCACCACCTCCAACTCGGCGACGTTGTCGACCTGTGCCCCGAAGTGCTGACTCGTGGTGCCCAACCCACCGACGCTCAGGGTCCCACCGACACTTAAGGTCATCGTGTCCGGCATGACAGGCGGGATCAGGCCATCCGCCAGGCTGATCTCGGCGACATCGCCCCAGAACGCGCCTGCCTGCGCATCAATGCTTCGATCGATGGGACGCTCCACGCGGTTCAGCGTACTCGAATCAATGACAATGCCCGCTTCCGCCTGGGTCTGGCCGTAGCGCGAATGGCCCTGGCCCTTCATTACCACCTTGAGCGCATGGTGGTTCGCGAAGCGCACCATCGCGACAACATCCTGCACCGAGCCCGGTTTGAGCACGGCTGTCGGTACATGGTGGAACATGTTGCCCCGGTCGACGGCGCTCGCCTGGCGCGACGCCTCGTCCTGGAGCAGGCTGCCGTCGAGCTTCGGCAGGTCCTCCCATCGCCCAGTGTCGGCCCGCGCACGTGTGATCCAGGATCGCGCGCTCGGGTCGAAGCCGATGACAACGACTGGAGATGCGGTCGCCGCAAGTCGAATGAAGCTGCGGCGGGACAGATGCTCACCCATTTCATCCCTCCAATCCGACTTACCACCGGGCACGGGATTCTGAGTGTGCTCGCAAGAAAGGTTAGCTCCCTCCCCGGGAGCACGCAAGGCTTCTGAGTAGTCGCGGCCGCAGCGGCTCCGCTCCGAGCGCAACCGGGCGGCCTGTCATCGTGCGCTCGCGATACGTAGTGCCCACCTCATCGACCGTGGTGCGTATGAAGCATTTCGACCACTACCGCCCGGAGTCCGCCTCGGGCATTTGCGTCGATTTAGTATACCTGCAATCACGTCTGGTCTCCCCCAAACAGCCGACGCCCAAGTGAGGGGCTTGGTTCGACGCTTAGGCCAAGAGCCGACCTTCGGAAAAGTAGCGGTTTTCTGGCAGAGACCTGCAACCACAGACTGGCTGTAGGTTGTCACGCAGCAAGGAATTGTTTCACTTCGGCCAACGTCTCATCCGGCACCTCTTCGGCCAGCCAGTGGCTAGACGCCAAACCCTTGCCCGATACTTGTGTCGCTCGCTCTCGCCATATTGCGAGCACATCGTATTTTCGGCCGACGAGGCCCTTCGCGCCCCAAAGCACCAAAACCGGGCACGCGATCGTTTTGTCCATGTCGGCTTCGTCGTGGACTAGATCTATCGAGGCCGCCGCCCGATAGTCCTCGCAAGAAGCGTGAATGGCGGCCGGATCACTAAAGCATCGGCGATATTCAGCATAAGCCTCCGGCTCAATGTATTTTGGCATTGCTGATCCCATGAAGAGCTTTAGTACCGTATCGACGTTATTCCCGATGAGGGTTTCAGGAAACGGAGCGGGAAGGATGAGGAAGAACCAGTGGAAGTAAGCGGACGCGAATTGCCGATCCGTCGTCTTGTACATGTAATGGGTGGGGATGATGTCCATCATAACCAGTTTGGTGAGCCTGTCCGGATGGTCGAGTGCCAAGCGATGGCCTACGCGCGCCCCTCGATCATGGCTAACCATCGCGAATTGTTTGAAACCAAGCTGTTCCATTACTTCGACTTGGTCCAAAGCCATGGCGCGCTTTGAATAATTGATGTGATTGTCACCGTCTTCTGGCTTGCCGCTGTCGCCGTAGCCCCGGAGATCTGGAATGACCACCGTGTAGTTTGTCGAAAGCTGAGGAGCGATCTTACGCCATTCAACGTGAGTTTGTGGATAGCCATGCAGAAGCAAGATCGGTGAGCCATTGCCTCCGACAAGCACATTGATGGTCGCTCCACTAGTTTGGATTGTGTGGCGTCGGAAGCCCGGGAAGAAGTTGGACGGGACGTCGGTCGGCGTCTGCGCAAGGGCAGGCAAGGCCTGTGCAGCAAATCCCGCAGCCATGGCTCCCACGGAAGCTTCAAGAAAAGAACGACGCGCCAACGGAGATGAATTGAGGTCGAACATGACATTTCCTCCCTCTAACCTAATCGCGTGCGCAAATATGCAGAGTAGCGCCATCAGCCGCCTAAAACCCAAAATACGGGCGTGGTCTGCGACTGAGGGACGACGGCAGCCGACCGTCGCAACCTGGATCACGAGCTAACTCATGCATCGCAACGCCGAGCAGCCTAACCCTACTACACCGCTGACACTAATGGGACGTTGTGCGTTGCAGTGATTCTGGTAGCCGACTTCCGCAAGGGGTCAAAATGCGAAGAACTCAACGTGAGCACATTTAGTCCGCTATATCCCGCTGTCCGGACCTCGACGAGTTGTGCGGACACTTCGCAGATGGGCCAGAAGCGGTCAGGCGCTCTCTTGCCCCGAGAACAGCATCGAGCTTATGTTTGAGGACAAACGCTTTCGGCAGGCTCGGTGGTCAAGCGACATGGCCTGAAGAGCGGAAGTCGTCTACCGGCGAGGCTACGGGAAAAGTCCGCCACCTGCGGTTAGGCAAGACCTTGAGGAAATATTGCTGCGCTGCTCGGTGATGGGGGCATCTGGTCGGCCATTCGTTTGGTGCCTTGGGCGCGCTTTTGGCAGCTGCGTTTCGCCCAGCAGCCGTGCGTTCCCTAACTGCAAATGAACCGCCAGCATTCAGCGTGGCTAACGGTGATCCAAATTTAGACACTACGGCGGTATCGGGAGAGCACAATGCAGATACGCCTTTCGCTTGGTGCCCTTGTTGCCGGGGTCTTGATCACCTCTGCGGCCATGGGACCGGCCGCATACTCGGAGCCAGGCGCCGATGTAGCACCGCAAGGAAAGCTCCGCGTCGCCTTCCTGCTGGGGCCCATCTACGCAACCAAGGATCGCTCCACAGGCGAGCTGAAGGGTGTTGCAATCGACCTTGGTCAGGCGTTGGCGGGGCAGATCGGTGTGCCGTTCGAGCCGATCACCTACGCCACATTGCCCGAGGTGTTGGCCGCTGCGAGCACGGGGGCCTGGGATATTGCCCTGATGGGGATCAATCGTGAGCGCGCGGCGCTGCTGGACTTTTCGCCGCCGTACATGGAAGTCGAGCAGGGATACCTCGTGCGTGCCGATATCCAGGTGACGAGTGGGGCCGACGTCGACAAAGATGGAGTTCGGATCGGGGTGCTTGAAAAGGCCGGGGCCGACGTTCTGCTTAGCCGGACGCTCAAGAAGGCGACGCTGGTCCGTGCCGCGAATGTGTCCGAGCTCTTCGCCCTGTTGGATGCGGGCAAGGTGGATGTAATCGCCGCAACAAAAACTGCTCTCTTCGCCGGGGCGGGAAGCCGGCAAGGCTCCCGCGTTCTCGACGGCAGCATCCTTGTGGAGCCCATCGGCATCGGAGTTCCAAAGGGCCGAAGCGCCGCAGCAGCCTACGTCGAAAAGTTCGTTAAGGACGCGAAGGCAGAGGGGCTCGTCAAATCAGCAATCGAGCGGGCCGGGCTGCGGGGCGTGGTGGTCGGACCCAACTAGGCGCCGCGAGCTATAGGACGGCTTGATGGATTGGATTCCACAAGTCTAAGGCTTGCGTCGCGACCGCCCTTCCGTCTCGACGTCAGAAATGGGTCACGAGCGTCGTCCTCTACGATAGGCGGCGGCCTGTCGATTTCCGCTATGCCCCGTTAGCGACCGAGGATGCGTGGCGGTGCAATGTGTCGCGAAGGGCCAGAAACGGACATGCGCCAACTACTCAACCACCTGATCGGCGATGGCGAGTAGCCCGGGCGGGAAGGTGAAGCCGAGTGTCTTCGCGGTCTTAAGGTTGACGACGAACTGGAAACTGGTCGGCTGCTGAATCGGCAGATCGGACGGTTTGGCGCCCTTCAATATCCTATCGACATAGGTGGCGGCGCGTCGATAAAGATCAGCGATGCTTGTGTCATAGGCCATCAAGCCACCGGCCTCGACGACTTGGGCCGTAAACGGGTATATCGCGGGTAGTCGGTAGCGACCTGCGAGTTCTGCAACTCGCCCGCCGTAGACAACGAACAGACTCTCCGCTCCGGTGAGGACCCCTTCAGCACGCTCCTTGGCCGCAGCCTCGAACGCAGCGGGCAGGTCATCCCCAGTCCGAACGTCGCGGATTTGCAGTGTCAACCCCAGCGAAGCGGCCGCGTCCCTCAACGCCTTCACCTGCAACGGCCCGATTGGGTCGGCGAGGTAGGACAGCACGAGCACCCGCGCAATTCCAGGCACCGCCTCCTTCAACAAGGCAAGACGCTTCGCCGCAGCCTCTGGGACCATCAGTGACAGCCCGGTGATATTCCCGCCGGGTTGGGCGAGACTGTCTACGAGACCAGCTCCCACGGGGTCGCCGACGGCAATCATCACAATTGGAATCGTGCGGGTTGCGTTCTTTGCGGCCTGAGCGGCCGGAGTGGTGCTGACGGCTATGATGTCCGCGTTGAGGCCGACACATTGGGTAGCAAGAGCGGGAAACCGTTCGCCCTGTCTGTCCGCCGAAAGATAGTCGATCGCGATGGTCCGACCATCCACGTATCCGAGATCGCGCAGGCCGTCAAAGAACGGATCGAACCGTGGCGACCGCGAGTGCAAGGTGCCGGGGTCGAATGTAAGGAAGCATAGCCGCGGAATTCTTTTGGGCTGCTGGGCGTGCGCCCTAAGCGGCCACACAGCTGCCGCGCCACCGAGCAGGAAGAGAAACTCGCGCCGTCTCATGGCCGCTGCCTCGCTCAGCGGCTAGCAGCTTAAGCCTCTAACAGACCGTTGGGTAGTGGCTTGAACAACAGTGCAGTGGCTTGAACAATCATATCGTAATCCAAGTTCCATAGAGCTGCGGATGTCGCAAAAGGGTCAAAAGCGACGTTCGAGGACCGCGCGGCCTAAGTCCGGTATACCCGTGATACCGGATCATCCGGGAAGCATTTCGATCTTCTTCGCTTTCGGCCCTGGCTGTGTACACAGCCAAGGCCAATACCTGACTCATGTTAAGGACGGCAGCGCTCCCCGGAACTCGGACTTGTGCTAATCTGCGTCTATGCCGAGCCGGAAGTGGTCGAGCACGATCAGGCGACGAGACTTCCTGACGCTTGTCGGTGGCGCAGCCGCCGGGTGGCCGTTTACAGTGCGCGCACAGCAGCCGACGTTGCCGGTGATCGGGTATTTGAGCAGCACGTCGTCCGGCCCTTACGCGCCCTTCGTGGCCGCATTCCAGCAGGGCCTGAAAGAAACTGGCTTTGTCGCAGACCAGAACGTAACGATCGAGTACCGCTGGGCGGAGGGTCAATTTGATCGGTTGCCAGCGCTAGCGGCCGATCTTGTTCGCCGTCAAGTAGCCATTATCGCCGTTGGCGGCGGCGGGGTCACCGCACTCGCCGCAAAGGACGCGACCTCAACTATTCCGATCGTGTTCGCGTTCGGGAGCGACCCGGTAAAGCTCGGCCTCGTCGCTAGTCTCAACCGTCCGGGCGGCAACATCACCGGCGTGAGTACCATTGCAGTGGAGCTTGGGCAAAAGCGCCTGGAATTGCTGCGCGACTTGTTGCCCAAGGCGGTTGCGGTCGGCTTTCTCATGAACCCCGGCAGTCCGAATGCTGCGTTCGATTTGACTGACATGCAGCTAGCAGCGAGCAAGCTCGGACAGCAGCTAATTATCGTTTACGCACGCGATGAACGCGAAATCGATACGGCTTTTTCAGACCTCGTACAGCAGCACGCCGCTGCACTCGTTGTTCAACCCGAACCATTCTTGTTCAGCCGGCGCAATCAACTAGTCGCGCTAGCCGCGCGCTATGCCATTCCCACGCTTTACTTTGAGCGTGCATTCGTGACAGCCGGTGGGCTAATGAGCTATGGACCCGACTTCAGGGAGGTGAATCGCCAGGCAGGCATCTACACGGGCCGCATTCTCAAGGGTGCCAAGCCTGCCGACCTGCCGGTGATCCAGTCGACCAAAATCGAGCTGGTGATCAATCTCAGGGCCGCCAAGGCGCTCGGCCTCGAGCTGCCGGCGACACTCCTCACATTCGCAAACGAGGTAATCGAATGACGGGTCGCTCCACGACCGCTTCGGGTCAGTTGCGTCGTTTTGACCAGTCATCGGCTGCTTCCGGTCCTCCCCGATAAGCGGACTTTTTCGGAGTCGGCAGGTCTAGGGGCCAATGAGCGACATTGCCAAGCCGAGGCATCAACTGAACCGTGGGCATCAAACCGGGCGGTACCGCAGGGCGCGCCGCACGCTGATATGTGTTAAGCTTTTCTGGCCGGTTAGGCATCGGGAGAGGATTGACGCGACGCGAGTTCATCGCGCTCGTCAGCAGCGCGGCGGCAATCCGACCGCTCGGCGCGCGTGCAGAGCGCCCGCCAGAACGTGTGCTTTACTTCACATACTCGGCCGGCTATCGGCACGACGTCATACCGCTTTCCGAGGCAATCCTGATGCAGCTTGGAAGGAATTCCGGCGCCTTTGAAATCATCGCATCGGAAGACTTGTCTGAATTTTCGATCGGAAATCTTGAGCGGTACGCCGCTGTGATGTTCTACACAACCGGTGAAATTCCGATGAGCGGCGTCCAAAAGATGGCACTTCTCAACTTTGTGCGCTCGGGCCGCGGCTTCCTCGGCGTTCACTCGGCCACGGACACATTCTACACTTGGCCAGACTATCTCGATCTGATTGGCGGCTACTTCAATGGTCATCCTTGGCATCAGGGTGTGACTATCGAGGTGGCTGATGCGGCAGATCCACTGGTGGCGTTTCTCGGGAGTTCATTGCAGTTGAACGATGAAATCTACCAGATCAGCGACTTCGACCATCGCGGATCACGCGTGCTCCTGCGTCTCGACCAAAGCTCGGTGGACCTCAGCAAGGCCGGTGTGCATAAACGCTTCTATGGTTGGCCGCTCGCCTGGAAACGAGTTTTCGGCGAAGGACGAGTATTCTATTCGGCACTCGGCCACGAGGTGTCAGTCTGGCAGGACCCGCGCTACCAGACAATCCTCACTAACGCTATCCTCTGGTCTACAAGAAGGTCGGCCTAGTGCCACCAGATTGCTCTACGGCTTATGGCTTCTCGAAACGCGACCTACGGGCAACCATTGTGGCGGCTATCGACAATGCCGCTCGCCTTGATCGAGATTGGCTGTCGCCCGGCATGTGGGATTCTCGGAAGTATCCGAGCCGATGCGCGACGCTAGAAGGAACTAAAAGCCAAGGACATCATTGGGCTACTGCCCGCCTAATGCTGGTTATCACTTCCGTTAAGGGTCAAAATGCGAAGAACTCAACGTGAGCAGATCCAGCCCGCTATGCCCCATTGAACGGACCTCAATGAGGCGTGCCGCCACTTCGCTGATGGGCCATGTGTGGACGGCTCCGGGTTGGCAAGGAGAATCTTCACTTTGCGGCGTTGGTCGGAGCGGCCATGTGTTCGGCCTGTTTGCGCGGTTCACGTGACCGCTGGCCATAATGCCCTCCGCGGATCAGGTCCCGATCAAAAGCACGCATTCGGAGATGCCGTGGCCCATGTGGGTTGTCCTGATCGCCGGATCGACCGGCGCTGCATTAAGTGCTGTTCGCCCTTCCAACCGTTACGTCACACCGGCATGTCCGGCGTAATCTCGTTTACGCCATGAGAGCGGCGGGTTCCTTGTAGCGTTCGTTCCTCGCCATCATCGCCCAGGCTATCCTGGCGAGTTTGTTGGCGAGCGCGATGGCAGCGACCTTAGTTGCTCGCCGCGCCAGCAATGCGGAGAGCCAGGGTCGACGCCCCGTTCCATGGATTTTGGCATAGCGGATCACGGCGAGTGCGCCGGCCGTGAACAGGCTGCGCAAATAGCGATCGCCCTGCTTGCTGATACTGCCAAGCTTGTCCTTGCCTCCGTTCGAGTTCTGCTTCGGCACGAGCCCAACCCAGGCCGAGAAGTCTCGACCCGATCGGAACGCCTTGGCATCAGCAACGCTCGCGACCAGCGCCGTTGCCAGCGCCGGACCAACACCAGGGATCGCGTCCAGTCGCTTGCTCGTCGCGCTCGATCGATGCCAGGCGACAATACGCCTGTCGAACTCCAGGATTTGCACCTTCAGCGCCCGCAATTGACTGCCGAGAACAGCAAGACATGCGCGGGCCACCTCCGGGAGCCGGCGGTCAGCTGTATCGGCGACGACTTCCAGCAACTGATCGACGCCCCGGCGCCCGACCGGGGCGACAATCCCGAACTCGGCAAGATAGGCGCGGATTGAATTGATGACGGCAGTCTGCTGGCGGATGAAGAGGTGGCGCGCTCGATGAAGCATCAGACAGCTCTGTTGCTCGACCGTCTTGGTCGGCACGAACCGCATGCTGGGTCTCGTGACCGCCTCGCAAATCGCCTCCGCGTCGGTGGTGTCGTTCTTTTGCCGCTTGACGTACGGCTTCACATAGGCCGGAGGCATCAATCGCACCGTATGTCCCAACGCCTGCAACTCACGGGACCAATAATGGGATGATGCGCAAGCCTCGATCCCCACCAGGCACGACGGCAACTTCTCAAAGAAGGACAGCACGAAACGGCGCTTGAGTTGACGCCGTATGACCACTTGCCCGGCTGCATCGACGCCATGCACTTGAAAGACCGACTTCGCAATATCCAGACCGATCGTCGAAATTGACTGCATAGGCTGCTCCTCCGAATCGTGGGAGCCTCAAAAACGGCGCCCATACCTTGGCACTCTCGTGCCGGTGGAGGAGCCGTCCACAGCATCACGAGCGGAAGCGGATCGCCTGCGGGTCAGTAAATCAGCGAACGCCTATGAGGTTTCCCTCGCACTTGCTTAGTTCTAGTATTTGAACTTTCAAAGGAGGCTTCTATGCGAAAGGTTTTATCAGCAGTCATGTTAGTCGCCTCGGTCTCCTTAGCTCATGGGGGGCCAAAGGAGGATGCTTACCAAGTCGTAGCGAAATGGGGCAAAGAATTCACCGATGCCGACGTGGATGCAATTGCCAAACTCTACGCGCCCGATGCATTGATGATTGGGACATTGGGAAAGGTCGTATTGACGAAGCCGGAACAGATCCGCAAATATTTCGATGTTGCGCTAAATACCGGCAAGCCTCGTACCGCCACCCTCGACAGTTCTGAAAGCCTCGTGGTGGATGACAACACGGTCGTCATTACTGGCTTTGACACGCTCACGGGCACGAAGGACGGGCGGCAAACGATTGGTAAGGGCCGCGTAACTTTCGTAGTTGCTAAGCGCGGGTCGGATTGGATGATTGTCCACCTTCACCGGTCTCCATTGCCCGCTACATAGCGACAAGAAGTCGTTCACATGCCGTGGGCATGGATCACTTCAGTGACGCCGTCGTGAAGAACCCTGCCGTCGGCCAAAAATCCAAGAACCCGCAACTGCGGGAATGGCACACCAAGAACCTGACAAGATTACCGGGCCTCAAGTTCAGGACAGGAGGACGACATGCCTGACAGCGTCTACAAGGTCATAGAACTGGTCGGTACCAGCAGCGACTCATGGGAGAAGGCGGCTGCCAATGCGGTCGAGCAAGCTGCAAAATCTCTCCGGGATCTTCGCATCGCAGAGGTCGTCAAGCTCGATATGCAACTGGATGACAAAGGAAAGGTTGAGGCCTATCGCGCCAAGCTCAACGTATCGTTCAAGTTCGAGGGCTCCTGAGCCTCAGCACCTCGCCCCTTGCGGGGCGAGGTGGGCTATTAGAATCGATGCGGTGACAGGCGCGCACATCTGGGCCGACGGGAGCGCGACCTGACGGACGTGTTCGCCCTCTAGGACGAAGTCGCCGTTGCTGTCGTCTCGGCCATTGAGCCGAAATTGCTTCAAACGGAAATTGCGTTGGCGACGCGACGGCGGCCGAACAACCTTACGGCCTATGATTTCTATCTTCAGGCTTTGCCTGTCCGCATCGAGACAAACCCTCGCGCCGGTTCGACTTGGGCTGAACCTGCTCGCCAATTACCGCGCCGCCCTTCGCGAAAGACACGAACGCCGATGGCTAAAGGCCAACTTGTCCCGACTGGGCGACATGGCGCTCCACGATATCGGTATCTCGCGCGGCGAGATCGGCTGCGTCGCCGCGAACCGAGACGTCGATCCACGAGGCGTCCGATCCGCAGGATGATCCCACAACTGATAACGGTGGATGGCTGGCATTGGAGACGCCGGGCCTGTCGTTACCCTGACGCCAACTTCCGGATCGGGGCATGAGCGTCGGTTTGAGCGTTAGCGGGTGACTTCTGGTCTCACCTCGACTTCGGACGTTTCCCCGTGCCGCGCGATTGGTCGCGAAGGCCAGATCCGGACCCATGCTGCGAATTTCAAGAAGGTGCGGCGGATCGGCGAGGTATCCACGCTTACTCACACGGCATAACGCCGGTAGAGCACGACGATTACAGCGAGTGCCGTCCCGGCATAAATGATCCGCGCTGCGTGATCCAAAATAATAGCGGCGCGCTTTCGGCCGGCGTCTCGAAGTTTTTCATGTTTGTAGCCCGCCAATATCGTCATCAGGCATAGTATGAAGAAAATGTAGAACATCTCTTCGACTACCACCGTGTATCCGACATCGCCCACCTGACTGGCGACCGTCACGAGCAGCACCGCGCTCGCCAGGATCGAGGTCACTGGAATCGTCACGCGTTCACGAAACATGGTTTCGGGAAAGAACAGCGTCGCGAACACGACGAGCACGAGCAGAAACAGCGGCAGCAGGTTCTTCAGCATGTAGATGGCGGAGCTGCGGCGCAGCATGATGGTCGCATCGAAGCCTGCGAATTCCGTCATTGCCTCGGCACCAAACAAAGACGCCTTTCCGAGCGTCGATCCGCTGGACTGAGATTCGACAAAATAGTTCAGTCCGAGAAATCGCCAGAGCTGAAGTCCGGAATAGGCCCCGTCCTCGGCCCGCGAGCTTCCATCATCGGCGAGGCGCAAGCCGAACCGATCGATGACGTAGGTGATGAGTTCCCGACGCTGTTCCGTGTTCTGGAGATGCAGGCGCAGTTGCTGCGTGTCGAATGGATAATCATGGAGATCGAAACGACCCTTGAAATCGCCGCTGATGCGATAGAGCCGATAGCTCAGGCCGTCTTCTCGTCCAGCCTGAATTGGCCGAGCCGGATCGAACGCCCCGCGATCCGCCAAGGCCGGAAATTCGACATGCGTCTGCGCCTCATCGTCGCCGGCGAACCGCATCCAAAGATAGAAGTCGACGCTGAACGAATTCAGTTTCACGTCGATCCGGTTGACGCGAATAATGTCGATGCCGGTATAAACGACGCGCTGTATCCAGTAGTGTCGGTCGCCGAACGTGACGACATGGCCCTCCTCTCGTTCCGCGGCGAGATCGATTCCTTTGGGCTGATCGATGCGCACGAGTTGCAGCGGCGCAGTGACGAACAAACCGTAACGGAAGAAACCCAATCGAATCGGGCGCGGAATGTCGCGGTTCGCGTTGAAATAGAGCCGCCCAGTCAGCCCGACGACCGCCGATTTCGGATCGTCGATCGCGGCGAGCGCGACGCGCACACGGTCGCGATCTGCAACCTTGCTGTCGGATCGTTTCTGAATCCCCTGCCTCATAAACCGGGGATGTACGGCAGCTCGTTTTAGCGCATCGATCATCAGGCGCGCAGCGTCATACGAGCCGCCGGCAACCCAGCTTGGCAAGGTTCCCGCTTTCGCTTTGTAGTCGGCGGCAAAGACCTGCGCTGCCACGCCGGCACTGTCGAACATCAGCGAGGAAGCAGCATACAGATTCTCGCTGAAGAAACCCGGCTGCGCGTTTTCCTCGGGCTCATTGGCGAAATTCTGCAAATAGCTTTCGCGGGCCGCGGCTTGGGATGCAATGATCATTCCCTTGATGCCGCGGCGGCGGAGCGCCTTGACGATGTCTGCGCTAAAATCGGTTGCCGCGCCGACGACAATAACACCGGGCCCGGGCTCCTGCGCGGCAGCGTCCAGCGCCTCATCCGTCGATCCGATCTGACCGGCTGCGACGTCCAGTCCGAACACACGCAACTGCTCCGCCGGATAGGCCGTCGCAAATCCACGCTCAAAACTCTTGCCGTAGGAATCGCGCGTGTGAACGAGACGGACTTTTGGCTCCCTCATCACGGCGCGCAGATGTTCCGCGATCGAGCGCGCCTGCACGGAGACCGGCGACAGCGCGCGAAAATAATATTCACTGTTGTTTGTCAGATCGTCGGCAGCCGAGCTTCCCGTGAGCGCCGGTATCCGCGCATCCTTATATATCGGCGCCGCCGCGAGCGACGCGGAGCTGAGATAATGTCCGAGCACAGCGACGCACGGGCTGTCGGCAATCGCCTGCGCATTCGCGCGCGCCACGGCTGGGTTGCTTGCGTCGTCGAACAGAACGAGCTCAATCAGCCGTCCGTTGACACCCCCCTTGGCATTCACCTCGTCGATTGCAAGCTGCGTCGCGACCAGGCTTTCCGCCCCGGCCGGGGCGGACGGGCCAGAGAGCGAATTGGCGAATGCGATGCGAATAGGCTCTGGGCGCGTCCAGAGGATGGCGGCCCAGGCGACAGCAAGCACCAGGACCACGCCCGCAACAATGGCAAGCCACACTGTCGGCCGCTGCTTCATCGTCGATCCTCGTATCGGTCGGCATAAGCCGAGATTCGTCAGATCGAAGCCTCAATCAGGCCGAGATTGCCGCCGCTGACAGCGTTTTTCAAGCCCGCCCCATCGCCACCGGCAGAATCAAGACCACTCAAGGCGGATGAAGGAAAGTGCGTGGTGCCGAAGGTCAGAGCTGTCGGCCGTGGCCTTGTCCACCCTGATGAGCCGACGAGGAGCGGCTTGGCCCGGACTTCGCGTTCGGGCCAAAACCGGACTCGCGGGGCCATGCACATGCGCCGCGCGTCGCCTATTGCTGTGATCTGCTTTCTAGCAGCCGGTCGCGGATCTCCTCCGATACAAAGCGCTCCGCCCGCTGCCATGCTTCGTCATTGTCACCGCGGAACTGGAAGTACTTTCTGAACATGACGCGCTGGGCTGTTGTATCGATGGCGGCAATCCGCGCAATCTGCACCAGCGTGCTTAACTTTTGAACGATGCCGATAATCAGGATCTGCGCGCCGGCCTGTGACGCCGCGCGCAGCCGATCGCGCAACGCCCGTCCGTCGGTCGGACAATTTGGTGCGCAGGAGGACGGCACGAGCTCAAAACGGCGGTCTGCCGTGACATCGTCCCGCAGCGCGGTCACGAAAGCCCGCAATCGCTTTTCATGCACGGCCGTCTGATCGGTGGGCTCGCTCGACGTGTCTCTATATTTGAAATCGTCGACGGAGACAGTCAAAGCGTGGTCGGCGGTCGCGGCGGATGCATCTGAGATGAGGCTGAATCCCAAGAATAGACCGGCTGTGGTAACAGCGTGCAAGAGGGAGCCGTGGCGCATGGCGATCACTCGATCTCCCCCTTACTGAGGCCATCTTAGAAGATCGATTCTTTCCGCCTCCTATCGAAGAAATTAATCCTTGGTAATGCTACGCCGCCGCCTATGGCAGCGCAGCGCTAATGTCTGCTAATGGGATGGTCCGGCCATGCTCCGGCCCTGCCAGCAGCGAATGCTGGCAGGGGGCACCGAAGACAAGGAGCACGCCATGTCTCAGAAACTCAACGCAGCGATCGCCGTGATCGGCATCGATATCGGCAAGAACTCGTTCCACATCGTGGGTCATGATCACCGCGGTGCCATCGTGCTGCCGGCAGAAGTGGTCACGCGGCCAGGTGGAAACGCGGCTCGCCAACCTCCCGCCGTGCTTGATCGGTATGGAGGCCTGCGTCGGCGCCCATCATCTCAGCCGCAAGCTCCAGATGCTTGGCCACGACGCCCGCCTGATGCCGGCGAAATACGTGCGCCCGTATTCGAAGGGACAGAAGAATGACTTCCGAGATGCGGAAGCCATCGCCGAGGCGGTCCAACGCCCGACCATGAAGTTCGTCGCGACCAAGAGCGCCGATCAGCTCGACCTACAGGCACTGCACCGCGTCCGCGATCGATTGGTCGGTCAGCGTACTGGCGTCATCAATCAAATCCGTGCGTTCCTGCTGGAGCGGGGCATCGCCGTGCAGCAAGGCCCGCGTTCCCTGCGATCCGAGTTGCCGGGTATCCTCGCGACCCGCACCGATGTGCTCTCGCCTCGCATGTTGCGCATCATCGAGGGGCTGGCGGACGACTGGCGCCGGCTGGATGAGCGTATCGAGGGTCTCTCGAGCGAGATCGAAACACTCGCCCGTCAAGATGAGGCCTGCCAGCGCCTGATGACGGTGCCTGGCATTGGCCCGATCATCTCGAGCGCAATGGTGGCCGCGATCGGCACTGGAGAGGTGTTCTCGAAAGGCCGCGACTTCGGCGCCTGGCTCGGACTGGTGCCGAAGCAGATATCGACCGGCGACCGTACGATCACGGCGCGGCAATCGCTACCTGCGCGCGCTGTTCGTGCAAGCCGCGTGGGTTGTGCTGGTCAAGGTCAAGTGCTGGGAGCGCTATGGCCTCAACTTGTGGATCGAAGCCGCCAAGAAGCGATTGCACCACAACGTGCTGGCGATTGCGCTCGCCAACAAGCTCGCCCGGATCGCCTGGGCGGTTCTCAATAAGGGACGCGCCTTCGAATGCGTCACGACGGAGGAGACGGCGTCCCGACCGGCCTGATCCTCGCGCCGTGCGCGGGGCCGTCAAGGCGCAGCCTGGCAGCAGCAGAGCAAGACGTCAGGACAGCACGACGGCCGGCCTTGACGGCCCCTTGCGCGCGGCGCGTCTGCGCGCGCAGGCCGGGACGAAGGAGCGACCGCCAGGCACGAACAAAGGAACAGCGCGAAGTGAGGAGCGATCGATGACGTAACAACACCCTTACCCGCCGAGGTCTGCGAGAGGATGAGACGACGATGGAGAACCGGTCTTCCCGGCGCATGCGAACACTGGTGACCCAAATGGCCCGTCTGAGGCCTGTCCGCTAACCAGATCCCATGCGCGCTGATATCCATGATGGCCCGGAGCACTGCGCTCCAAGCCGAGGCCGGATACATTGATGCAAGACCGCATCTACCGGATCGTCGAAATCTTCTTGCACCGCGCGGCCGGACCATACAAGTGGGTCAGTAGCTGCCTTTGTCGCCCGGCTCAAATTAGTTCTGCTTGTGTCTCGAAGCCGACATTGCGGCCAGGAACGGACATACTTAGGCAGACGCAGCCGCAAGACTTCTCGTTCGAAATGTAAAGGCCCCGCTCGGCTTCGGCCGCAGCGGGGCCAGTCTAGATGCTCTCATGCTGGTGGTGCCAAATGTTCATTTGGTCGGATCAGGTCGCGAACTTCCGACGGTAGCCGAAATTTTGTACTCGCCGCGGAGTTCATCCCACAAGGCCGTGTCGCTGACCAGCACGACGTGGTACTCACCACGGCCCGTGATCCCGGTATATTTTCCCGTGCCGCCAGTGAACTCGAAGGTGCCGCGGAACTCTTTCGGCTTCGCGTCTTTCAGGACGTACTTGGCAAAGACCTTGGATCCGTCGGCCTCTGTGAAGGTCTTATGGCCGCCGCTGGAATTGCCAGCATCCGTCAGATCAACAACCTGATAGCGAGCTTTGTCAAGGAAGGGCTTGCCATCGGCATTGAACACGGCGCCGTCGTATTCGGTGACCGACACCGTATGGTCAGCCCTATCTTCCAGCTTCACGCTCTTACTGGACAGGGTGACCAGAACGGCTCGACCGAACCATTGGCCCGCTTCTTCTGCCAAGGCCGGGACAGTGGCCGCCGGGACTGCCAAAGCAAGCACAACACAACCGCACATCCACGATGAATTGAGATGATACCTCATGGTTTCCTCCCAGAGGGGTTGCGGGTTACAAATTTGGTCGGAGCAAGTATCTCCATCATCAATTTCCACGATGGCAATCATACTCTGCTTCGAAGGAGGAGTTGCGCAGAACGATGTATGGATGATGCGTCTATTAGACGCGTAGTCTTGCACGTTTCCGTTCAGATCGCGGCGCTGCCAAGAGATGCGCGACTCACGCGCTGCCAGCATATCTATTCGATCACCTCATCGGGGGGACACGGAGTAGTTGGTTGCGCCGCCCTTGGCGCTCTTTTTACTTCTTGCGCGGGTCGTCGGCCGGGTTAATGAACTCGATGCCCCCTGGCCCGGTGAACACAATTTGGACGATCGTCTCCTCGTTTGTCGTCCAAACATAATGGGGATGCTTCGCTGTCAGCGCGAATACGGAACCCGCCTTCAACAGCTCCCCTTGCGATGGGTCGAACTTTTCACCCATGGCATTCCCGAAGCTGCCACTCATCACGGTGACGACCTCGGCGTAAGGATGTATGTGCGGGGCAACTTTATAGTTCGGGGGGGATTTCACGCGTTGGACGATTGTCTCGGCTTTGGTCGGGTCGCCGATCAAGATCACGGTTTGCACGCCCTTGAAGACCGGATGCTCCGTCCATGTTAACCCATCGGGCTTGACCACTTTCATCGCGTTTTGGGCCATCGCAGGACCTGCGAACAGGATCAATGTCGCTACGACAAAAGACTTTTTCATCCTAACCTCCCAATTAGCGAAGCTGGACAGCGTAAATTTTACGGCAAAATACAGAATCAGGCACTAAGCCATTAGGGGGTAGCGTTGAACGGTCCATCGCCTAACCCGCCAATAGCCGATATCACAATAGGCTCAGCCTTGTTCGGCTAGGGCCAGGAGACGACATTGGCGAGCGGATGATGTGAAAGAGGCCGCCAATGCGGACGGCCTCTTGTTCGATTAGTGAGGAGAAACTTCGATTAGCGAGGAGAAACCATTGCGGCCACACTGAACGCCACCACGCAGGCGGCGGCAAGCGACCAGAGCACTATTGCGATCTCTCTAGGCATAGAGCTTCAACACCGCTTGGTGTTCCGGGTTCCTTTAGGGGCGCGGCGGAAGCGTTTGCCGTGGCGGCGCTTCATGCCTAGTTGGCGCCGGCGTTCTCGTTGCAACAGTAGGACGCGTCGGCTCCTCGATTCTGTTTCCACGCACCATCCAAGCAGCAAGGCGCTGCAGGCTACGACGCCACGCGCTGAAAGACGGTTCGGCAACATCATCGTCCATCCCACAACTATTAGCTGCGGCAGGGTTTACGATCAGTTGCAATTTGGGAAAGATCGGCAAAAAAGTTGTTGTGCTGCTTCGAGCAGGCGATGAATGCTGTCTCGTCGCAAATTTAAGTTCCTCTCCGGCCGGGAAAAAATGGTAAGTTCCTCGGGCTGGGGACGCCTTGATGGCAACCTATTACGCATACCTTTTGGACGAGACCGGCCATGTGGCCAGCCGGATCGATCTGGAATGCGCCGACGATGAGGCAGCTAAAGAACGCGCGCAGTACCTGCCGCATGAAAACGGCGCGGAACTGTGGCTGCTAGATCGGCTCATCGCTGTCCTCGGGCCAACCGTCCAGGCTCAGCATCCCATGGACGTCGCCGATAAGCTGGAAAAGCTTTTGACCGACGCCGAGGATTGCGCGCTGCTCAGCAAGCTTGCCGCTGATCCCGCCAAGCGCGAACGCTTCGCTCGGCTTGCCAAAAGATTTCGGCAGATGGCCAGAAAGTTGGACACCGCGATCAAGGCCAGTGCCGATCCCGATGATCCCATAGCTCCGGGCTAGAGTGCCCGACACAGCCAGTCCTCTCTCGACTGGCGGCCGATCTCGTGTTTTCGAGACTTCCCGGTCTTTTGAGTCTCAATTTGCCTGCATATCGGGGACGCACCCCCTGTACATGCCATGCAACTGTTTGCCTTCGAGGAAAATGGTTCGGGAAGTTAGACCTCCGCGACTGTCAAGCCACCGTTGGACTGGCGAGGGATACATCGAGTAAAGCATCCGAGTCGCGCCCTGATGTGTGAAGGTCCGTCCACTCCTGCCGAACTCCCACGCAGCATGAAAGGCCAATTTCGCTCTTGAGGTTACGCAAATGTTGTCCGCAGCGATGGTCGCTAAGACAATCGTGCAGGCTGAGGCGCAAAGCCCGTCTATTACGACGGATTGATGCGAAGCGCGCATCTTCTCGTATCTCTCTATGTAGTAGGCGATTGGTCCGCCGCGATCATTGACAATGCGTATTGCGGAATGGCCTGGACTTGCGCCAGCCAGTAAGAGGTTTCCTGCCAAGAACGTTGCTATCGGTCCTCTCATATGGCTCGCTCCACGATGTAAGATGCCGGATGCGGCAGTGATTACGTGATGTCGTAGCTTGGTAATCTTCGCTTCGGGCTTTGACTCAAGAGAAGTGCGCATAGCGAGACACAGAGATGCCACCGCCCTCCGTTCCGATGGGAGCGGCGCCTGACAGCTTGCACCACTTGCTAAGGCGTTAGCCCTGCCTTCTTGAGCCCGAGGGGAAGGGACGGCATGAAGAACTGGCTCGCGTCGTCCCAGGTGCTCGTCTCAATACCGATAGTATGGGTACTGGCCGGGACACACCCAATTTCCGTAAGTGTCGTAGGTGCAATTGTTGTAACCGCCGTAGTAGCCGTAGGCGCCGGCTGCCGCGGCTCCTACCGCCGCTGCACCTAGACCATACGCCGCACCCCTATATGCTCCGCGGTAGGCCGCATTGCGGTAGGCCCCTCGGGCGACCGCTGCGCGCGCCACAGGTCGGCCTTGTACTGGTCGGTATCCGTAACCACGCCCAGCGACGCCATACCGGCCGCCGCCTCGCACATGCGCAACGCGCGCGCCGCCGTGGACCGCCCCAGCGCGCATGCCGCCGCCATGAAATCCACCGCCGCCACGGAACCCACCTCCGCCGCCACGGCGGGCGTATGCATCGTCAGGAATAAGGCTGACCGTGACGAGAACCAGAGCAGCCAAAAGAGTGAGCAGGCATCGAAGCATGGCATTCCTCCATTGCTTGCAGGGGTGCCGTGAACTTGCGAGGCGATGCCGCTCGCACATCGGCACGCAACGGAAGCCTTTGCTCCGGTTCAAGTGGACGTTTGATTTACATCAAGTGCCTGCAGTTTTGATCTCAGCCCTTCCTTTCTGAAGGTCTCCGGCGCTGTAGCGCGAAGCCGTCTGCTCGGAGGCCGGCGGTTCTTGTCTCAGAACGATAGGATAACGAGCGCCAAGCGTTCAGCAAAGCGAACGAGGCATACCCGGCTTCAAAACCGTCCTACGCACGATTGGCCTCCCTGCTCAACGGCACCGTGTTCCGCCTAGCATGTGCTTTTTGATGGCGATAAGAGGTACTTACCTAGTTCGGCGGGGTAAGATTGATGACCGAGCAAAATCTAAGCCCGCGGGAAAAGCAGCTCTTAAGGCGTCTCGCCGCAGGGAAAACCGACAGACAGATTGCTGCCAAGCTCGGTGGGACAATTGATCAAATCTCCGACCAAAGGAAGCGTCTGCTTAAAAAGCTACGGATCACTTCCCAAGTCTAGATGGCTGACGCAGCCGCTCGCCTAGCGGAATGGCGGACCTATCGAGGCATCACTTAAGTTCACGCGAGCGTGGCTATGAAGGCGGCTATGGGTCCAGTAGCTGCCTTTGTCGCCCGGCTCAAATTAGTTCTGCTTGTGTCTCGGAAAGCGCGAGAGCGGTCCCCGCCCCTCCACCTGCGCAAAGCAAATCTGCAGCAGCTATTAGCGCTCAGGCCGGATCAGCGTGGCACCGTTCGAGCGCGGGGAGATTGGACCTGACCTATTTCTGGCGGCTTGCCGAATGGGACTTGAGGGCCTGGTCTCCAAGCATCGCGATCGACCCTATCATGGCGGTCGGCAGAAGCACTGGATCAGCGTGAAGAACCGGAGCCACCCGGCGATCGGAAGGGAGTTATGAACTCCGTGTGCCCGGGAGAACTCGCACCATCAAATTAATCTGGATGAAGATCATCTGGGACGCTGCCCCTGCGATTTTGGCGATACGATATCAGCCGGCGCGCTGCGTAAGTGGTGCGTCGGGCGGCCCCCGTGCGTCCGCAGCCAGCCCAGGCACGCCCGGGGTTGGCAGGCGAATACTTTCTTGATCGCTCGTTTTTGCTCTTCTCCAAAAGAAGTGCTGCAAGCGATTCGAGAAAACCTGCAATTCCACGGAGAATAGTCCATGGATTTGGGTTGGATCGAGTGCAGTCCAGCATGATGGCCGTCCCATCCAGATGGAGACCGTCACGGTAGTCGAATGTCCGTCTCAGGCAGTGCCAAACTAAGTCCAGACGGGCGGAACCTTTGTACGTGTGGCAAGCCGTGGAGATAGACCACCCCGTTCCAACGACTGTTCTTTGGTATTGGCAACATAGGTGCCGCAAATGAATTAAAAGCCTTGCCCGGGCGTTTCTTCACTCGTTCAAAAATGCGGTCGAAGTTCGTTGTCACTAGGCGGACAGCGCCGTCACGACAGCGAGCGAGCTCTAGCAAAGCTGCGTGCGTATCCGTTGCACCCTTCCGGTGCCATTTTGGCTTCAGGACTTCAGGCAGCTTGTGCCGCACAGCAAGACGTTGTCCCGGCATTCGATGCTCTAGCAGGTCGAGCGTGGCATCGAACTGACTTCGGCCGTAAGCCTGCTCCTCAATGGCAGTGCGTTTCGTGCCGAGGCGGTTGTAGATGTCGTCTACCAGCCCAGCAAATCCTGGCAACCCTGCCGGATACGAAATTCCAGCGCCGCAAAAGAAGATAACGCGACCTTCCTCATGCGCCTCCAAGAGATGATCGGGGATATCAGGGCCGTTTGCGACAAATTGCATAGTAAAATCGAAGGGCTGCGGGAAAATGACTGATCGGTTGTGGTAGTGAGTCGATCAGTACCGGGACAACCGGCTACCCGCAATGGCGACTTTAGGTCGAGCCACGCCCCGCCCGTCGATTCGCGGCTTCGAGCTGCTGCACATTCGCTGCCTGTCTCGAACGCCGAGGAGCGGGCGGGACGGTCTTGATCCACTCGTCCGCCCGCTGCGCTCGTTGTTTCAATGCAGCCCGATTGGCCGCCCACCGCGCTATACGGAGCGGGACGCGCAACGACCATATTTTAGACGTCCAGCCGACTTGGAATTTGCGATGGCATCGGGAGGCAACGGAAGCAACGCCAAGGCGTTCATCCCCAACGGGTCTCCAGCGTCAGTTATCACCACGCGGCAGCTTCGCGACAGCTCGACGGAGCTTGATTTCGGATGCACCGAGCACAGATCAGCTCGCCGTCGCCGGCCGGTGGCGCGAGAAGGGTTAGCTCTTGTTGCGCGAACTCTTCCTCGCAGTGATCGCAGCGGCGTGGGATTTCGAGCATCCGCGCATTTGCTCACGTAGTTGTGGTGGAATTCGACAAAGGCGGCCGGAATGAACCCAAGAACCGCTGGTCAGTTGGTGGTCTGGAAACACAAAAAGGTCGCGCCGACAGGAATCGGCGCGACCTTTCTAGAATTAGCCAAAGACGCTCGGGAATGATGTCCTCGACTATTTCTCTTTGATGACAGTCGTGCTGCTGCTACTGCCGACTGTTCCTTCCTCGCAGACTTTGGTCTGCTTGATGCGGTCTTCAGCTTCCACGCGGGTCTTGAAGGCCATCGGACCGATCTGCGTTACGACTTCCTTGTCCGCCGGACGTGTGGTGGTAATCGTACATTGATGGCTCGGACCTTGTACGACGTAGTACTCATCAGCTAGTGCTGGGGCGGCGCATCCAATGATTAATACGCCCGCAAGCAGAAGTGGTGCTTTCATTGTCGCCTCTCTTTTCAAGTCCTGCCGAACAAAGGACGAGCGCGATCAAGAAAGATGCCGCGTGCCGCTACTGCGCACACGACCGCTCATCCTTCTATCTTCTCGGCGGTTCTGTAACTCGTCGGAGACTTCAGAGTTCCCCGATTTCTAGTGCATGCAAGCTGCACCAAACCGGCTGAGAGGTTGGTTGCGATGTTCTGAGGCGCAAACAAATGCCGCTCCGAAAGAGCGGCGAGTGCTAAATCTGCTTGTGAGTGAACTCACTTCTTCATGGCGTCTGCTGCGTCCCTCGCCGCATCCTTAACATCACCTGCGGCATTGTGCACCGAGCCCTTGGCCTTGTCGGCTTTGCCTTCCCTTTGCAGGTCCTTGTCGCCACTCAGCTTGCCAGCACCTTCCTTAATCCTGCCCTTGGTCTTGTCGGCGACACCCTTCACGTGCTCGCGATCCATAACGTGCTCCTTTAATGTGGGTTGACGCCCCAACGCACGAGAAAGTTCAGCGTTCCGAATAGCGCTATTGAGCAAAGCCTCGGCTGAGTGGCCTCTTATGCGGCAGCACAATTGACCAAAAAAGTATCTCGGTCCTCGGTGGCTACTGATGGGGCGTGGCACCCGAGGTGCGCAATCCAAGCCAACGTTTCCACCGCATCTTTGCTCGTGTGGCACCGTCAAGCAGAAGTCGCGGAGCGTTGCACATTTACAACCCACACAGCCATTCGAGGTAGTAAGCTGGTCGGTCAGAATGACTGAAACATATTTCGTGTTTACTTCGAAAGATCAGCGGGGGCGAAAAGTGTTTGATGTCTATCGCAACGACAAATGCGACTTGCTTGTCCTAAGCAAAGGCTCTGCGATGCCCGCGCCCGCAACACGGAAGCCGGGACCGAGATGACGCTGATGCACCGGGACATGCCCCACCGCTCGCACAGGCGGGACTGTATCAGCGCGATCCAGCCTGTCACGGACAACCAAGGTAAGCGCCACGGTAAGCCCATCAGTCTTTCAGCATGAATTGTTTGCGAAGTTCGGCGGCGATGGTCTCGACACGATCCTGAATGGCTTTGGCATGCTTTGGCGCGGTAACGACCGTAGCCCGCCAGCCGAGGATCGAGTCTTGGCGAACTGATACGTACACGCCGCCCATCAGCAGCCTCTGATGGATCAGATCTGCAAGTTCAGCACTAGTCTTTAACTGCCTTGCCACGGAGTCCGCCGCGAATTGATGATCTGCCCCTGCCCAAACGGCCAAGTCAGCTCATCACCTGCATGCCCAAGTGTTGGTCTTCGGCCCACCTTGATAGGTGCAGAGCTTCAAATCCCAAGTCGGGTATTGGTCGGCGACCAGCGGCCCATAGTAGGCCCGAACATCCGGCACCCTTTGCTCCGCCAGCCGAGCCGTTTTTTGCCAATGGCCATAGCTCTGGGCGGCAGAGGCAACGCTAGACATTGTCACGGATGGCAACAATAGGATGACAGCGAGAAGATATTTGCTCCTCATGGCTTCTACTCCCGATCAACGATGAAGCGCGTGTGCGCCCCTCGCCGGGAAAAGCGCCTCGCCCGCTCGCCGGGGTTCAGGGTTGAGCAGGCGTGGACGCTGTTCTGCGGCGAGTAGTTCGGCAGCCGCAGATAACTTTCGATAGGACCGCGTGTCGATGCAACACGTAGGTCCCCACGCAAACACGCTGCATTCCGCATAGTTTATTGCAAGCGCGCAGCCGCGTACAGCGCTGCTGCAACGCAATAATTTGGGCTTGGGACGAGTCGTAGGACAGTCCTGCCTCGATATGAGATGTCGGCTCGAGAGGACCATCACGCGAGGGCGCCCGGGAGAATTTTCCGGCGCCGGTCTATCGATGGTCCCTCGGATTTTTTCTGCATTTATCCGTGAGCCCCATTAATCTGCAGATTGGAGTTCCACTAAGGGGGCAACCTGATGTCGGAGATCGACCCGCATACGCTGGAAAGCCATCTCTCTAAGCTAGGAGAGGACTGCGAGTCCTTGACGATTGTGTTCGGCGTGCAGAACGCACGTACCATGTACCCGCCCTACACCGTGGGGAGGGAGTTCATCGCTGGGAGCGAATCATACGGACCACGCAAAGGCTAGGCCCCTCGTGGCGCCGTTCAACAGCATCCAACAGATCATCTGTCACCCGAGGAAGACCTAGGTGATCAATGAGACAAGGGTGCTACAACGGCCGTTGCCGGATGACGTGCTCAAGATCGTGATGCGCGGGGCCGGAGAAGGAAGACAGGGCAGCAGCGTAGATGTTCCTATGACCAACATTCAGACGTTCATCGTGGGACCCAATACGCCGGAGTTGGCTATCTGCGCGCGATGGCGCGCCAATGCTTTTTCGGTACTCCAAGGATCCCTCGAAGAAGAATTGACATCGCTGGAGTTGTTTACTTCCGACCAGAGCCATGGTGTGGCGCTTGTCGCGAAGTCCGATGGCGAGCCGATCGGCACATGCCTTCTCGTCGAGTCTGAGATCGAGCCTAACCATGATGTGTCGCCATGGCTTGCAGGCTTGTGCTGATTCCGCTCGATGTCGCCCACCATTCCGGAATGATCTCGCCCACCGTTCCGATTTGATCTCGCCCGCCATTCCGAGATGATCTCGCCCACCATTCCGGGATGATGTCGCCCGGGGTGACGAGGCCTCTTCTGGCTCCGATACGGTCCCGCCTTTCGGCTTTGCGAAGGGGGACCTGGATGCCGACGGAGAGGCTTGCGATGCGCCACGTGCGCGATGTGATCAGATTGAAGTCGGCGGGAATGTCGACCCGTGAGATTGCGCGGCGGGTGGGGACGGCCCCATCGACGGTGCGGTTGACGATCCGCCGGTTCGAGGCGGCGGGGCTGAGCTGGCCGTTGACCGACGACATCACCGACACGGAGCTGGAGGCCCGGCTGTTCGCCAGCGCGGGAGCCGGGCCCGGCACGCGGCGGGGCCATCGCCGGCAGGCGGAGCCGGATTGGGCGGCGGTGCACCGCGAACTCCGGCGCAAGCACGTGACGCTGGCGATCCTGTGGGAGGAGTACATCGCGGGCGAACCCGGCGGGTATCGCTATTCGCGTTATGTTGCCGCCAGATTTATGTTGTCGCTGCTGGAGCGAGCCAAGGATTGCGCCAATTTCCTCGGCTCGCTCCGCAACATAAGAGTGTGACCTTTCGACCTACAGGGCCTTCAGGAATGCCATCAACGACGGGAGAGAGGGTTGCCGAGGCGGCGGCCTCAGACTGCTGATGTCGACCCTGGCTAACGCCTCTGCTTTCATTTCCAGGTCGACTTCAGCATAGATGTGCGTGGTGTCTAATGACACGTGGCCCAGCCAAGCACGGATCGTGTTGATGTCGACGCCGGCGCGCAGCAGGTGCACCGCCGTTGTGTGCCGAACCGTATGTGGGCTTACGCGCTTCGTCGCCAACGTCGGCACCGTTTCGCCCGCCATGGCGGCATATTGCGTCACGAGACGGTGTATTCCGAAGCGCGTCAAAGGCTGGTTCGTCCGCCCGAGAAAGACCGCTTCACTTTTGTTCCGGTCGGCCACAAGACGAGTCAACGAGGTTGCGGTCGTTGACCACAATGGACAGATTCTAACCTTGTTGCCCTTACCGTGAAGTCGCACTGACGGAGACGCACCCAGTTGGAGATTGCCGACCGTCAATTTTGCTGCCTCATCGGCGCGAGCACCGCTGTTGTATAGGAAAAGCAGCAGAACATGGTCCCGCACCCCAAGACTCGTGCGTCTGTCAGGTTGATTTAGCAACGCGTCCATCTCGGCCTTTTCGAGGTATCCGATCGCGGTCTTGGCCGTCTTCTTGAACGGCACTGCCCGTATCTCGGAACACCAGGCCAGGTGGATCGGCGAACGCGTCCCGATAAAGCGCGCCAGTGAATGGATGGTCGCCAGCCGTTGGTTGCGGGTAACCTCGCTGCACCGGCGATCGCGCTCCAGGTGGTCCAGGAACTTGCGGACGACTTCCGGCGTCAGCTCTTCCACGGTCATGCGATCGATGGCGCAGCCTCCCTGCTTGCTGGCGAACGGCAGCAACAATGTCAGCGTGTCGCGGTAGCTGGCTTGGGTGTTGCGGGAAAGATTGCGCTCGGCGACCAGATGTTCCAGCAAGAACCGCCGGATCCACGGACCAAGCAGGCTCTTATCCTTCATGGTCGGCCTCCATCGCGTACAGGGCAAAGCGCTCGCTGGCCGCCTGGAGGAGATCTGGCGTCATCTGCAAATAGCGCTGGGTTGAACGGATATCGATGTGGCCAAGGTAGGTGGCGAGTTGCGGAAGCAGTCGCTGCACCTCCTGGCCGGAGCGATACCATGCAATTACCCGGTGCACCGCGGCTGTGTGGCGAATATCGTGCAGCCGTGGAGGTCGAGGCTCGCCGACAGGGCAACTGATTCCGGCGGCCCGGCGGACATGCTGAAACCAGGAGATGACCCGCACATAGTGCCACGGTCGACTGCCGCGCGTAGTGAATAATGGAGATTCTTGCCCGCGCGGCAGAGGGAGCCGGCGACGGCGCTCGACGTACTCGACCAATTCCTGGTTGAGCTTTGGTCCGATAGGCACGAGGCGCGTTTTGAAGAACTTCGTGTCACGGACGGTGATGACCTGATCAGTCAGATCCACGTCTTGCAGGACCAAACGAAGCGCCTCGCCAATGCGCATGCCGCTTCCGTACAGCAATAAGAGGAGCGTACGGTACATAGCTGGCACATGAGGGCGATGCCCAACCTCCAGGATCGAGGTCGCGTCCAACAGGCGGCGCAGTTCTTCCGTGGAATAAACATAGGGCGTTTGTTGCGGCAGCAGCTTTGGAAACGATGTCGGCAGTGGGGAGGATGCTGCGTACCCGCGACTGATGGCGAATCGATAAAGGCCGCTCAAAACCCTATATCGCAGCATCCAGGTGGCACTGAGCGATCCTTTGCCTTGGAGGAACTCGGCTACCGCCTCTGGGGTGACTTCGCCGATATCTCGATTGCCCATCGCTCGGCAGAACCTACGGAGCAGAACCTCAGCCGACTCGAAACGCGCCCCCAGTGAGCGCTGCTTGGCCAGATAGGCGTCGACAACATGGGTCAGCCTCATTGGAGGCCTCCCAGGTCGAACGCTCCGACCTCGCGAAGCGCCTGCATGTTCACCTTGGCGTAGATGCTGGTTGACGCCGCGCTGCGATGTCCCAAATGGTCCCCGATCTCCTTTATCGACAGACCTTCGGCGAGAAGCCGGGAGGCGCAGGCGTGGCGCAACGCATGGCCACCGCGGTGGGCAGCGTCGATTCCAAGTGCAACAAATCTGCGGTTGGCGACATCATAAATGCTCCCTGCCTTCAACGGTCGACGGGGCGCGTGCATGCAGAGGAACACTTCCGGGCACGATGATAGCGGCCGCACCGTGTCGATGTAGCGGGCGAGCGCCTCAGCCGCAGAGGGAACCAGGGGATAGATCTGCGGCTGCCGGCGCTTCAGGCGGAAAAGCCGTAGCGTCCTACCGGCCCAGTCAATCTGATCAAGGCGCAATGCCGCCGCTTCGCCGCTGCGCATCCCGTAGACCGCGAGCAACAGCAGGATCGCACGATCGCGGATGTCCCGGGGGTTGTCAGTCTCGGCGTCGGCCAACATGCGCTGCACGTCGAACCAATCTGGGGCATACGGCAGCGACTCCTGACGATAAAGCCGAGGCCGGCAAATCGAGGCCGCTAAGCGGTCCGTACACATTCCCCGCTTTGCCGCGTAGCGCAGAAATCCCCGCAAGGCAGAGGCTGTGTTGGCCACCGAAACGCGGGACCATCGTCCCGTCGCCTGGGCGACAAAATAGGCGTCAACGTCTTCAGGCTGAAGGTCCCTGAGTTGCCGGTTGGTTTTGTCGCACCAGCGCAGGAACCTGCCGATTATCCGGCTCCATTGCTCCACCGTCGATGGCGAGAATCCGCGCTCATTGCGCATCCATGTCACATACTGGTCGAGTTGGCTCTGGTACTGAAACACGACGGTTGGTTCACGCCACCAACCGAGAAATCGAAGCCAAGGCCGTCCGATGTCGACCACTCTTCGTGCTGCGGTGGCAGCCCCCGTCAGGCGCAGACGCTCGGTCGCGATCCGTTGGAGTGCCTCGATATCGATGCCCTGCGAAGCATCTGGACCGAGACGTGCGGCAATCCGCAACAGCTCGTTGCGCTTGATCTTGAGAGAAGCTGCGGTCGCACCGGCTTCTGCACAGTGGCGAAGGTACCGGTACCGCTCGTCGGTGAATGGCGCGTCATCACGGTGGGGTACGGTCAAGGGAATGGAATATATCGTCTGATCCATAGCGAGCCTCCATTGGACAAAAGGTTCGCTACCCAGACGTCGAATTATGTTGCGTGAACAATGCCCGCAGAGCTCAGGCTCCCCGCAATTATCGCTCCTTGCACAACATAAATCTGGCCGCAACATAACGCGAAATATGTGATCGTGAACATATTTCGCGCTTCTGCGAGCTTTACCGCGCCTGGGAAGGCCGCCTGTCGGTGACGATGCGCCAGTCGCATGCGGCCGGCGACAAGCTGTTCGTCGACTATGCCGGCGACGGCGTGCCGGTGGTGATCGACCGGTTCACCGGCGAGCGGCGCGCCGCGCAGATCTTCGTCGCGGTGCTCGGCGCATCGAGCTTCACCTACGCGCAGGCGACCTGGACGCAGGGGCTCGCCGACTGGATCAGCGGCCACGTCGGCGCCTTCGAGGCGATCGGCGGCGTGCCGGCGCTCTTGGTGCCGGACAACACCAAAGTCGCGGTGATCAAGGCCTGCCTCTACGATCCTAGGATCAATCGCAGCTACGCCGACATGGCGGCACATTACGGCACCGCCATTCTGCCGGCCAGGCCGCGACGGCCGCGGGACAAGGCCAAAGTCGAGCAGGCGGTCCTGATGGTCGAACGCTGGCTGCTCGGGCGGCTGCGCCACCGCACCTTCCACAGCCTCGCCGACGTCAACGCGGCGATCGCCGAGTTGATGATCCGGCTCAACGAGGAGCGACCGATCCGGCGGCTCGGTGTCACCCGCCGCAAGCTATTGGAGGAGATCGACCGGCCGGCGCTCAAGGCCTTGCCGGAGAGCCCTTACGTGTTCGCCGAGTGGCGGATCTGCCGGGTCAGCATCGACTATCACGTCGAGGTCGAGGCGCATTACTACAGCGTCCCGCATCGCTTCGCCCGCGCCGAGGTCGAGGTCCGCTTCACCGCCCGCACCGTGGAGATATTCCACAAGGGTGAGCGGATCGCCGCGCATCAGCGCATGAGCGGCAACCACAAGCACACGACCGTGCCGGAGCACATGGCGTCCAGTCATCGGCGCCACGCCGGCTGGACCATCGAGCGCATCCGCAAGGACGCCGCCTCGATCGGACCGGCCACCGCGGCGCTGTGCGACCTGATCCTCGATGAACGCACGCACCCCGAGCAGGGCTTTCGCGCCTGTCTCGGCATCATCCGGCTCGCCCGATCCTACGGGCACGAGCGGCTCGATGCCGCCGCCATGCGGGCGATCGACATCGGCGCGCGCACCTACGGCTCGGTCAAATCGATCCTCGCCAACAATCTCGATCGGCGGCCTTCACCCAAGCGTCCCGCGGACGACGCGCCGATCCTCCATCCCAACATCCGCGGGCCGCGCTACTACAACTAGGAGATCATGCCTTGCTCACGCATCCGACCCTCGATCAACTCCATCAACTCGGCCTTCACGGCATGGCCAAGGCCTTCGCCGACATCGAAGCCGGCGGCGAGGCTGCCAGCCTCGGCCACGCCGAATGGCTCGCGCTCCTGCTCGAACGCGAAGCCTCACTGCGACGCGACAAGCGGCTCTCGAAGCGGCTGCAATACGCCAAGCTGCGCCAGCAGGCCTGCGTCGAGGACATCGACTATCGCACCCCGCGTGGCCTCGACCGCAGCCTGCTGACGATGCTGGTCGAATGCCAATGGATCGATGACCACGCCAACCTTTTGATCTGCGGGCCATCCGGCGTCGGCAAGAGCTGGCTCGCCTCCGCGCTCGGCAACAAGGCCTGCCGCGACAACCGTTCCGTGCTCTATCAGCGCGTCCCGCGGCTGTTCACCGATCTCGCTCTGGCGCGCGGAGACGGCCGCCACCCCCGTCTGTTGCGTGCCCTCGGCCGCGTCGATCTTCTCATCCTCGACGACTGGGGCCTCGAGCCGCTCGATGCCACGGCCCGTCACGACCTCCTGGAGATCCTCGAGGACCGCTATGGCCGCCGCTCCACCATCGTCACCAGCCAACTCCCCGTTGATCAATGGCACGCGCTGATCGGCGACCCCACCTACGCCGACGCCGTTCTCGATCGCCTGGTCCATAACGCCCACCGGATCGACCTCAACGGCGAGAGCATGCGGCGAACCCGCAAACCCGGCCGGAAGGCCTGAGCCCGTGGCGCTGTGGACATGCCGCTGCACTTGGACAACGCGAAGGGCGTTGCCCACATGCCCACAGCAGGAGCAGCAGAAAACAACCCCTTCGAGCCGCGATTCAAGATTGACCACGCGGCTCCGCCGATGCCAGAAACCAGACTGCCAGAACGCCTCCCGCCCCGGGCGACATCAAATCGGAAAGGTGGGCGAGATCATCTCGGAATACTGGAGGGTTCAAATAGGTCCCGCGTCACAGATCTCGCCGCAAGTCCAGCGCGGGACCTATTTGAAGCTGGATTGAACGAAGCCGCGTCTTGTGAGCGCGGACCTATGGGGGTTCGATCTAGGCGCCGGTAGGCGCGATTGACCCGATGTCGGGCCCGCGAGCGAGTGTGGCCGCAGATTGTCGCTGATGTTGGCAGCAAAGGATGCCGCCGTCGATAGCGTCGAACGGCGCGTCAAGCCCAGGCGGCTGACTATCGCCCGTTCGGCGGGCGTTGTGAGCGTGCTTGATCGTTCCGACGGAGAACGTCGGCAGGGCAGCGCGTGCAGTGGGAGCGGACAAGTCGAGGTCGTCGGTCATGATGTATCGCAGCGAGGTGCTGCGCGTCGCTGCGCTGGCGCACGCGGCACAGGTCCAATCTCGACCATGCGGCCTCCGCAGATGGGGCACAAGTCGAGGCGGTGACCAAGGAGGATGGCGCAGCGCTCACGATAGTTGACAGCTTCGGCAGGCGGAGGTGGCTGCGGCGCGTCAAGCGCCGCTCGGATGCGCGCGAGTTTGGCGGCGCGGCAGGCGTTCGCCAGGAAACCAAAATGACGGATGCGGCGGAACCCCTTCGGCAATATGTGGAGCAGAAAGCGACGAAGGAACTCCTCAGTGTCGAGTGTCATCACTTTGGATTTGTTGCCAGCGCGATAATCCTTCCACCGGAAGCGGACGTGGCCCTGGTCACAGCTAAGGAGCCGGCCGTTGGCGATCGCAACGCGATGGGTGTAGCGCCCAAGATAGGCCAGAACCTGTTCTGGTCCGCCGAAGGGACGCTTGGCGTAGACGACCCACTCGACCTTGCGGAGGGCGTTTAGATGGCTGGCGAATGCCGCTGGCTCGACGAGGTGCGCGAGATGGCCGAAGAATTGGAGCTTGGTGCCATCGAACGCCGCCTGCAGGCGCTCCAGGAATAGCCGACGATACAATCGTGACAGGACGCGAACGGGAAGGAAGAAGCCGGGGCGACAATGAACCCAGCTTCCATCAGGGCGATCCCGCCGCCTGGCACGAGGCAATGGGCATGTGGATGATGCGTCAGGGTCTGGCCCCAGGTATGGAGAATGGCGATCATCCCGGTCTCGGCACCGAGATGCTTCGGGTCGGCGCTGATGAGACGGATCGTCTCGGCTGCTGCCTTGAGCAGGATGTCGTAGACCACCGCCTTGTTCTGCAGCGCGATGGCGGCCACGGGCGCCGGCACGGTGAAGACGACATGGAAATAGGGGACCGGCAGCAGGTCGGCCTGGCGCTCGACGAGCCATTGGGCGCGCGCGAGCGCTTGGCACTTTGGACAGTGCCGATCGCGACAGCTGTTATAGGCGACGCGGACCAGGCCGCAGTCGTCGCACCGCTCGACGTGGCCGCCGAGCGTCGCTGTGCGACACGCCTCGATGGCCGCCATCGCACGGCGCTGATCGGAGGACAGCCGAGGACCCTGCGCGGCACGGAACGCGCCGCCGTGGCGGCGGAGGATGTCCGCCACCTCGAGCACGGGGCGCATATGCGCAGCTCAGTCGGGTGGGATCACCCTGACGGAGAGTCCATCGAATGGGCTGGTCGTGCGGGCGAGCAGATTGGTCGCGACCTGAGCGTAGCGCGCGGTCGATCCCAGCTCGGCATGTCCGAGCAGAACTTGAATGATGCGAATGTCGATCCCGCTTTCCAGGAGATGGGTCGCAAACGAGTGCCGGAGCGTATGGACAGTAATCGGCTTGGCAAGCCGAGCGCGGCGGCGGGCGGCGCGGCAGGCCGCCTGGACGCAGCGGACGCTGACATGTTCACTGGGGTCTTGGCCTGGAAATAGCCATAGCCCCGGTCGGGCTCGCATCCAGTACGTGCGCAGAATCTCCAGCAGTCGCGGAGAAAGCATCGCGTAACGATCCCTGCCGCCCTTGCCGTTCTCGATGTGGATCAACATTCGTTTGCTGTCGATCGAGCTCACCTTCAGGCGGACGACTTCACTAGCCCGTAAGCCAGCCGCATAAGCCGTCGCCAGCACGACGCGATTGCGCACCCCTGTAACCGCGTCCAGGAAGCGCTCGATCTCTTCGGCACTAAGCACGAGCGGGAGCTTGTCAGGCTTCTGGCCACCGATGATCCGCTCGAATGCCTCCGTCTGCCCGAGTGTGACGCCGTAGAAGAACCGCAGCGCGCAGGCCACCTGATTGATGTGGGACCACGAACGCTTTTGGCCGATGAGATGCAGTTGATAGGCGCGGACCTGCTCGAAACTCAACCGGTCCGGGGCGTAGCCGAAATGGCGGCTAAACTTTGCGATCGCATAGATATAGGATTGTTGAGTCGACGGCGACAGATTGCGGACCGTCATGTCCTCGATCATGCGCTGCCGAAGAGGGCTCATGGTAGCCATCTGGGTCTCCTGTCTTGAGAGGGGTGGTGCGAAGACCAACATCCTCTCAGACAGGACACCTCAGTTCACCAGGCTTGCCCCCACTCCCGCGTAGCGGGTTCGTTCAATCCTGGGCGAGATCAAATCGGAATACCCGGGCGAGATCATCGGAATCGGCACGCTTGTTCGTCGTCCCTGAGTATCGGCGAAAAGGAGCAGGCGCCGCATTGGTCGCCGCGATCGAGGATCAAGCGCGACAGCGAGAGTTTTCGCGGCTCTACCTCTACACCACAGATGCCGCCGGGTTCTATGCGAGGCTCGGTTGGGCGGTCCTTGATCGCACCAATTGGAAGGGCTTCGACACGGCTCTAATGGTTCGCAATCTGTGAGGTCCCGAAGGGACAAAAGCGAAGGCGCTGCAATTGCCATTGCCGGATAATGCGCTCAAGATCGCGATGCGCGACGCCGAGAGAGGAAAATCGGGCGCTCATGATTTGTCCGCTTGCCCTTAAGAAGCAGACCAAGGACGGACGGCTGAGTACGGACGCGATGGGCCATGTGTGGACGGCTCCGGGTTGGCAAGGAGAATCTTCACTTTGCGGCGTTGGTCGGAGCGGCCATGTGTTCGGCCTGTTTGCGCGGTTCACGTGACCGCTGGCCATAATGCCCTCCGCGGATCAGGTCCCGATCAAAAGCACGCATTCGGAGATGCCGTGGCCGATGTGGGTTGTCCTGATCGCCGGATCGACCGGCGCTGCATTAAGTGCTGTTCGCCCTTCCAACCGTTACGTCACACCGGCATGTCCGGCGTAATCTCGTTTACGCCATGAGAGCGGCGGGTTCCTTGTAGCGTTCGTTCCTCGCCATCATCGCCCAGGCTATCCTGGCGAGTTTGTTGGCGAGCGCGATGGCAGCGACCTTAGTTGCTCGCCGCGCCAGCAATGCGGAGAGCCAGGGTCGACGCCCCGTTCCATGGATTTTGGCATAGCGGATCACGGCGAGTGCGCCGGCCGTGAACAGGCTGCGCAAATAGCGATCGCCCTGCTTGCTGATACTGCCAAGCTTGTCCTTGCCTCCGTTCGAGTTCTGCTTCGGCACGAGCCCAACCCAGGCCGAGAAGTCTCGACCCGATCGGAACGCCTTGGCATCAGCAACGCTCGCGACCAGCGCCGTTGCCAGCGCCGGACCAACACCAGGGATCGCGTCCAGTCGCTTGCTCGTCGCGCTCGATCGATGCCAGGCGACAATACGCCTGTCGAACTCCAGGATTTGCACCTTCAGCGCCCGCAATTGACTGCCGAGAACAGCAAGACATGCGCGGGCCACCTCCGGGAGCCGGCGGTCAGCTGTATCGGCGACGACTTCCAGCAACTGATCGACGCCCCGGCGCCCGACCGGGGCGACAATCCCGAACTCGGCAAGATAGGCGCGGATTGAATTGATGACGGCAGTCTGCTGGCGGATGAAGAGGTGGCGCGCTCGATGAAGCATCAGACAGCTCTGTTGCTCGACCGTCTTGGTCGGCACGAACCGCATGTTGGGTCTCGTGACCGCCTCGCAAATCGCCTCCGCGTCGGTGGTGTCGTTCTTTTGCCGCTTGACGTACGGCTTCACATAGGCCGGAGGCATCAATCGCACCGTATGTCCCAACGCCTGCAACTCACGGGACCAATAATGGGATGATGCGCAAGCCTCGATCCCCACCAGGCACGACGGCAACTTCTCAAAGAAGGACAGCACGAAACGGCGCTTGAGTTGACGCCGTATGACCACTTGCCCGGCTGCATCGACGCCATGCACTTGAAAGACCGACTTCGCAATATCCAGACGATCGTCGAAATTGACTGCATAGGCTGCTCCTCCGAATCGTGGGAGCCTCAAAAACGGCGCCCATACCTTGGCACTCTCGTGCCGGTGGAGGAGCCGTCCACAGCATCAATTCCGGAAGTTAGTCGTTCGATAAAATAGTCAGATCGGCCGCCCTCATTAGTGTGGCCGATCTCCGTCGACGACTGCGCAGGCGCTATTCGCTCATTCGGTTATTCCGCCCTACCATCTGCACCTTCTTAACTTCCTCTGCCGACCCACGCCGGCCCCCGTCGCCGGCCGCCGAAACCAACAAATGCAACGCGGCCCCGTGGGATCGAAATAAACAGCCAGCAGCTGTATGAGAGATTTAAAGTTCGCTTGGATCAAATGCCAATGGGGGTAGGCGTTTGATGAGCACCAAAAGCAATCGGCGCTAAATTCCAGCAAACGCAAGCCCTTGCGTGACGCTCATTCAACCTTCAAGCGCTCATTCAATATTTTGCCCATTTTTTCTGGGTTTAAATTAAACATTTAATATGATATTTTAATGACATTTATTTGATTCGGGGGTGAGATTGGATCGGCACCCAGATTTTGACGAACTCGTTTTGGTGGCAAAGGGCCCGATTGACAATCGATTTGCGCTCTGCGGTTGTGACCCCCTTACTCGGAGAAAAATTATGGAGCAGAAAGGTTCTCATTCGACACGCATCCCAAAGTCAGGCTCAATCAGCTTCGGCCGTTCGAAAGCAGATTGCGTGATTCGCAGCATCTCCGCATACGGTGCCGCCCTGGATATTGTTGGAGATGGAAAGATTCCCGACGACTTCGCGCTGACCGTCATTCCGGACGGTGACCTGCGCCGGTGTGCAGTGGTCTGGCGTAAAGAAAAGCGTATCGCCGTCGCATTCTATTGACACGCCACCAGCTCATGCGGATGCAGGTGGAAGTTCTTAGGGCCATAGTCGCCGGCGACGAACAGGGGCTGGTGCACAGAAACCCGGCTTTAACATAACCAATCAACCCTACCTGCCGACGCGCGTGTCACCAACCGCATGCGGTGAGGTGTTGTTTTTTTGGAAGCTACCCAAAACGGCTCTGGTCAGGCCTGTCAGGAGGAAAGACTTATGACCGAGAAGTGGATGGAGCAGCCCATCTGGGATCCGATTGCCCTTGCAGCGCAACTGCGTGACATCACGAAACAAACCCAAGTAGTGATGCGGCACTTCACGCCTCATGAGGCTGACGCGATTAAGTTCGGCGTGGGCGAATGGTCAATGCTTGGGTTTGATTTTTTCGAGTTCATGACGAGGATGATGACCGACCCGGCGGTGGTCGCACGCGCGCAGATCGGCCTATTCCACAACATGGTAGGTATCTGGCAGAAAACCGCGGTACGCCTACTCATGCTGCGTGCACGCGAGGCCGATACCCCAAAAGATAAACGGTTCAAGCATCCGGAATGGAGCGAGAATGCTGTCTTTAGCTTTGTGAAAGACAGTTATCTTGTTGCAGCAGCGTCGGTTCTTTCTGCAATCCGCGAAGTCAAAGGCATGGACGAGGCCTCTGCCCGCAAGGTCGACTTCTATACCCGCCAGCTGGTTGATGCCCTGTCCCCTTCCAATTTCGTCGCTACCAATCCGGAGGTCCTCACCGCAACCTTGGCGTCGGGCGGACAGAACCTGCTGCGCGGTTTGGAGAACCTTCTTGCCGATCTGGAGCGCGGCAAAGGCCGTCTTGCGATCACGATGACCGACATGAAGGCTTTCCGCCTCGGCGAAAACATCGCAATAACTCCCGGAAAAGTGATCTATCAAAACGAGCTCATGCAACTAATCCAATATACGCCGTCGACACAAGAGGTCCGCAGGCGGCCACTCCTCATCGTGCCGCCGTGGATCAACAAGTTCTATGTTCTCGATCTGCAGCCGAAAAACTCTTTCATAAAATGGGCCGTCGATCAGGGACATACTGTTCTCGTCATCTCCTGGGTAAATCCCGACAAGCAGCACGCTGAAAAGACCTTTGAAAACTACATGCTCGAGGGCCCCTTGGCGGCCCTCGATGCTATCGAGTCTGCGACCGGAGAGCATAGCGTCAACGCGATCGGCTATTGCCTCGGCGGAACACTGCTAGCCTCGACGCTGGCATATTTGGTCGCGAAGGGCGAGGACCGGATTACAAGCGTCACCTATTTCGCGACGCTCGTCGATTTTACCGAAGTTGGGGATATGGCCGTCTTCATAGACGAAGAGCAATTGGCATATCTCGAAAGACGGATGCGCCAGCATGGATATCTGGAAGCGCATCAAATGGCGACGACGTTCAACATGTTGCGCGCCAATGACCTGATCTGGTCGTTTGTCGTTAGCAATTATCTGCTCGGCAAGAAGCAAATGCCCGGTGATCTTTTGTTTTGGAACTCCGATTCGACCCGCATGCCCGCGGCGATGCATTCGTTCTACTTGCGCAGGATGTATCACGAAAATCTCCTGGCAAAACCCGGTGGGATCACGTTGGCGGATACGCCGATAGATCTGTCGAAAGTCAGGACTCCGAGTTTCATTCTGGCAACCCGCGAAGACCACATCGCGCCGTGGAAATCGACCTATGCGGCGACACGCTTGTACTCCGGACCGGTCAAGTTCGTGTTATCCGATGCTGGCCATATGGCTGGCGTCATCAGCCCACCAGGCACCAAATACGGGCATTGGGTGAACGACGATTTGCCGCCCAGTCCAGACGAATGGTTCGTCAACGCTGCGCCTTGTCAACGGTCGTGGTGGCTGCTTTGGGACGAATGGGTAACCCAATTTGACGAAGGCCGCGTTCCGGCTCGCGACCCCGGCAGCGGTGGGTTGCCGATTATCGAAAACGCGCCCGGTTCCTACGTCCGCGTGAGATCGATGGCCTTGTAGGTTGCGGCGGAGGTGATCTGTCGCTTCGCGCAAATCAGAATTACGGAACGTAGATGTCCGCTCTGGTCTCAGCAGCTAATATCCCTGCGGAGCGATCCGGATGCCCTTGCCTGTCCGCTTTCAAAGAACGAAGCGTAGAAAATAGAGCTTGATCCCGGTCTCAGTATGCAAGTTCGGCATTTCCGGTATGGGTCAAAATACGAAGACCTCAGAGGGAGCAAATCCGGTCCGCTCCGCCCTAGGAAGCGGACCTTCATGACTTGTGCCGCGACTTCGCTGATGGCCCAGAAGCGGGCATCGCCTACGCACGACGCACCACGGCTATTCGGGTAGCCCTGCTTTGCGGAGCCCTTCGATCGCCAGCTTCGCGTTTGATTGACCGCCCCTAGCAATCCACGCGGATATTGTGAAAGCGGGATCGAGCTCAAGCAAACGTGCCGCCGCCTCTCGCGCCTCGGCGCCACGTCCGAGATGGGCGAAAGCGGACGCGAGACACCAGTAAGTCGCCGAGAAAGAAGGGTTATGACGAAGGGCTTTCTTACCTGCGGCGATGGCCTCGTCAAAGCGAGAAAGCTCGATAAGGGCCATCCCCATTCCAACGCACAACCGATCTAGCATCGGGTCGAGCGGGCTCATTCGCATGGCAAGTTCAAAGCTCCGGATCGCTTCCTCCGGCACGCCTGCAGTGTGATAGACCCAGCCTCTGTCGAGCCATACCCAGTGCGAATTTGGATTGAGCGCGACCGCCCGGTCAATCATTTCGATGCTACTTTCATAATCGCCAACCATGAACGCCGAGACCATGGCGGTCGTCGCAAGCGTTTGCGGATCACCATCATCGACGCTTGAGGCCCAACGAAGAAATCGAATTGCCTCCTTCCTGTCGAATTGAGGATCAGTAGCAAAGCCTAAGACGACTTTGACCATGTGAAAGAGACTTGCCAGAGCCGCGACAAAGCCGAACCGTGGATCTAACTCCAACGCGCGATTAGCCAGCCTGATCGCCTCGGCCAATCCTTTGCGAGTCGCCAGGGAATACTGATACATGGCCCGGAGCTGAAGATCATAGGCGGTGAGGTTCTGCGGTCGCCGCCGCGTTGCCGTTACAATTTGTGCTCGAAGCATTTTTGGCAGGATAGCGCCGACAACGGCGGTCGTTATCTCATCCTGAAGCAGGAAAATGTCGCTCAGGTCTCGTTCAAATGTATCCGCCCAGACATGCGCGTCCGTCACCGCGTCGATCAATTGCCCTGCGATACGAACTTTCCCCGACGCCTTGCGCACAGACCCCTCGAGGACATAGCGGACGCCGAGTCTGCGTCCGACCTCCTTGATATCGATCGCCTTACCTTTGAAGGTGAAACTCGAATTGCGAGCGATCACGAACAGCCATTTGAACCGCGAAAGGGCGGTAGTAATTTCCTCAACCATTCCGTCCGCAAAATACTCCTGCTCTGGATCGCCGGACATGTTCTGGAACGGTAGAACCGCAATGGAAAGCTTATCTGGGAATGCTGGGGCCACGCCTATCCTCTCGGTCAGCGGGCTATGCGCTCCCGAGCGTACAGCGTAAGCCCGAACCGGCCTGGCGATGTTCTTGAGCTGTTGCTCACCACGATCCTCGAACCCGACGTCCAGCTTACCTTCGACTTCGTTCAACACCTTCTCGGAAATCAGGATGCCAGCCTGGTCGGCGAGACCCTCTAGCCGGACCGCAATATTGATCCCGTCTCCAAAGAGCTCGCCGTCGGTCCCAACGATTACATCACCCAAATTGATCCCGATGCGCATCTTGAAGCCATGGCGGCCCGAAACAAGACCGTCCTGTATCTCAACCGCGCATCTCACGGCGGCTAATGGACTGGCGAACTCGGCGAGCGCTCCATCGCCCGTTGTCTTGATAAGCCGGCCTTCATGGCGGGAGAGGCTTGGCTCGATCAAATCTCGCTTGAGTCGCTCGAATCCAGCGTAGGTGGCTTCTTCGGCTCGTTCCATCAGCGCGGAATAGCCGACCACGTCTGCGGCTAGGATTGCCGCTAATCGCCTATGAACCCGCTGCTCCGTCACGCGCCCTCCGAACGACCAGAGTAACCACGCCGGTGGGACAAGTAGAAGTCTAGCACTCTTCTGCGTACCTGTAAGCGGCAATCCCGCGAGAGCCGTATTTACGTCAATACGGGGCTGCCCAGCTTCCGTTGCGGAGTGCAAAGCAAAGCGGCCCAGCCAAATCAGTTCACACGCGGCCGAACGCTGGTTTCGTCGGTATCGGCCGGACATGAGCCTTGATTGATGATATCGTCAATGTCTGAGATGCTTCTGATCATCGGGTCTATTTTGCTAGTTGAGGGCGCCATGATCCGTCCCTTGCTGCTCGCGTTCCTTTCAATGCTTGTTTTCGAGGCTGTTGTTTTCGCGGAATCGGGTCCGGTATTCTCCGACACGGGTCCCGAGGCGGAGGAGTATGGCGCCTCTCGGGGATATCCGGTGCCCCCCTTTGAATACCCGCCGGGCCGCGGGCAGGATTTCATGGTCGGGACCTACAGTCATTTCGACAAGGTGCGCCCGGTGCGCCCGGTCGAAAAACCGGCGACGCCGTCGGTTTTGAAGCGCGCGGCTGAGGAGATCGCTCCGGTGTATCATTACGATGGCCGGCAGAAGGCGATCGGCGACTATCTCGATGCACACCCTGTCACCGGCCTGCTAATCGCGCGCGGTGACACCATCCTGTTAGAGCACTATCAATATGCCAGAACGGACAAGGATCGCTTCCTCTCGCAGTCGATGGTGAAGACCCTTACCGGCTTGTTGGTCGGCATCGCTGTATCTGAAGGCGCAATTCATTCGATCGACGATACGGCAGCAACCTATGTGCCGGAATTGGAGGGAACTGCATACGGCGCTACGCCGTTGCGCGCTCTACTTCACATGTCGTCAGGCGTCGCTTTTGCCGAAAGAACCTACCAGTCAGACGATGATATTTTTAGATTGCATCTGGGGCTGCTGGGAAACAATGCAGTGGGTGCGGTTGCGGCACTTCGACAATTCAACAGGCGTGACGCGCAGCCGAATACACGGTTTGCTTATGCCAGTTCGGAGACAGAGGTGCTCGGCCTCGTCGTCAGCCGCGCGGTCCACATGCCCCTTTCCGACTATCTTGCAACGCGGATCTGGCAAAAGCTCGGTGCCGAGTCCGACGCCGCCTGGGCTATCGATCCGACAGGGCAGGAAGTGGCTTACTGCTGCTTCATAGCCACGCTACGCGACTGGGCGCGCCTGGGCTTGATGTTGGCAAATGACGGCGCTTGGAACGGCCAACAGATTATCCCCCGGCAGTGGCTTCTCGATGCAACAACGGTGGCACCGGATAGTTACCTGCGCAACACCATTGCGCAGTCCTGGGGGTACGGCTATCAAGTGTGGATCCTGCCGGGAGAGCGGCGAATGTTTCTTCTATTGGGCATTCATGGACAGGGCCTGTTCGTCGATCCCGAGTCGAAGCTGATCATGGTGCAGACGGCGGTTCGTAAATTGCCGGTCGGGAATCCCAAATCGCCCGAAGCTATGGCCCTGTGGTATGCGGTCGTAGCGCAGTTCGGGCATCGCTAGTCCCCAAAGGCAAATCGACCGCTCCGGGTCTTGGCCGTGTAAAAACGGCCTTACAGGACCATCAGTCTTGAAGCCAAAACTGGTCCGGTCTCAGGCCGCGATCGCGGCGATCAGCGGCTTGATCCCGAGGATATTCATTGCTCGGGTCAGATTGTAGGCCAGAACCGAGAGGGCCATCTCGGCGGCTACCTTTGGGAGGGTTTTGGTCAGGAAGTGCGTTGCTCCCATGCGTGCCTTCATCGTGCCGAACGGGTGCTCGACAGTCTCGCGACGAAGGCGCATAGCGAGCGGGTTCGCATCGAGCCGCTGCTGCACGGCGTCGAGCAGATCCTCGTGCTCCCATCGCGTGATCCATCGCTCTGACCCGGGCGTACACTGGGGTTTGATCGAGCAATTCTTACAGGCGCTGGTCCAGTATCGCCGCAGCATCTTGTCGGCTTCTTCGTTTGTATAGCGATACGGCAATCGCTCCCCGGCCGGACAACGATAGGCGTCTTCCTCCGGCAAATAGACAAAGTCCTGCTTACCGAAGCGTCCGTCCGACTTGGCGCCCGAAGTCATCGGCTTAGGCAGCGTTACCGTGATGCCGGCCTCGTGGCAGGCGAGGATCTCCGGGCTGCTGAAGTAGCCGCGATCGGCAACGGCCTCGAGCGTCTCAGCCTTCAGAACAGCCTTCGCCTGCCTGGCCATATTGGCAAGTTGTGCCCGATCTGAGCCGCTGTTCGTCACCTCATGCGCGATGATCAGGTGATTGTCGGTATCGACGGCGACTTGGACATTGTAACCGACCACGCCGGATCCGCGGCCACTGGTTGCCATCGAACGGCTATCCGGATCGGTCAGGGAGATTTGCTGATCCGGCGAAGCAAGCATCTGCTTCTCATAGGCAGCAAGCTTGCCCATCTCCCCCTTCAGCTTCGTCAGCTTCTCGGTAAGCCTCGTCACCTTCGCCGCCAGCGCCTCGCTCGGCTGCTGTCGGTCGGCCGTGTCAAGTTGGCTCAAATAGCGCGCGACGCTCTCCTCCAACTGAGCACGCCGCCGCTCCACCTTCGCACGCGTGAAGTTCCTGTCCCGGTTGTTCACGGCCTTGAACTTGCTTCCATCGATGGCGACGCTCGCCGTCGTGAGAAGACCCATCCCGCGGCAGAGCTCGACAAAACGCGCACAGACCTTACGCAGCCCGACGCTGTTGTCCTTGCGGAAGTCCGCGATCGTCTTGTGATCAGGAGCAAGCCGACCCAGGAGCCACATCACCTCGATGTTCCGTCCAGTCTCTCGTTCCAGCCGCCGGCTTGACTGCACCCGGTTCAGATAGCCGTAGATGTAAAGCTTCAGGAGAACCGAGGGGTGATACAACGGCCGGCCAGTCGCCGCCGGCGTAACTCCGCCAAAGCACATCTCGGCCAGATCAAGCGCATCGACAAACTCGTCGATCGCGCGAACAGGGTTGTTCTCGTCAATGAAATCATCGAGGCATTCAGGCAACAGCGTCCGCTGCCCACGATCCGCCTCTTCAACGAAGCGCCTCATCGATTCCGGGTCATTAGCGGAAGTAGTGGCGCCGGGCTGAGGGACGGCGCATCCGGTTGTCGGGCCTCCAGTGGAGGAGGTGCGTTGGAATGATCCGGGGTACGAATCTTTCTTAAACCACTGATAGGCCCGGCAAGGTTCCAGCCTGCAAACAGACGGCTAGAGGTGATAAGATAAAAGTCGGTCGCCTCGCGGGCGACCATTGCCCGTATGGGAGCCAACGATGCCTCCTCTTGATACTGCGGTGATCATTCTCGCTGGCATCGCGTTTCTTGCAGCCTTCGTAAATGGCGCGCTCGGCTATGGGTTTTCCTCGCTCACCGTACCGGTGGCTCTCGTTTTCTATGCAAACCGCATCCTGAATCCCGCCGTCGTCCTGGTCGAGGTGGCCACCAATTTCTACGTTCTATTCATCAATCTGACCGGCGTTGCAGCTGTATGGAAGAAGGTGTTGCCAATCATCACCGGGCTCCTGCCCGGCATCGGAATCGGAGCCTTGGTTCTCGCGACGCTTCAGCCGGGCTGGATCAAACTCGGGACCTACGCCCTCATTCTGCCCCTCATCCTGGTTCAGGCGGCCGGTTGGCGGAGACCAATTCGGCAGACATGGTGGGTTGGTCTTCCCTTTGGAACTGCGCTGGGCATCCTGTATTCTGTCACCACCATCTCGGGGCCACCGTTGGCGATCCTGTTCAACAACCAAGGTCTGGTCAAAACCGAGTTTCGGGCCGGTCTCGCATTGGTTCGCGTGGCCGAGTCGAGCGTGACCGCCATCGTCTATTACGAGCTTGGCCTGTTTACGGCTGAAAGCCAGAACATCTTATGGGTGTTCGTTCCTTGCGTTGCGATTGGGGTACCGCTCGGCGCCTATGTCATCCGCCATCTGGATGCGGAGACGTTTCGCCGGATATGCATGAGCTTTGATGCGTGGGTCGTGGGATTCGGTTTCTCCCGGGTATTGATCGAGCTGAATTTGGCGGAAAGCCCATGGGCTTATGTCGTCCTGGTCCTCACATTTTTGATCGACGGCTATTTGCTGTACATGTTTTTCACGCGGAGAGCGGCTAGGCGATCGGAAAGAGCTTTGCTTACGCCCGGCGCGCCGAATGGGCCGGATAATCGCATCGCTTCGGGGATGACCGAACCTCCCTACGACCCGCTTGCTCGGCTTAACACCGACCTCGGTTACGTTGTGGCGATCCTTGCTATCGCCATGCTGGTCTTTGCAGTTTTGCCTCCAAGTCGCTTGCCATAGCGCGCGGCATAGTTAGGAACGTGGTTGCCCCTCGGGGTTGACCCGGCCGCTTAGGTTAAGACAGCGGGCACACACTGTTTCTGCCGTTGGATCAGCAAAGGGTCAGGCGGCATCCGCACCAGAACAGCCTTTGCGACCGCTCTCGCGGAAGCTAGTGGCCAATGGCCGACATGACCCAAAGGAGCTTCTAATGGACGAGCGAACCCGGCTACCGACGATCCTACCGACGATAGTGGTGGGCCGGAGCATGACGTCCGATCCCCCGACCGACGGAGACCCCAAAGTCACATTTGAGCTTGAGGCCGAAACTGGTCAGATTTTTGAGGTCGCTTTTTCTCTCCGTGGACTTTTGAGCACAGTTGTGATGGCTCACTGCTGGCCTCCTTTGAAGGAGGAACTTGCTCAGCTGGAGATCAGAGTCTAGGCGCAATGTCCGTTGAGGGTCACGAGCGGCGGTCGAGGATCACGAGACACACGTCCGGTCTACCCTGACGGTGGACCGGCGCGGCCGTACACGAGCGGACCCGAGGTCTCGGTTGATCGCATCACTTGGTGGCGCGTCATTTCGCGACGAGAGATTGGCGGTCCTAACCTTTCCACCCCGCTTCCCTGGCTTTGCGAGCTGGTTGAGGTCGCGGGGGGCGTTTGGGGTGGCTAGTCATTGCAGTCTTTCCGTCTGGACGCTTGACCAGTTCGAATGTGGCAACGTGGGTGCTTTCCGCCCAAGCCTCCAATACAGCCCCGCAGACTTCACAGGATACGTGGCCGCTATGCGGCATTAAGCACGTCGGTTCGATGCGCTTGTATTCAGCGCCGCACTCGCATCGGACAAGTGTTGTTTCCATTCTCGAAAACGCCCGAGGAAGAGGGCAAAGACCCGGCGGCGGTGGACCTAACCCGCGGAAGGGATTTGCCTCGCTCCTCAAACGCGCGTAGACCAACAGCGTTCCTTTGTCAGGGATGTGCCCGCGGCCAAACGTCCACGTCGGTTCGGGTCATTCGCGTCGATTTGGCGGCGTCCCCACCACGTCTGGTCTGGCCTCGGCTGCTGACGTGCCGGATGCCTCCGCGATCCTCGTCTTCGGGCCAGCAACCGACACCAATCCTGATCGCATCTAGGCGCGTCTGGCACTGCCGTCTCATTCGTCGTAGACTATGCTGTGGGTTGGATTGCGTGCCATGGCACATGAGCGGCCAGTCCGGATCGAGCGGAGGTTGTCGGCGATTTTGGCGGCCGATGTGGCTGGCTATTCGCGGCTCATGCACCTTCACGAAGAGGCCACCCACGCCAAGCTGACGGCGCTCCTAGCCGATGCTGTCAATCCAGCGATTGCGGAACACCGCGGCCGCATCGTGAAGAACACCGGCGACGGGTTCTTGGCGGAGTTTCCCAGCGCGGTCGAAGCGGTTCGCGCTGCTGTGCAGTTCCAGACCCGCATCAAGGAACTTACTATCGGTGAGGAACACAGGCGGATTACCTTCCGCGTGGGCATCAATATCGGCGACGTAATCGTCGAGCCCCATGATGTCTTTGGAGACGGCGTTAACATTGCGGCGCGGCTTGAGAGCATCGCAGAACCAGGCGGCATCTGCATCTCGGCTTCTGCTTACGACCAAGTCCGAGGCAAGGTTGGGGCTGAGTTTGCCGATATGGGCGAGCAAAACCTCAAACACATCGCCTCCCCGATCCGAGCCTATGCCATGCTCGGGGACGGATCGAACCTGACAATACAGGGGGCGCGCGCCAAGCCGAACCTGCTCTCACCGCCTCGCCTCTCGATAGTTGTTCTACCTTTTCTCAACCTCAGCGATAATTCCGAGCAAGACTACTTCGTCGATGGTGTGACCGAGAGCCTTACGACCGACTTGTCGCGCATCTCAGGCTCATTCGTGATCGGCCGACACACCGCATTCACGTACAAAGGCAAAGCGGTCGACCTCAAACAGATCGGCCGCGAGTTGAACGTCCGCTACGTGCTGGAGGGATCGGTGCAGCGAGGCGGCAACCGGCTGCGGGTGAATGTGCAACTGATCGACGCAGAGACCGGCAATTACCTTTGGGCCGAACGCTTCGACGAACTCGTCGCTGATCTTTTCGATATGCAAGACGAAATCGTATCGAGATTGGCCAACACATTGAATACTCAACTTATTGAGGCTGAGGCCCGGAGAGCCGAGCGTTCGCTCAACCCGGACGCATTGGATTTGTTTTTTCAGGGGGAGGCTTGTCTCAACAAGGGGATGACGTCCGAGTATATGATGCAAGGACGGCGGTTTTACGAGCGTGCCTTGGCGCTTGAGCCCGCCAATGTTGATGCGCTGGTCGGAACAGGAAGGGTCGACGTGACTTGTGCTTCGACCTCCATGGCTGATAATCGCGACGCTCTCCTCGCAGCGGCCGAGGCTGCACTGACCAAGGCCTTGTCGATGGCCCCGAGGCATGCTCTGGCCCATCTGTTTCTGGGCGTCGTCCAAATGGTTACGAACCGTCCAGCTCAGGGCATTCGCGAATGTGAACAAGCATTGACGCTTGATCGCAATTTGGCCGAAGCTCACGCCTGCATCGGCTTGGGGAAATATTTTCTTGGTCTTGGCGCGGAAACCGAGGCGCACGTCAACGAAGCATTCCGCCTTTCTCCTCGTGATACCGGCGCCTTTCGCTGGATGCAGTTTATTGGCATCGCCAAGTTGCAGATCGGTGCCGATGCGGAAGCAATCGCTTGGCTGCAGCGGTGTCTGGAGGCAAATCGAAATCACGCCCTTGCTCATTTTCAGCTGGCTGCAGCGCTCGCGCTGCTCGGCAAGCGAGATCAGGCACAGGCCGCCGTGAATGCTGGACTCGCGCTCAACCCGACTTTCACTATTCGCCGCTTGCGCACCACCGCCTCAAACGACAATGCGGCATATCTCGCTGGACGCGAGCGCATCTGCGAAGGCATGCGTATGGCTGGGGTGCCTGAGGCATGAGCGGCGGTCGGAGCAAGCGCGGCCCCGCCTCCGGTCTACCGCCGATAGCCGACATCACAATAGGCTCAGCCTTGTTCGGCTAGGGGCCGATTCTGTTGAAAAAGGCGGCTGTTGCGACGCAGAGATATCAGTGATTCAGTCTGTCTAATTGGCAGGGCTGAAGATCATGATGGGGCATCGGCAAGTCGAACAGGCCACTTGTTCTATGAGTTCTCGCTCGAAAGACATATCCCGACTGATCACTTGCTGCGGTTGATTGACAGGTTTGTCGATCTTGAACAGGTCCGGCGGGACCTGGCGCCTTTCTACAGCAGCATCGGTCGACCTTCGATCGATCCCGAGCTGATGATCCGGATGCTCCTGATCGGTTACTGCTTTGGTAGCAATGGCTATCGATTACACCTCAGCTCCAATCGCGCTATCACAAGGAGGTCCTCAGGCGGCTCGGCCGCAGTTCTTCTGCGACGAGGTTGGGCGGCGAGAATTTGTCTGCGGCGGAGGCGCAAGTGTCTTAAGCGTGATACTTGCCACACTCCTCGGTGGCTCGAAGCCGGTCAGGGCGGAGGCCGTTACTGGATCATTGCCGGAGCTTGACCGCGTGGCAGTCCGGATAGTGATCGATAGCTATCAGTTCGCTGTCGCCCCGAGCAGAAAGCTACCCAACCTCGACGTCCAGAACTTTGGCTGGGGCCTCAGCGACAAGCCGCCGCGCAGAACGTTAGTCAGCGAATTCGGCCTTGCGATGCAGGTCGAGTCGCGACGCGGCGACGAGACGCGCAATATCCTGGTTGATTTCGGGTTCACGCCGGAGGCCCTTCTCAACAACGCGAACCTGCTTGGCATTGATCCTGCGGCCATCGACGCACTTGTGCTCAGCCATGGGCACCAGGACCACTTTGGCGGCCTCGTCGGCTTCTTGCAGGAGCATAGTGGCAAGCTAAAGCCCAAACTACCGTTGTTTGTCGGCGGCGAAGGATGCTTCTGCGCACGCGAGTGGACTGCGCCTCCGGTGTGGAAAGATTTCATGTGGTGATCGGGGGCTTTCATCTCGCGCCCTATCAAGAGGACTACGTCCGGGGTACCGTCAAGGCACTGCAGGAAATCAATCCGACTTACGTGATTCCCTGCATTGTACGGGCGAACCCTTTTACGAAATCGCACGGGCTGCGATGCCGACGAAGCTCTTACGCACGTACACGGGAACTCGCTTGGTTTTCGAGCCGTGAGCATAGCCTGACCAAGGAATGTCAGTTCGTAACAATCCTGCGGCGCACATGTCTCAGTTGGGTCAAGGGCCGCCCACGGCCAAGTCAACGATGACGTCCGCTCACTCTCGAAAGCGGACACCGCGAGGCAAGAACGGAAGTCAGCCACGGGCCAGATTCGGACTCACAGCTAGCAGCAGTTAATTCGCTTGCTTAGTGATCGCCGCCAGCATCCCTCTCGAGAACCCAGTTGCAGTCAAACATCGTGGGGTCGAACCTCTTGCGCCCCTGTGTCACTGGCATATGTGAGGGCGGTTAGCACTCGCTCATTGCGACTGCCAACGCAAGAATATTCAAAAAAATCAAGGAGGATTGCATGAAATTCCGTCCGCTTCACGACCGCGTCGTGGTCAAGCGCATCGAAGCTGAGGAGAAGTCCGCTGGCGGCATCATCATTCCCGACACCGCCAAGGAAAAGCCCTCCCAGGGCGAAGTCGTCGCCGTCGGCCCTGGCGGCCGCGATGAGAACGGCAAGCTGATCCCGATCGACGTGCAGATCGGCGACCGCGTGCTGTTCGGCAAGTGGTCGGGCACCGAGATCAAGATCGACGGCCAGGAGCTGGTGACCATGAAGGAGAGCGACATCATGGGCGTTCTCACCGACACCTCATCCAAGAAGAAGGCAGCCTAATCCACCGCTCGCACCGAGGAGCGCCAGCGGGCGTCGCCTCAAAGGTAAGAGCGGCTCAACTCAGGGAAATCCAGATATGTCAGCCAAAGAAGTCAAATTCGGCGTCGACTCTCGCGACCGCATGCTGCGCGGCGTCGACATCCTCGCCAATGCGGTGAGGGTCACGCTCGGCCCGAAAGGCCGCAACGTCGTGCTCGACAAGTCGTTCGGCGCTCCCCGCATCACCAAGGACGGCGTCGCCGTCGCCAAGGAGATCGAGCTCGAGGACAAGTTCGAGAACATGGGGGCGCAGATGGTGCGCGAGGTCGCCTCCAAGTCCGCTGACGCGGCCGGCGACGGCACCACCACCGCGACCGTGCTCGCAGCCGCGATCGTGCGCGAGGGCGCCAAGGCGGTTGCCGCCGGCATGAACCCGATGGACCTCAAGCGCGGCATCGACCTCGCCGTCGAGGCCGTCGTCGCGGACCTCGAGAAGAACTCCAAGAAGGTCACCTCGAACGAGGAGATCGCCCAGGTCGGCACCATTTCGGCCAACGGCGACGCCGAGATCGGCAAGTTCCTCGCCGACGCCATGAAGAAGGTCGGCAACGAGGGTGTCATCACCGTCGAGGAAGCCAAGTCGCTGGAGACCGAGCTCGACGTCGTTGAGGGCATGCAGTTCGACCGCGGCTACATCTCGCCCTACTTCGTCACCAACGCCGACAAGATGCGCGCTGAGATGGAGGACGCTTACATCCTGATATACGAGAAGAAGCTCTCCTCATTGAACGAGCTACTGCCGCTGCTGGAAGCCATCGTGCAAACCGGCAAGCCGCTAGTGATCATCGCCGAGGACGTCGAGGGCGAGGCGCTCGCGACCCTGGTCGTGAACCGCCTGCGCGGCGGCCTGAAGGTCGCGGCGGTCAAGGCTCCGGGCTTCGGCGATCGCCGCAAGGCCATGCTGCAGGACATCGCGATCCTGACCGGCGGCCAGGCGATCTCGGAAGATCTCGGCATCAAGCTCGAGAACGTCACGCTCAACATGCTCGGTCGCGCCAAGAAGGTGATGATCGACAAGGAGAACACCACGATCGTCAACGGCGCCGGCAAGAAGGTCGACATCGAGGCGCGCGTCGCGCAGATCAAGGCGCAGATCGAGGAGACCACCTCAGACTACGACCGTGAGAAGCTGCAGGAGCGTCAGGCCAAGCTCGCAGGCGGCGTCGCGGTGATCCGTGTCGGCGGCGCGACCGAGGTCGAGGTGAAGGAGCGCAAGGATCGCGTTGATGACGCGATGCATGCGACCCGCGCCGCTGTCGAGGAAGGCATTCTGCCGGGCGGCGGCGTCGCCCTGCTCCGTGCCTCCGAGCATCTCAAGGGCATCCGCACCAAAAACGACGACCAGAAGACCGGCGTCGAGATCGTGCGCAAGGCGCTGTCGGCTCCCGCTCGCCAGATCGCAATCAATGCCGGTGAGGACGGCTCCGTCATCGTCGGAAAGGTGCTGGAGAAGGATCAGTACGGCTTCGGCTTCGACGCGCAGACCGGCGAATACGGCAACCTGGTCTCCAAGGGCATCATCGACCCGACCAAGGTCGTGCGCGTGGCGATCCAGAACGCCTCCTCCGTGGCGGCACTCTTGATCACCACCGAAGCCATGGTCGCCGAGCTGCCGAAGAAGGCCGCTTCCGGCCCCGCGATGCCCCCGGGCGGTGGCATGGGTGGTATGGACTTCTAATCCCGACTATTGAGCGCTTCGAAAGAAGAAAGGCCCGGTAGCGATACCGGACCTTTCTGCATAAACTACGTCTCTTCTCGGCGACGATCGCTTCCACAAAAGCCGACCTACGGCAGGCTAAAAAAGCTCAACCCGATTGCTCACGAATACAAGGCGAAGACAGAGGGGAGTGATGATTTTGACCGGCGCTGGGCTATAGTCCCCAAAGTCAGCTTATGCAGTCCTTTCGTCAGCCCGTGCGTAGAGGATTTGACCAATGACCAGCGGATATTTTGAAGACGTCGAGGTCGGTGACAGCCAGAAGGCTTGACCCTATTCTGTCTCCAAGGAAGAAATCATTCAGTTCGCCAAGCGGTTTGAGGAGGTCCTTCCATATCGATGAGGCAGCCGCTGCTCGTTCCGTTTTTGGAGGACTGTCGGCATCTGCTGCACACACGTTCGCGATCTTCATCTCGCTAACTAACGAATTACAGCCTCAAGTCCGTGCCATTGCCGGGTTGGACTATGATGAGCTGCGGCTACCCAACGCAGTACGTCCCGGCGACGACTTCTATCTCGAAGCGACCACGTTGCAAAAGCGCGAGTCGAAGTCGAGGCCCGATAGTGGAATCGTTCGCGCCAGTTCCGTTTGCGCAACCAAAAGGCGAAACGGTGCTGCAGTGCGTCGGCAACGGTCTCGTTGAGAGGCGACCGGATGCGAAAGCATCAACGTAAGCCAAGATCAAAGGCTGCCTTGCTCGACCGTCTTGGTCGGCACGAACCGCATGTTGGGTCTCGTGACCGCCTCGCAAATCGCCTCCGCGTCGGTGGTGTCGTTCTTTTGCCGCTTGACGTACGGCTTCACATAGGCCGGAGGCATCAGTCGCACCGTATGTCCCAACGCCTGCAACTCACGGGACCAATAATGGGATGATGCGCAAGCCTCGATCCCCACCAGGCACGGCGGCAACTTCTCAAAGAAGGACAGCACGAAACCACCCTCAATCCCCTCGCCTTTGCGACGTGCTCCTGGCGACACGACGACGCTGCCCCGCGGAGAGCCCAACCGCGGTGAGGACAGGGCCGCCTCGGACAAATCCCGATGAGGGGCCCACGCCAATCGGTCAACGGAACAGGTGGACAAGCTGAAGCCCTGCCGATTGCGAATCCCTGCCACGTGCTAACCGCCCGGAACGAGCGAAGGGGCGGAAGGATTCGTCCCGGCAGGAGTGATCTCTATGCTGATGACGAAGGAGAGATGACCGGCAATACGGACCCTGGGTGGCTGGGCCATTTTGGCGCTGAGCGACGCCGGCGCCATCCGCGAATGCGAGGAGCACGGTTGGATGGCCGCCGAACTCCGGCCACTGATCGACAAAGTCTGGCGCCACTGCGAGAGCACCGGCAACCGGGGACGGACCGTGACGCTCAAAGTCAAGTTCTCCGATTTCGAGATCATCACGCGGAGCCGGTCGGTCGCGACGGTCGTGTCGAGCCGGGACGACTTGGAGAGCTTGGCGATCGCCCTGCTGCAGGCCGATATGCCCTTCCCGAAGTCGGTGCGCCTGCTGGGCGTGTCACTGTCCTCGTTGCAAGCGCTGGGGAACGACGATGTCGAACCTCAGCTCGATCTGCCCATCTGACGCTGCCCATGGATGCGGCTTATAGCTTGGCGGCCAAGATGGCGCCGAAAGCTTCGCCTGCCCGGACGTGCGCGGCGCGGCCTATCCGACTTCAAGATCGTGGATGATCGGTTTCAGTCCGACGGGCGTGACTTCGAGGCTCGCAAGCGTGATCGGCAGCTGGAAGCGCCGGCGCCCGGCACTGCCGGGATTCACGTAGAGCAAGCCGTCTACGGTGTTGATCTTCGGCACGTGGGAGTGGCCGGAAACAATGACATCGATACCCTCGGCTCCGGGATCGATCTGCAGGGTGTTGAGGTCGTGCAGAACGTAGAACAGCCGTCCCGCGAGCCGCACGAACTCGGTTTCGGCAAATTCGGTGGCCCACTCGCCCGTGTCCACGTTCCCTCTGATCGCCGTGACGGGGGCAATTCTCCGCAGCGCGGTGACGATCTCGGGATCGCCGATGTCGCCGCCGTGAATGATGTGGTCGACTTGGGCCAGCAAGCGAAGAGCCTCCGGCCTAAGCAGGCCGTGCGTATCCGAGATGATGCCGATCGTGAAGGTCATCGCGGCGTCCGGTCGAACCACCCTATCGCGCGCTGGGCCGCAGCAGTCAGAGCCTGCGGACAGGTGACCGGGGAGAGCCTCAAAAAGCCTTTCCAGTTGGCGCGCGGGGCCATGGTACGCAGAACTCCGGTTTAGGCGGCTCGGATTCAAGGCGAACGACCGCGACCAGTTCCGACAGACGGCCAGGCGGACGGAAGCATTTTTCTGAGAAGCAGACTCGACCTTTTGTTCTTGTTATGTTCTATTCTGGCCATGACCAACCGACCCGCTAGTTGGCGCTTTCCGACCATGAAACAGATCCAGAAGCTGGCCAATGCCCCTGCCGTCGGCAAAAAAACCCCTTCCACGCCGGCCGTCGGTCCAGCCGACGACTTGCCGGCTGCGTACTGGGCATCGCTCCTCGGGGACGCGCGCGGCGGTGCCGTTCGCGCCGAAAAGCCGATCCAGGCGCACAAGCTGTCTGAGATCAGCCGTCACGTGTGCGGATCGTGGAAATTCAGAAGGCAGACGCCACTCGCTTCTACGGGGCAGACGCAATCTGGCGAGAGGTCGGCCAGCGTCTATTGAACAACACCTGCACGGAGCGCACCGGCCTCCATGAGGAAGACGGTTGCTGGCCTTCGTTCGAGTAGCTGCGCCGGCGCCGTCTGACGCTAGGTTATACAGATGGCTCCTCGCTATCATCCAACGCCTCTCTCCGGAGGAGACCGCAAGGCTCTCGCGAAAGAGCTGTCGAAGTCGCGAGCGATGACGACGGTCTTGGCGCGAAGCTCCGAAGAGCGCCGGGCAGAAGGCGAGGCGCCGATCCGCGAGGCCGACAAGTTGCTCTGCGAGTCTTGGAACGAGAAGATCTGGGCCGACGGAGGCCCGATCGATCCGTCCCCCACGATCGACCAAGCCGTGAACAGTGGCTACTCATGCATCGAGATCGAATGCTCGCGCTGCAAGACTCGACGGGACGTCGACTTGGCGGCGCTGCGCCATCCGCCAACCACTGCCGTACACGACCTAGCAGGGCGGCTTCGCTGCAGCAAGTGTGCTAAGGCAGGACGCCGCCCGGCCGCTACCCTCCTGCAACTCACACCTCGCCCCCGCCAGGCTACGGAAACCTGAGATGTGCAACCTACAGCATGACCAAGAACGTCGACGCGATCCGCAGGCTGTTCGGCGCGCTGAACAGCCACGTCGGCAATCTGGCGTCGATGCCCGGCATCTTCCCGGACTATCCGGCACCGATCGTTCGGAACGCGGCCGACGAGCGCGAGGTCGTCATGGCGCGGTGGGGCATGCCGTCCTCATCCAGGGCGCTGATGGATGCAGCGAAGAAGCGGGCCGAGAAACTCGAAGCGAAGGGCAAGCCGGTAGACTTCAAGGAATTGCTTCGGATGGAGCCGGACAGCGGGACGACGAACATCCGGAACACCAGCAGCAGCCATTGGAGATGGCTAGGGCCGGACAATCGCTGCCTTGTGCCACTTACGTCGTTCTCGGAGTACGACACGATCGGCGGCAAGAAGGTGCCGGTGTGGTTCGCACTCGATGAGTCTCGCCCCCTCGCTGCTTTCGCCGGCATCTGGACAAACTGGACCAGCGTGCGAAAGGCGAAGGAAGGCGAGATCACCGCCGACGTCTTCGGCTTCCTGACCTGCGAGCCCAACGCCGAGGTCCGCCGCATCCATCCAAAGGCGATGCCGGTGATCCTGACGACGACGGAGGAGTACGACGCCTGGATGCGCGCCCCCTGGGACGAGGCAAAGGCGCTGCAGCGGCCGCTTCCGGACGGGGCGCTCAACATCGTCGCGTCGGGCGAGAAGGAAGACCCCGCGCTGGCAGCGTAGGTCCCGATCCATTGTGCAACAGCCTGTTGCACAACACGTGGAAAAGCACGAGACCTCGCGATTTCGAATCTCTGCCCTGTGCTAACCGCTGGAACGACGCTGGCGGCAGACGGATTTGGCCTGGCAGGAGCGAACGCGATGCTGATGACGAAGGAAAGGCGGCCCGCGATCCGGACGCTGCGCGGCTGGGCAATCTCCGTGCTGCAGGAGGCCGGCGCCATCCGCGAATGCGAGGAGCACGGCTGGATGCAGGATCGTGGCGACCCGCACGCCCGCGAGCGGGCCTTCGACATCGTCCGTCAGGATCCGCGGCTCGGCGCATCTTTGGAGGAAGCGACTGCGGAGATCGGCGATGTGCTGGACTCGATCGGCGATACCTGTCCGGAGTGCCCGCCCGATTGAGGACGCGCCCTATCGGTTCGCCAGCCACAGGATCACGCTTAGCACCACGGAGATGACGAGCGAGGTCGTCAGCGGAAGGTAGAAGGCAAAATTCGGCCGCTCGACATAAATATCGCCGGGTAGCCGGCCAAGCCCGAACTTGCCAAGGACAGGCCAAAGCAGCCCAGCGGCGACCAGCACAAGTCCGAAGATGATGAGCGTGCGCGACATCTCGCACCTCCATCGGCCCTGCGGCCCTTATAGTGACATCGCGAGACTTCGCTGCGTCAGCACTGCGAAGAACATCCCGGCACCTGCGGCGACGCAAGAAAAGCCGGCGGCACGCGCGATCCACCGTCCGAACGGGGCCAGCTTTTCCAGAAAAACAAGCAGCGCCAGCAACGCGATCCAAAGTACGTTCATAACCCGCCAACGAACAATAGCGCCATCATCACGTCATCGGTCCAGCGGACGGATTGCAGTTCACTGAGATACGGTCATGAGTTCGAGCACATGGCCATCAGGGTCGCGAAAATAGACGCCGCGGCCGCCGTTCCAGTCATTGAGCTTGCCGTCCTCGAGGCTCCACGGTGCGCTGCCATAGGCGAGCTTCGTCTCGCGAATGCGGCCGAGGATGGCATCGAACTCGGCATCGCTGACGTGGAAGGCGTAGTGGTGGCTCTCGAACTCCTCCTCGTCGTCGAAAAGGAGCGTGAGCGTGTCGTTGATGCGTACCGGCGCGAAATGGCCGTCTTTCGGATCGGGATGGAGGCCAAAAATGCGCGCAAAAAATTGCGCCGCTGCCTTCTTGTCGCGGGCAGGGACGATGGTGTGGTTGAGGGTGATGGTCATCGGAAGACCTCTCGCTAACGACTGTCGCAGACTTATCGGCTCGAGATCAGGACCAGCAATGCTCCGGTCAAACGCAGATTTCTGCCTAACCTCAGGGGTCGGCATCCTGCGCCTTCCAACACGCCCTAAGCCGACTTCCGCTGCGACCTGGCCGCCGGCTTCTTCGCCGCCGCTTCCTTCGCAGGCCTCTTACCGGCGATCGGCATCAGCATCTCCTTCTGGCCGGCCGCCGCCTTGCGCGGCTTCTTCGTCGGCTTGGCCGCCTTCGCCGGTGCGGCTTCCTGACCCACGCTCCGCCGCAGCGCCTCCATCAGGTCGACGACGTTTCTCGCAGCGGGCTTCTCCTTTGGCGTGATCGGCTTGCCGGCGCGCTTCTGGTTGATGAGGTCGATCAGCGCGGTCTCGTAGTGATCCTCGAACTTCTCCGGCTCGAACCGAGCCGCCTTCTGGTTCACGATGTGCTTGGCGAGGTCGAGCATGTCCTTGGTCACTTTGACCTCCTGGATCTCTTCGAAATACTCCTGCTCACTGCGCACCTCGTAGGGGTAGCGGATCAGCGTGCCGACGAGCCCTTTGTCGAGCGGCTCGAGCGCGATGATGTGCTCGCGGTTGGTCAGCACCACGCGGCCGTTCGCGACCTTGCCCATCTCGCGAATGGTCTCGCGGATCACGGCGAAAGCGTCGTGGCCGACCTTGCCGTCGGGACGCAGGTAGTAGGGGCGGATCAGATAGCGCGGGTCGATGTCGGACTTGTCGACGAACTCGTCGATCTCGATGGTGCGCGTGGATTCCAGCGCGACCTCCTCGAGCTCCTCCTTGGTCACCTCGATGAAGGTATCCTTCTCCAAGGCGTAGCCCTTGACGATGTCCTCGTTGGGCACCTCTTCGCCGGTGTCGGCGTCGACCTTGAGGTATCTGATGCGGTGACCGGTCGCCCGGTTGAGCTGGTTGAACGAGATCTTCTCGGACTCGGAGGTGGCCGGGTAGAGCGCCACCGGACAGGTGACTAGGGACAGACGCAGGAAGCCTTTCCAGTTGGCACGCGGGGCCATGTACGCAGAACTCCGTTGGAGCGGCCTGGATTCAAGACGAACGGCAGGCGGCAGTTCCGACAGGCGGCCTGCCATCCGCGGAGATTCATCCGACGTCGACCACTGCGCCATGGGGAATTGGGGGAGTCTCTTGACTCCTCTGAACGAAACAGGAACGTAATCGGATGAACGCTACTTCCGAGCAGACCGCATCGGCCCCTGACGATCTTGAGGCCGCCGCCGACCAGGCGATCGCGGCCTGCGGAGGCGACGCAAGGGAAGCGGTCAAGGCCCTGATCGTGGCCAACGACTTCCTGGAGATCCAGCTCGAAGAGCGAAGGTGTCGACCGGCTACGCCCGTGGACGGCTCCCAGGAGCGCGAGAACGCAAGGATGAGGCAGATGGCTGATGTGACCTACTATGTCCCTCTACCGTTCGTTTTCTCCGACGACGGCATGGCCGCCGGCGAGGCGACGGAGTGCCTGAGCGCCAATGCCGCGGTGATGCGGGCCGAGGCGCTGTCCAGAAAGCCCGGCCACGCGGGCGCCATTGCGTTTTCGCGGACCGGAGACCCGTCGAGCGGCGACTTCGGCGACGCCAAGGTCATCTGGAAGTTCGGCGAGGTGCCGAACGATCCCAGCGCGCTGTGACCGACGAGGATCACACGTCGCTCTGGCCGGCGCCATCTTCCGGCGCGAGCAAGCTCAGCGCGGTCTCGATCTGCGCGAGCAATCTTTCGATCTCCTCGCGCTCGTTCGGCCCGGGATCACTATCGAGCTGCGCCAGAAGCCGTTCCTTCCGCGCCAGCAACTTCGCGACGGTCGACATCGCACCTCACGTTCCCAGCAGCACCTCCCGAGGATTTGGTGGGCTGGCGCCGATCTCGCCAGCGCTGTCCCGGCAACGGACGGCCCACCGCGGCTTGCACGCGCCCTTAGGCATGGACGTTGGACGGGAGACGGGCGCTCTTTCGGGCGCTACTTCGCCGGCGGGCGCAACGGACTGTCCACCCACGTCCGGGCGGCGGGATCGTGCAGCGGATCATCGTCGCAGGCGGGACAGACGTATCGGTCGCCGCCGCGCGCCGTCCGGTCCGGGACGAGCTTCATCGCCCTCCCGCAGACCGGGCACAACTTCCACACCTGGTGCGATACCGACATCCAATTTCCCCGCCGCACCCAGCTTAGTTCCGCTCAAGAAAATTCGCCAGGCGCGCGAACCAACGCGGTTCGACGATGACCGAGCAGTTATCGCGGAAGGCGGCCCCGGCCGCATCAAGCGGTATGACCGGGGTCGATGTGCTTAGGCGTGTTCTTCTCGACTTTCGGCACCATGCGGGCAGGATTGGGAGCGCCAGGAACGCCGCGCGGGCCGAGCTGCTCGCGCGCAATGTCGTCCTCGGTTTTGTCAGGCGCTACGCCGTCGATCGGGCGCGGACGCATGGTCTCCTTCCCCGGGCGCATCGGCGGTCAATCGCCCGACGCACCGAGCGCCGCTCCAAACTTCTATGACCGGATGTGCTTCGAGGAGTTTCGCGGCCCGGCACCTTGCGTCGTCGGCGCCGCATTCCAGCTCATAACCGCATGGACGACGCCGCATAGATCGACTGCATAGGCCACATAACGCATGGCGGTGCACAAAAGCGCGATGTTCAGCACACCCGAACGACTCCGACGCCAGGCGGTTTGTTCCTGCGAATTCGGAATGTCGTCAGTCCGGCCGCTCCTCAAGCGACCGGCCCATGTTGCCCCTCGGCGCTCTGGATGCGTCCGACCACTTGACGCGAAGCGCGCTCCGCACTGAAATCCGATTTTCAGTGATGTTGCGGGGGTGGCGTCGTGGAAGAGTTCTACAGGGGCTTCGCGCAGCGGGCGCGCGATCTTGCGGAGAAGGCGGATCCATTCACCAAGCGGCGGCTGCTCGATTTGGCCAAGCGGTACGATCTCAAGAGCACCGGCTCGAGCTACGGGCGGGCGCCGGCGCCACGAGCCACGCCGCCAAACGTGCTGTTCTCCGGCTCCGGCGAAGCCTAATACTGAGCCTACTCTCGGGCGCGGCGCAGAGCGTCTTTCAGTTTCTCCCTCTGCTTGTCCAGCGCCTCTCCTCGGTCTCGGTGCGTTCGTCCAACGCCGCGCGCTCGGCTTCGATCGCGGCCGTCCTTTCCTCATGCTCGCCCCTGGCCTTATCGAGGGCCGCCTGCACTTTGGCTGTCGCCTTCTCCCGCCGGTCGCGCTCCTTCGCTCGGGCCGCCTCCTCCTTGCGGCGCTCGGCGTCGCGCCGCCTCTGCTCCCTCTCGAACTCCAGCGCAGCCTTGCGGGCCTCCTTGTCGCTGATCTTTGGAGCAGCCCGCTTCTTCGTCTTCGGCCGCCTTCGCTCACCATTGCGTGCGCCCTCGCCGCGGCCGAGATCGGTCGGCAAGCCGAAATGCTCGGCGAAACGGCCATTCGATCCCGCAGGGCGCCTGAGCACGACGCCGGGCTTCGCCATCGTCGCGGCCACCACATCGGCGTCGTCGGTCTCCTTCGCGACGCCCTGGTGAAAGAGGTTGCTGTCGGCGCCCCAGGCCTCCAGCGCCGCCTTCATCGACGGTGCCGCGATCGCAAGATCGTAGAACCCGAGCGAGGTCTGGTAGGTCTTAAGTTTCCTCGGCATGAGACCCCTTGAAGGCCCTCCAGTCATGCTCTTCGGCCGCACCACCCGTCGGGAACGACCGCGCGCTTGGGCCGTTCGACGGGTGTAACGAATACTATCCCATATGAGCCGCCGGTGAGCGTACTTCTCGTCGAGGACGACCCTTTGATCCGCGAATTCGTCGTCGAAGCGCTGCGCGAGGCGGGCTATCATGTGATCCACGCGAGCACCGGTGAAGAGGCGCTGGCCTGGTGCAAGCGCCACGTCGCGGACGTGCTGGTGACAGACGTCAAGCTGCCCGGGCAAGTCGATGGGTGGCAGATCGCGGAGCGCTGCCGAGAGCAGGATCCGGACCTGCCGGTCATCTACGCGACGGGCTTCTCGCCCGCCACACCACGCCCCGTCCCCGGCAGCCGCATCGTGAAGAAGCCCTTCCATCCAGAGGAGATCGTCCGCACGATCAGGGAGCTCGGCGAGGAAAAAGGGACGCCGTCGGGTTAGCTGCTCTACTCGTGGCCGAGCCTTTCACGCGCTCGCCGTAACCTGCACCCGCCGTCGGATCCGTCGCTTCGGTGCACCACCACTTCCCGCGGAAATCATCCTTTCGGCAGGCCCAATTCCTCCACGGCCAGACCGCAGATCTCAGCTGGGTCCTTGAGGCCAGTTTGACCGATCTCGATGATCTTCTTGGCGATCAGTTCGGTGAGAGGGTCGTTCCGATCCTGTACGCCAATCCTGCGCAGCGCCTGTTCGTAGGCTTTCGAAAGCCGCGTGATCTCTTCAGGCCCAAGAGGCGAGTTTTGAAGTATTCGGTAGATGGCCATTGTTGTCCCCAGCAGGGGCGCAGCGTAGCACCGATCCGCTGAGGGAGCATTGCATCTTAGCAGCCAATTTTAGCTTTCGCAGACTACCCCCTGCTTGCGTCCTGGAGCGTGGAGGCTGCGGGCGGCGAAGAAACCCATGGGCGCAGGGGGCGCGAGGCTGGCCGATATACGGTAGGCGCGGCCCGCAGCGCCTGATGATCCAGGCGGCGGCCGGTGGTCGCGTTTCGATGGTCCGGATGCAAAATGGCCGCAGACTGACAGCCTGCGGCCCACCGGCAAAAATATGAGCACGAATGAAATACGCCAGCCCCGGTGCTGCGGGATAGATAGCCCGTCGGCGGCGCGTTTTGGATTCCGTGAGTCTACGGACAGGGCGGCCTCAAGAACGAGGTGCGAGACCGCAATCACATCGGACCGGGTTCCCGCGATCAACCTTGCTTCAGCGCGTCCTTGACCTCGCGCACCGGCCAGCTTTCGCCGGCCGGTATGACGCGGACCTTCACGCCGCCGCCGACCGGCGCGTGCGAGGCCACGTCATCGTCCGCCGCGGCGACCGTCAGATCAGTCTCGGGCTTCCAGGCGAGCGTGAGATCCAGATCGCCTGGAAACACCTGCCATTGCGATCCGTCTTCGAGTTCGACGATGTGGCTTTCGGAATGGGACCGGATCTTCATCAGGCCGCATCCAGACTCCGCGGCGGGTCGTGCTGCACGAATGGGCGCCGCAGCCGGCCCGCCTCGTCACCGTGGCAGCTTGGACACCTGAACCGGACAACCGGCCGCGCGGATGACGTCCGCTGCAGGTTCGCGGCCATGGGCCAGGCGCCACAGCACGGGCAATCATCGCGACGGCTCCTTCAAGGCCAGCCCCTGTGATTCGAACGGCCTGGACATTTGCGGGTTCCCGCTCGGAGGCGGTCTCGAGGCGGTCCTCGTCGACCCGGCAGGTACATGCGTGAACCAACAATCGCTCTTGCCGTTGTGCCGCATCGGGACCGCTCTCGACCGCGTGCACCATGAGGACCGACCCACACCAGCATCTCGATTCAGCCGGCGCCTGGGACCGGACCTACCTCGAGTCGCTGATCCGCGAGGATTTCGAGCGATGCCATCCCGACGACACCCTGGCCGACCTCAAGCGGCGCGCGTCTTTTTCGAAGGAGGACAGAGGCCTGCTGCGGGATTGGATGGCGGTAGCGGCGGCTCGCGCTGCGGCCACATGCACGGCCAAGGCATCGCCGCCACGCTGACGATCCGCTGATCCGAGAAGGATCGCAGTCTCACAACGATCCGGATCAACACGTCGCGGCCCGCTATCGAGTAGCTGCGAGACGGCGGCAGCCAATTGCGCCGGCGCAAAGGGCTTCTCGATGAGGAGGCTGCCATCGACGCCCTGCGCTTTCCAGTCCGGCGCGCTGGCGCTCGTCATGTAGAGCACGGGAAAGACAGGCGTGATTTCCTGATCTGCCGCGCCAGCTTCCTTCCGCTGATGCCATCATCACCCAGGTTCACGCCGGTGAGCAGCGCCCGACACCCCTCGCGGCCGTCGCGAAAGGTAGTCCGCAAGGCGCATCTCCGGGCCTCACATGCCGCCAAACTTGGACGGATCATTGGATCCAGGCATCTCGTCGTAACGGATCGGAGGGCGAGGCGCTGCGTAGGCCCGGCCCGGAACGGCGTGACGTAATGTCAAGCCTTGGCTGGGCCGAACGATAAGATGTCGCGGCTTAGAGTGATGCGCCGTTGCAGCGTCAGCAGAAGCACACAGGGCAATCAACAGGCCCAAGGACAAAACAGAACGCATCGCTTTTGCTCCAATCGCCTACCGCCGTTCTTATCTGATGCGCGGCCAACACCGCTGCAATCTGTAGCGACTTCCCTTCCCGGCCTGATCCGCGGGATCAGAGGGCATGCCTGTCCCTGCACGTTCGGAGAAATTGCGCGTCGCCGGCTATTAGCCACCGGAGTCGTGCAAGAACGGATCCACGGACCCAGCTAGCCGGGCCGCCAATAGCGGGGGCGGCAGATCCGGTAGCTCGGCGGGTGTCAGTAGGCTCACCCGCACGGCCTCCGGGTCAGCGTGACCCATGGCGCTATAAAACGCCTGACATGGAGCGAAGAACGCGGTGACTGACGCTGCCCATGGTTGCGGGCAAAAGTCTGATTGGCTTCTCATGGAATAGACCGCCGTCCCAGCAGCGGCTGCAAAAGCGGCTAGTACGATCGCACTGAGATATTCGGTTCTCATGGCGATGGGCCTCCATCGCTCCCCACAAGACAATTGTGTTCGCCGAAAATTGGTTCCGCTGCGGGCGCTTTGTCGGGCTGCAACGAGGGCTAAGGCTGGATCTGCACGCCTGCGGTGGGGCCGGCGCGCCCTGCGTGCTGCAACGCGCCAGCCTGATGGTTAGGCGCAGCCGGCATTCGATGTACTTTGCCGAAGGCGGCGACGATCTACGCAAGCTGCCGTTGCACCTGCGCAAGACCGAGCTTGAGCGGTTGCGCCCAGCCGGAAAGGGTCTTCATCAATCCGTTCGACGGCGGCGAGATTGGCCCTGAGGTATGTCGCGCCGCCTGCCGAATGGGTCTCGAGGGTTTGGTGTCAAAGCACCTGGAGCGACCACACGTCGGTGCCGCTGCAAGCACTGGGTCCAGGTCAAGAACCGGAAACATCCCGCGGTGCGGCGGGAATTCTGAGGCCCATTATTGCGTGCTTCGCCGCAATTAAGCTCCCTTCCCGTCGGAAAAAATGGAAAACTGGGCCTTGCTGGCGTCGATCGTCGCTACCTGCAAGCTCAACGGCGTCAACCCGGGCACGCGAGGCCGTCGAGCAACAGATTGTGGACCTTGACCGCAAGGTGCTGCGGCTGGCTCGCAACAATGCTCAGGTGCGACGGTTCATGACGGCTCCTGGCATCGGCCCGGTCACGGCCCTTTGCTTCCTTGCGACGATCGATGACCCCGCTCGCTTCAAGAGATCACGAAGCGTCGGAGCCTACGCAGGACTAACGACCCGCCGATACGCATCCGGCGAAATTGACTGGACGGGCCGAATCTCGAAATGCGGCGATAAGATGCTGCGAAGTTACCTCTACGAGGCGGCCAATATGCTGCTCACACGCGTAGCAAAATGGTCAGCACTCAAAGGATGGGGCATTCGGCTTGCGAAACGAAGCGGGCTACGCAAAGCCAAGGTTGCGGTTGCCCGAAAACTTGCTGTCATTCTGCATCGGATGTGGATCGATGGTACCGAATTTAAATGGTCATCAAAGGATGCTGCTGATCAGCCTGTATAAAGGATAACGAGTTCCCGCCGAGCAGCGGGAGCGAACGTCCCTGCCGGGACGCTGGCGTTGGTGAGATCGCCCCTGGCTTTGCGGTGCTCGAAAGGGCAAAGCGCGCTTCACACATTGATCCGCCAGCGTCATCTTACGCCATCATGTGGAGGGCACGCCCCTACCGCGGAGAGAACCATGGACCCGGCAAGGATGTTCAAGGAGAGCTTGACCTCACGCCCGGAATTAGAGAACAGCCAGGGTCACAAGCGGCGGTCAGGACAAGCGCGGCCCCGCGCCCGGTCTACCCCCGGTAGCTGACATCACAATGGCATCAGCCTTGTTCGGCTAAGCGCCAGAAGCGGACATCAACCCTGGGAAGTGCGCGTCCGTTCGGGCCACGCGCCTGTAAGCTCCTCTTCAACCCCGAGCTGACGCGTGAGCAGGTCAGGAGGGTCAGCTCGATAACTATAGGGCCTCGTCGATTTGGACCTGAGCTCAGGGCTCGTCGAAGCTTTAACTAGTGGTACCTGTGCGGTGCAAGGTCGCGCACGCGAGTTGTGCCCTCCTAGAGGGAGGTCACGTGAACAATGTGTCCTTGGCGAACCGCGTGGTGGTGTGATCCGGAAGGACGAGGCTCAACAGCTCCCCTCTATCCTGAATCAGGAGGCCCCCTTCCAAGAGTGCCGCAAGGCGGCCGGGGTCTGCCACACCACGCACAGACTCTAAGACTGAATATCTTCGCAGGCTTCAAGCAATCGTATTGACTCGGCATCCAGCGGCAGTTCGCTCCCGCTTGAGTCAAATCGCGAGTCCACCTTCGGGACGCCACCACTCGACGTAGATTACTGTATTGCTTCTCCGTGCAACGCGAGGTCGAGACCTTCGCGCTCCATCTCCTCCGACACCCGCAAGCCGACGAACAGCTTGACCCCGTACAGGATGATCAGGCTGACGACGGCGTCATACACAAAGACCGTGGCGACGCCGATGCACTGATTGATGAACTGTCCCGGATTTCCTTCCAGAGCACCCGCGGTGCCGCCATACTGCTCGACGGCAAATATGCCGGTGAGCAGTGCGCCGACGATGCCGCCGACGGCGTGGACGCCGAAACAATCGAGAGCGTCGTCATAGTTGAATATACCCTTGAGCCCGGTGCATCCCCAGTAGCAGAAGACACCGGCCGCGATGCCGATCACGAAGGCGCCGATCGGGCCGACGAAACCGGACGCAGGCGTGATGGCGACGAGGCCTGCGACCGCACCCGAGCAGATGCCTACGACCGTCGGCTTGCCCTTCAGCGACCACTCGACCAGCATCCAGGTGAAGCTGGCGACCGCCGTTGCGATCTGCGTCACCAGCATCGCCATGCCGGCCTGCATGCCTGCCGTCACCGCGGATCCCGCGTTGAAGCCGAACCAGCCGACCCAGAGCAGCGAGGCGCCGATGAAGGTCAGCACCATGTTATGGGCCGGTCCCGTCTCCTTGCGTTTGCCAAGCATAATGGCACACATCAGGCCTGCCACGCCGGCATTGATATGCACGACGGTCCCGCCAGCGAAATCCAACACCTTGACCCAGGCGGCGTCGTTGCCGGAGGCGAAGATACCGTCAGGTCCCCACACCCAATGCGCGATCGGCGCATAGACGAAGATCGCCCACAGGCCGATGAACCAGAGCATCGCGGAAAATTTCATCCGCTCGGCGAAGGCCCCTGCGATCAGCGCCGGCGTGATGATCGCAAACGTCATCTGGAAGCAGATGTAGACGCTTTCGGGAATCGTCGCCGCGAGCGGGTTGGGATTGCCGATCCCGCCTTTGCCGATGTCGCTTAGGATGTCCTTCAGGAATATGCGGTCCAGCCCGCCGACGAACGGCGTGCCGGCCCGGAAGGCCAAGCTGTAGGTCAGGATGGCGAACAGGATCGTGATCAGGCACGTCACGGCAAAGCTGGTCATTACCGTGTCGCCAGCGTTTTTCTTGCGCACCAAGCCGCCATAAAACAGCCCAAGCCCCGGGATCGTCATCATCAATACGAGCGCAACAGACGTGAGCATCCACGCGGTGTCGCCGGAATTGGGAGTGCATTTTTCCAAAACCTTGCCGCCGCAGGCTGCCGAGGCCGCGTCTTGTGCGAGCGCGACGTCACCGAATGCAAGATAGAGAAGCGCAGTCCCCAAGAGAGCCGTCACAAATAGCACGAGTCTTTGGCGCGCGTTTGCCATTGTCTCCCTCCTGGTCGCAAGAGGTGTCGGTGAAGCCTTATACAGCCGCTTCGTCCGTCTCTCCGGTGCGAATGCGAACGGCGCGCTCGACTGGCGAAACGAAGATCTTGCCGTCGCCCACCTCTCCGGTTCTTGCGGCATTTTGTATCGCCGCAACAACCCTGTCCGCCTGCTCAGAGGTGACCACAAGATCAATCCTCGCCTTCGGCACAAAGTTCACGGCATACTCGGCGCCGCGATAAATCTCCTTGTGGCCCTTTTGTCGGCCGAATCCCTTGATCTCGGTCACGGTCATGCCTTGCACGCCGAGAACCGTCAGCGCGCCCTGCACCGCGTCGAGCTTGAATGGTTTGATAATGGCGGTGACTAGCTTCATGGCTTACCTGCCTTTCCCTGATGCCAGGGTTGGACAACGCCAATGACAATTTCCGCATCCACTTTAGTTAAGTTTTAAACAAGATTCATGCCATTGGCGACCCGCGGGTAACCCACTGAAACACGGTCGATTCCAACCCACCAGCTCGGAACGGTCTGGTGCTTTTGCCATTTCTGATGGCAACCCGCGCCCATAAAACGGGCAGGGCCTGCAGCGATCGAGCCTAGCGCCGTCCTTCCGCTCCGGGCACGAACGACAAAACTCAACGTGAGTATAACGCGTCCGCTTTCGGGCGCATCGCAACCAAAGCGCTCCTTGGCCGGGCATGTTGAGCCTACCTGCCGACGATGATTCAAGCTCCCTAAATCAAGGGCCGAATCATGCGCTACGAACTCACCGACAATGAGTGGTCTGCCATCACGCCGATGCTGCCGAATAAGCCGCGCGGCGTGCCACGAGTGAATGGCCGTAGCTCCAGGCCCGTCTTCCCGTTCGCGTATGCATTCTTATGGAATGATTCAGGAAACGTCCGCTTCGATGCACTCAGCGGACCTCCACATTCGACGACCGCTTTGGTTGGGCCAGGAACGGACATCCATGAGGGCGAATAGCCCCCCGGATAAGCTGAAAGCAAGCCCCACCGGCTGCCCTGGGAATTCGCGCTGATCCAACCCATTGTCGCTTGGGTGTGCCTCCGACCCATTGTGCCTTCGAGGGCTGGTCGCCCGAACGCGTTTTGCCGAAAGCCTCTGAGTTCGGAAGCTCGCTATTTCTTCGGCGCCGAGCCGTCCTTTAAGGAAGCATTGTAGTCGACCTGCGAACTGTTCATGTTGGATCGATCGTTGGACGTGCTGCTTCCGCGTGTAGTCCCCGTCGTGTTGGTTGGCTCTCCTGCTGAATGAGAAGCCGCGCCAGGTCTGTCCTGGTTGGTAACATAGCCCGATTCACCGGAATTGCGGGTCTTGATGCCCTTGTCGGCTGCAGTTTTTAAGACGGGATACGTAATGGCATCCGCACGGCCGACACCCGCCAGGGCGCCGCCCTCGTGTAGGAACAGGGCGTGAAATACGAACCCTTAGTGAGTAGGACTCGTTGGCTCGCCGTACGGTTACGGGCAGACGCCGGAGGAGCGACCGGCAATCGTCGGCTTAGGCCGTTCAGAAGTCTTGATGTGCAAGACCGGCGGTTCTGCGCTGGTGTCAGGTCCTGCTACTTCTTCTTTGCAGGTCCGAAATCCGGCTGCCAAGCGGCTTCCTTGCGGCTCGGCGCCGCAGCGATCACCTGCGCCTTTTGCTTCTTCGGCTTCTTGGCTTCGCGATTGCCGCGTTGCTGGCCCTTCGCCATGTCGCTCTCCTTTGGTGGTTTGAGTTCGTCGAGTTCGTTCGACTGCAGCACCCGTCCGCGCGGAGTGCAAACCCTGACGTCCATGTAGCCTTCGCGCAGCAGCTTTCGCGCGAGCCGCAGCGCGACCATTGCACTGCCGCGGCCGAGATTGGAGCTTCCGTATTCGTTGGTCCCACTGACCAGATACGGCACGCGAGTTGCCCTAGCCATTGAGGATGGCAGCTCCACACACGAGAAGCAGTAAAAACAATGGAACGATCACCGGCGGCACGATCCATTCCGAGATACGAACACGCGGCATCGAATGCTCTTGGGAGGCCTTCGGCGGGAGCACACGTGACCCTCCGTCACCGGTCGAAGCCGTTGAGATTTGCGGTGATGGCGGCGAGCCTACGCCCGCGCCGAGCCAATAGCGAGCGTTAAATGCCGCGCGGGCGACGGCTCCGCTGTGACATCCTAGTTTGCCGGCGGGTCACGATAGTGCTGGCTATTGCAGCGCGAAGGGTGCATGATCGCGAGAGCCAGCATCGGTTGGGCTTCACTTGCGAAAGGCAGGCGTGCATGACCATCCGCTCGCGGCGAGAAACCCTCAACTTCAAGCATCCGTTCCGCATCCGTGGCATCGAGCGCGTCTTGCTAGCGGGTGCCTGTGAGGTCGTCACCGACGAGGAGACGATCGACGGCCTGATCTTCTCGGCCTATCGCCGCGTTGCCACAATGATCACCGTGCCCGCCGAAGGCGCTTGCGGCGCCACGGAGATGCTGTCGATCGGCTCGATCGATCTTGCGAACGCGCAAGCCGCGGACGCGAGCATCGCCCATGACTGACCAGCCGGTCGATCTCGACAAGCATCGCGGCATGGCCGCGCAGAAGGCCACCGACCTGCGCCGCGCACTGGCTGACGTCGAGGCCAATCTCCGCGAGCTGCGCGAGCGCGAAGCCGACCTCGAAAACCGCATGATGACGGTGCCTGCCGCGTCCTGGCCGGAGGCGGCAGTGAAGGCGCGTCATCTGCTCAACCTCTATGCTGCGAGTCTGCCTGCCGAGGATACGCGCCATCGCGCGCTGGTGGCAGCACTGTTCGACGATTTCGCCCGGCTGTCGGGGGAGGGCTGAGGCGAACGAGGGCCGCCTGGATTCGCGACACGGGGCCATGCTCGGCGCGACCTCGAAGCGGGCGGCCCGTCGCGGGCGACGATTGGAGCACGTGCCGGGCCGCAATCAGGTAAGAGCAAGCCATGACATTGACCAGCGGCCGCTTTATCAGCCACGAATACGACCGGATGATCGTCCGGTTCTCGATGCATGACGGTGCCAGGGAGGTTCCTTGCGCGATCTCCACTTCTGCGATGGACTATCTCGAGCGCGGGCCGCAAGTCAGACCCGAGCAGCGGGAAGCTCAGTTCACCCGCCTGCGGGATCGCATCGAAGCTCGAGCGGCCAGCAAATATCGTGCGACAGAGTTCGAAGGCACGCCGCCGGGCATCGTGCTGCGAAGCATCGATTTCAGACCATAGCTCGACGGCATGCTTCGCAATGACGGCGCTCTCTATTCCGCCCGTGCCTTGATCTCCGGCAAGGGTGGCTTGCGTTCAAACGGTTTCTTTTTCGGCGGCGCTGGCAGCAAGCCCTCTCGGATCGCCTGCTTCCGAGCGAGCTTGCGGGCCCGGCGAATGGCTTCAGATTTCTCGCGGGTCTTTCTCTCGGACGGCTTTTCGTAGGAACGCCGCTGCTTCATCTCCCGGAAGACGCCCTCGCGTTGCATCTTCTTCTTGAGAACACGAAGTGCCTGCTCGACGTTGTTGTCTCTGACAAGTACGTGCAATTGATCCTCCTCGCTCAGGGCTGCGAATGCGACACGTCCTGCTGGCAGCCAATTGCGCAGGAGCTTCATGCGACTTTTGAGGATAGTGGCGGCGACACTCGTCGCGGCTTCGGACGAGCCGATCTGCTTGTCACAAGCGATACAGCTTGGTGGCATCAACGTGACCACTCTCGTGCAGCGCTGTCAATCGATAACGTCTTGCTTGCAGCTCGACAGAGACACGGGAAGCGCTTGGATCGGAGCACCAGAGCCGGCTCGCAGAAACAAATCGGCTTGCCTCCTTGCGAATTTGCGAATGCAATGTATATTGAGCTCGTTCGATTAGCCGCTGTGCCTTGTTGAATGCGCCTGCGGGCTCTTTTTCCAAAGACATCGACGAAGTTGAAGATGACCGTGTGATTGTCGCGCGGAATGCGTTCGCACGCTTTGGAGAAGAAAATGACGACGGGTACTGTAAAGTGGTTCAACGGCCAAAAGGGCTTCGGTTTCATTCAGCCGAGCGATGGTAGCAACGATGTGTTCGTTCATATCAGCGCCGTCGAACGCGCTGGCCTGGCGGGTCTCGCTGAGGGCCAAAAGGTCAATTTCGAGATTAAGACCGACAAGGTGCGAGGCAAAGTCAGCGCCGAGAACCTCTCGCTGGCTTGATATCGTGGCGCCGTTTCACGGATGTACTGAAACGGTTCCCCTGCCCGCTCGATCTTCGGATTGAGCGGGTCTTGTCGGTTGTGGAGACGGAGCGATGAGCGCCAAGAAGCCGGCAGAACCGTCCGTCGAAAGTATCGCCCGTTCCGAGCGGAAGCGCTTGGCCGCTGAAGAAGGAATGCGAGCATTGGCGGACGTCGAAAGGCAGGCCATCGAGGTTCGTAAGAACATGGCGCGGCTCCGCGAGGTGCGCGAGGCCAAGGAAGCGGCCGATGAAGCTCTTCGAATAGCGTTGCCACCGCCCAAGAAGCGTTCACGGAAGCCGGCGCGGTAGTCGCCTTCAACGCCATCACCCCTAACGGAGGGCCGATCACATGCCGGAGAGCGCAGGTCGTGCCTAGAATCAAGCCAGACCACGGAACTATTACTTTCTTTCTCGCATCCGGCGCGAATCGGCAGATGTGCCGGCTCGCGACGACATTCAACACGCAAAAGCAGGCCTTCAGCTATCTCCAGAAGCATCGAACGGAGTTCGAGCGCATGGCGCGGGCGCGCCTTGCTTCGGGGGAGCTCGAAGACGGAATTGTCGTGCTTTCAATGCTTTGATATCATCAGCTACGGCGGTATTTTTTCGGCTCAGTTGACCGGGTCTGCATGCGATTGAGAATGCTGTCTTATAGCGTGTGATCCGGGATGACCGAATTGTTGCTCTCCCAGCTCGGACTTGGATTGGCTTGAACCGATCAATTCGAAAACGGTCGAACTCTTCGGGCCCCTCGAGCAAATTGCGTTTACGGCTTGCCCGACCATCTACTGTCGCGAATGTATCGCCGATGTCGTCGATCGTATCGCCGGCCATTTTCCTGGCGCGAGGCCGCCAACTGAGGTGGCTCTTCTTACGGTTGTCTAATTTCAAAGCGCAAAATTGCCTGCATCACAGGTTTGCCTTGGTCGTCTCGGACCCGGATTGCCATTTCGCGCCACTTTGCGCTCGGCACTATATCTCTTGCAAAATCGGCGAGCCCAGCCGCTGCTTGAGCGCGCACAGATTGAAAGCTGTCGCATTCAATTCCCACGTCATCGCGAACAAGCTTACCATTATGAGTATCGAAGTAATAGCGCGCCATGATGACCTTACTTCGGTGATAGTCGTTTAGAGGAATTGGCCCACTCCTCTAGGTGAGCCGCTGTATCTGCCTGACTGACTTTGCGCAGCATGTTGTCGCGCTCGATGCCCGGCGGAAGCTTTTCAGCTTCGTCGCGTGCGTCTTGTGCGAACGCGGCAAGGCGAGCTTGGAATGATTGTGGTTGCTCGAAACGGCGCCGGTTCATCATGGCGCTTCTCCCTGTTTGAGTGGGCGGGAGCGCAATCAGCGTTCTCATCACCGATAGGAGCCTAGGTCGCGCGGTGATGCAGGAGCAATGTGCGAAAGAAAGGCCGGTTCCTAATTAGACGCCGAGCGCGATTTCCCGGTCGGAGAACGACCGGCCTGCAGGTATGGTCACGTAAGCGACTGGAACTTGCCTAGTTCTGGGAGCATAGTGAGTTATGGCAAACACTGAAGGCATTCATCTAGTTAAAGTGACCACCGACGATCGGGAACATCAGCTTTGGGTGGCTGCGACCCCGCGCGACGAAGCGGTCACTGAAGTCTTGAATGCCATTCCAGAAGGGTGGACAGCCTCGCTGTTAACCAGCCAGCTCACGCTTGAAGAGGCTGAAGTCTTGAAGCTCCAACCGGGCGAAGTTCGAGAGGTCACCTCAAGAACAAATTAGGCCAGGATTGAACTTCCAACTTATCGGCCCGGCCGCCGTCAGAGCTCTCCCCACGGACCGCTAAGGGTCAAAATGCGAAGAACTCAACCTGAGCAAATCTAGTCCGCTATGCCCCACTGAGTGGACCTCAACGAGGCGTGCGGACACTTCGCAGAAGCGCGAGTAGCCGATATCGCGGGGGTGGCCCATATGAACGAGGCCGCCAACTGAGGCGGCCTTCGCGATGACGCGTGCGCGAGGCAGTGCCGAGCGATGCCGGACCACTCCACCATCCTGAAAATTGACGAGACCTTTACAGGCGCCCCCTACAAGTCTCGCGATACCTGCGGCAATTTCCTGCGCCTTGTTCGCCCAGCTCGTTCTTGTAGAGGCAGGCCTGTCTCAATTCGGCGCACACATCCCTGCGTACTGGTCTTTGGCAGGTCTCCCGGTATCTGCGGCAATTTCCTTCGCCCCGTTCCCCTAGCGCGTCCTTGTTTTCGCAGGCAAGCCGCAATTGCTCGCATTGCCCGCCTCCTCGACCGTCGTACCCTCGGACGCCTCCCGGTCCAATCTCAAAGGATTGGGAAAAGGCGGAGATCGGGATTACAAAAAGCGCAGTTGCCGCTGTGGCGCCGAATGCATACTTGCACATTCCTTTCAACATGGCTGATCCTCCAGTTAGTATGTTCCGGTGAATAGAGGGAGGCCACTTCGGCGGCCTCTCTCTTGTCGATGGGAGCGGACGGAGCGGGAGTTATCGCTTCTCACCACCCCTCCCTTAGTGCGCGCAAACCTTGATGGTCTTCATCCCGGTCTCAGCTTCAGTGCGTGTCTTGAACACCTTGCCGTCGCCAACAATGACGGTGGTTGTGGTGGTCGGCTTCTTGTCCACGATGGTGCATTTCTTCGTGGAGGTGTCTTGCACTACATAAAATTCCGTCTGGGCGTAGGCAGCGCCGGTCATGATTGCAGCGGCAGCAGCCGAAATGAGAAGCTTCTTCATTGTGTCTCCTCCATTGTGAGTAGTCCCTGCGCAAATTATCGAGCGCGTGGATTCGGTTCCACGGCTGGAAACTACGGCTCGGGTTCACTACTGTGTGGAAATCCTAAAGGGATGATATGAACGCCGGCCGAACGGGCAGTTCAGAGATCGTTTATCTCGACGTTACCGATCTTCGCCTCCACAAGCGCACCTTAAAATGCCGGCCACTTCCGCTTCGCCCCGAAATGAACCCTCCAACTCACACGCCCGATCACTCCGGACCGATTTGGTCAAAATGCGAAGAACTCGGGGGAAGCCGCTATGGCTCACCGACCGGACCTCAAGCCGAACAGGCCTCACTTCGCTGATGGGCCAGATCCGGACTCGCCGCAGGCTGCGGCTTCCAATTTGCTCGCGGTCGTTCGTGGATAGCCAAAAGACCTATGACAACCCTTTTTCGAATTTTTCCGCATCGACGGCTGGACCATGTCGGCATGGACGGGTCTCGGTCGTCCTTGGGTGGACACTTCACGCAAGGGCTGTAGATGGACCCAGCACACGAGAGGTGATGTTGTCACCTCAAGCCTGTGAAATTGAACTGGAGCAAGACCCATGAGAATCACCGTCGAAGCCAACGTAGCGGCCCCGATCGATCAGGTCTGGCGCGCGTATACTACGCCGGCCGACATCGTGAAGTGGAACGCTGCGTCCGACGACTGACATACGACCAAGGCTACGGTCGACCTGCGGGACGGTGGCGCCTTCTCGTCTCGCATGGAGGCCAAGGACGGCAGCATGGGGTTCGATTTCGCCGGCACCTACACCAAGGTCGTCCAACACAAGCGGATCGAATACGCGTTCGGCGATCGAAAGGCCGAAGTCGAGTTCCTGCCCGGCCCCAAAGGCATTGTCGTCCGTATTGTCTTCGATAGCGAACCGACCCACTCAGTCGAGCAGCAGCAGGGCGGTTGGCAAGCAATCCTCGACAATTTCGCGCGATACGTGGAGGCGAATGAGAAGCCGTGAGGGTGTGTAAGAGCTAGAGATGAAAGTAACCTGACGGGCGTCTTCGGCTTCCGCGGCTCACGGATGGGCCAGAAGGCGACATCAATCGATCACCTTCTCGGCGCGGACTAGCAATGTCGGGGACAGCTCGATTCCCATAGCGCGAGCGGTATGGAGATTGATGTTGAGCGCGAATTTTGTGGGGCGTTCGAAGGGTAGGTCACGTGGCTTTTCGCCTTTCAACACGCGATCAAGCTGCAAGATCATGTGCCGACCAACCTCGGCAAGGTCGGGCCCGAAAGACAACAAACCCCCGCTTTCGGCCCAATCGGACGAAGGAAAGACTGCAGGCTTGTTGCTTAAACCGATCAACTTGACAACCTCGGCCTTGTGACCGGACAGCACGACATCCGGCGGAAACATGAACGCGTCGAACCTACTCAGGACTTCCGGGCTCAGTGCGGTCGCAAGATCGGCCGGATCGGCAATCTTGATTATTTCGACATCAAAGCCCAGCTTGCGACCGGTGTCCTGAACCGCACCAAGGCTCAGATTGCCACCGCCGGTTATGGCCGTAACGGCGGCGAGACGGACGGCGCGGGGTGCAATCTCGCGCAGCAACTCAACGAGCTTTATGTCCGTTTCCTCGGCAAAAATCGCAATTCCCGTGACGTTGTGGCCGGGATGAGCGAGGCTTTCAGCCAAACCCGATGCGACAGGATCAATCCCAACAATGGCAACAATCGGAATAGTTTGCGTGGCTCTGTATGCCGCGATCGCTGCAGGAAAGCTCTGCGCGAGGATTGCGTCGATGCCGCCTTCCCGCACGACCGCCTCGGCAAGCTCGGGAAGACGATCAATTTGTCCTCCGGCGCTTCGCACATCCAATCGGATATTGCGACCTTCGACATAACCAAGGTCCTGCAGGTTTTTGCGAAGGCCAGCCAACCCCGACGGGTCAACTGGCGACAGCAATACAACATGAACTGATCTCGCCAGAGTTTGGCCGCTTGCAGCGAGTGGCCACGCTGCAGCGGCACCAAGTGCCGTGATGAACGCCCGCCGCTTCATGTCCGTCCCCAAGGCTCGGGAGCACATAGTACAGGTTCCACTCAGTTAGGCAATTAATGCGGATTTCCAAGAAGAGCGCCAATAGCGCAGTCCACCTTCGCGCTGTTCGACCGGGTCGAGGCCGAGTTTTCGGAATAGAACGCCCGCCCGATCCAGGTCCTTGGCTGGAAGACGGCCGGCCACCTTCGCTTTCCCTAGCATCCTTCTCTCCTTCTGAGTTCAATAGGGGTCGGACGCGTCGTACCCTCAGTCAAGCCGAAGACCGCTACGGGTCATTCGCGTCGGGTTGGCCGCGTCTTCGCGATCTGGCCCCAACTGCCGACGCGTGCCGGAGGGTCATTGCGATCTTCGCCTGCGGGCCAGAGGCAGACATCCACATTTAGTGCTTCGCGTGTTCGGAGTAATGTATGCCCGCTTTGGGGAGCCCATAGGAGTTGAGACCTTGCCACCGACGTTCGTATATTTTGTAGCTTGTCGGTCTGGATACCCCTTGCGTGAGTCTGGTTTCGAACTTGGCCCGGGTGATGGCAATCAATGCGGGAAGGCGAGCAGCGTCGGGAGAGGATGGTGACGCGACGAGAGTTCATCGCACTCATCAGTAGCACGTTGGCAATCCGACGAGCTAATGCGCATGCAGAGCGCTCCGCAGAAAAAGTCCTCTATTTCACATATTCCGCCGGCTATCGGCACGAAGTGATACCGCTTTCCAGTGCGACACTTATGCAACTCGGGAGGAATTCCGGCGCCTTCGAAGTCATCGCAACGGACGACACGTCAGAATTTTCGACCGAAAACCTCGACCGGTACGCCGCGGTGATATTCTACACAACCGGCGAAATTCCCATGGACGACGCGCAAAAGACGGCACTTCTCGACTTCATTCGCGGGGGCCGTGGCTTCGTCGGCATTCATTCGGCGACGGACACATTCTACACTTGGCCGGATTATCTCGATCTGATCGGCGGCTACTTCGACGGTCATCCCTGGCATCAGGCCGCGACAATCGAGGTGCTTGATCCCAGCAATCCCCTGGTGGCTTTTCTCGGGACTTCGTTGCAAGTCGAGGATGAGATCTACCAAATCAGCGAATTCGACCACCGTGGATCACACGTCCTCCTGCGCCTCGACCCCAGCTCGGTGGACCTTAGCAAGGCCGGTGTGCATCAACGATTCTATGGTTGGCCTCTCGCATGGACCCGACGCTACGGCAATGGGCGAGTATTCTACACGGCGCTAGGCCACGAGCCGGCAGTTTGGCAGGACGCTCGCTACCAGCGAATCCTCACGAACGCTATCGTCTGGTCCATGCAAAGGTAGTCCCAGCAAATTGCATTTGCGCTACCCCGAACTTGCAGGCTGGTGCCCGTCCCGGAGGTTCGGACCGCCTTGCCCTGCGACTTCCGTTTAGGGTCTTGGCTGTGTGAAAAGGCGGAGCCGCTTGATCGCGATAGAACAACTTACTCGTCCAAGATCGATGTAGCACTCAAGCTCGCAAGAGGTTTCAACATAGATGACGAGCTGAAGAATTCGCGTCTTTACACAGCTAGGGTCACAAACGGAAGTGCGCAACGCGGGCCTCGCAGGTCGGCGTATCCTCCGGTACGAGATACGACAATCTTCAAAACGGCGTCGACAAGCTCGCTATTACCAGGCTCAGCTTTGATTTCCTCCCATAGAAGTTGGTGGATCGGGACCTTGATTTGCATTATTTTTTGACGCCCAGTGGGACGACCACGTCGCACGACCTCTTCATTGACCGAAAGTTCGAGATCCCTAGCTGCTCGTACAAATCTTTCTCAGCTGCGGCACGACAATTTTTCGCGTAACACCCTAGGATCTCGGATATTCGCACCGCAATCACTACGAGCCTATCTGTGAACCTCCTCCGAATGAGTGGACACCTGTAGTAGGCTCATTGAGCCCGGAGGTGTCGAATGGAACGTCAACGTCGGTCATTTACCGAAGAGTACAAGCGCCAGGCCGTTGAGCTGGTGGTGTCGAGCGGTCGCTCGATCACGTCGGTAGGCAAGGAACTCGGGCTGCGCGACTCGGTGCTGCGGCGCTGGGTGGATAAGGCCGGGCAGCAGCCGGCATCGGCGGCGTGGCGCCCCACCACGCAGGCGACGCCGATGTCGGCGGACCAGGCTTCGGAGATCGCCCGGTTGCGCCAGGGATTAAGCTCATAGGCTCGGAACACGAGGGCCATGCCCATGTCTAGTTCATATAGTACGGCGGCAATTGCCTGCCCGACCCTCACGAGTACAGTTGGATCATCGTTGTCGAGCTCAATAGCGCGGGTTGCCAATCGTCGGGTGTCGTTCAGTTCTTGATCCGCGTTGATCGTCCAGCCGAAAACCTTTCGTTGCAAGTAGCAATAAGCACCAAGCGCGTATGCTGCGGCCAATCCGGGATCGATGTCGAAGGCAAGGCGGGTCAATCTGAGAGCTTCAATGTTTTGTTCGCGGGTGAATTGATAGAAGCTTGAGAGTGCACGAAGATAGTAATCGTAGGCCTGAAGATTTTCAGTTGGTTTGCGTTTTGCGCGCTCAATCTCGGCCCGTTCCAATTGAGGAAAGAGTGCGCCAATCACGCTGCTCGTGACTTGGTCCTGCAGATCGAAGATGTCCTTGAGTTGGCTGTCGAAGCGGTCGGCCCAAAGGTGGGCACCAGTCGTGGCCTCGATCAACTGCCCCGAAATTCGAACTCGGTCGCCTGACTTGCGCACACTGCCTTCGAGCACATACCGAACGCCTAGTTCGCGCCCGACTTGCCTAACGTCGATGGCCTTGCTTCTGTAAGTGAAAGTGGATTGTCGCGCGATGACGAACAGCGATTTGGACCGTGAAAGGCCGGTGATGATGTCCTCAACCATCCCGTCGGCGAAATACTCCTGCTCGGGATCGGAGCTCAGGTTGGTGAATGGGAGAACCGCGAGCGACGGCTTGTCGGGAAGCGGAAGGTCAGGTTTAGCCGCCGTCCTTTCGCTGTCGGTTGCTGCCACCGTCGGAGCGCTGTGGGATTCCTGCACTGTACCGATGAACCGATAGCCCTTCCTCGGCAGCGTCTTGATCAGACGCTGGTTCTCCCCGGAATCGCCAACTGCGGATCGAGCAGCATTTAGCCGGGTCGTCAGCGCAGCATCCGATACGCACCGCCCCTTCCAAATGGCCGTGATGAGTTCGTCCTTACTAACTACGCGCTCGCGATTACGGATGAGATAGTCGAGCAGATCAAAGGCCTGTGGTGCCAGGGCGACAACGCTTGTGTCGCGGTATAGCTCGCGGCGGCTGGAATCCAGTTCGTACTCTTCGAAGAGATAGCGCAAGACGCGAAATCCCTTAGGCGACCTCCGGCTCGACCCGGCCACGCTTGAAAAGCAAAGAATAAGCCGCCCGAAAGGAAAATGTAAGCAGCACGTAAAGCGTGCTGGGCCGGATTTTGGCAGCTTGTTTCGGTGGGAACAAGGTACCCGAGGACGCTGCAATGAGCACGATTTTTCAAACAACGGGCTTGGTCCAGACGACCGTACCGCAGCGGCGTAATATCAGCCCCTTCAAGAATTGGTGGTTCGCTTTTCAGGAGTGGCGGACATGGGAGCGGCTCCGACGCGATCTTTGCAAACTGAGTGATCAAGAGCTGATGGATATTGGGATTACGTATGGTGAGATCGACTACGTGGTCTCGAACCGAAATACCGACCCCCGAGGTATACGATCGGCCGAATGATGTCGGCTGTAGGCAGCGATGCATGGTCCGTCGGAATTGACTAACGCGATCCGCGTCGTGGTCCAGATATCGACTTCCGGTTGGGTCAAAGGCTGCCCTGAGCATTATGCATCAGGCTGCTCTGCAAGTATTGCAGCCGACCGCAGAGATCAGCGGTTTGGGCATCCCGAACGGCAGCTGCCCGCACATGATCAGCGTGCTAAGTCGATCATCATTAATACTCGGGACGCCCTCAGCTTGAATGGGAGCTGCCGAGGATCCGCAATTTACGCCATTTCCTCACCGGATCTATGTGATCCATTTCACACCCGAGCGCCAGTTGCAGGCGTAATAGTTATTTTGTAGCTTCAACAAAGAGTGGCTTCTGATGGAGCGTCTGACGACGATGCTCGCCATCAGGACTTTTCAGGCGCTGATCACGCAAGACATCATTTAAAGCGTTTTTTATCCGCTCGCGCTGAGCGCGGATACCGGAAGCAGAACATGAATGGGTACCATTCTCTGCTTGATGATTTTCTTCCACTGAAGCTGCTCGATCGGCTCTACGGCAGCGAAGGTCGCCGGCCAGTGGCACTACGGTTTCCCGCAGCCGTGATGTTCGTCGATGTATCGCGATACACGGCGCTCGTAGAACAACTCGCGCATCGCGGGCGAGAGGGGCTTGAAGAACTTCCGCGACTTCTGAGCAACTCATACGGTCGATGCGCCGAGCACGTCGTAGAACTCGGAGGCGAAGTCCTGTACTTCGCCGGAGACTCGTTGCTGGCGTACTGGGATGCTGAAGCAGACCATCTTGACGCTGCTGTCGGAAGAGCGATCGAGTGCGCCACTATTATCTGCCGGAGCGGCAACGATACGAGGCGAGGCGGCGTCAGGGAAATTACTCCAGCTCTTCATATCGGGATAGGCGCCGGTGGACTTTGGGCTGCCGCTCTGGGTGGTCAGTCCGATTGGAAGCTGATAGCGGGCGGGCAAGCCGTTGCCCAAGCTGCTGCGTGCCAAGGCATCGCTCGTAGTTGGAGTTACGAACTCTCTGATGACGCGAAGGGCGCGTTGAAGGCAGGCTCAGTCCCTGCACTGAAACTCTCTGCCATGGAAACCCCGCGTGTGCACAGGGCCCCGACCGACTGGCTAACCGCATTTCTACCATCGCAACTGAGAGAGCGCCTGCAACCTTCGAGACCAGTCCACATCCACGGACCGCTGGCGCTCGACTCCGATGCCCTCGGCCAGATCAATGATGATCTGTCGATGCTAGACGAAATAAGACCCGTCTCCGCGATTTTCACACGCATAATTGGCCTCAACTGCTTAGATCGCTCGGCGCTGTCGCAACATCAAGCTCTATGTGTAGCATTGCAGGAGATTGCGAGATCTCGAGGTGGTCCGCTAGGAGAGTTCTTTTATGATGATAAGGGGCTTGTCTTTTCTACTGCATTTGGAGCCCGCGGCAATTTCCACCGAGATGATCCGCGTCGTGCCGTCGATGCCGCCCATGCCATTAGTCAGACTGTAGACCGGCTTGGGTTTGCCTCATCGACGGGTGTTGCCACCGGCGACGCATTTTTGGGAATTGTTGGAAGCGCGCGCCGCCGCCAGCTCATGTGGCACGGCGCGCCAATCAATCGTGCCGCACGACTAATGGTGGCAAGCGAAAGAAGCGTTCTCTGCGACGCACCGACAGAGCGGTCCAGCCGAACTGCATTCAAGTTTGCACCGCAAGGCACGCTTCAATTAGCTGGACTCGGCAATATGGCGGCGGTTTTTCGCCCCATGGAGCCGCACCAAGCTAATTCTGTGTTCGCGTCTCTGGTTGGTCGACGCAACGAAATGGAGGCTTTGGCGCGTACATTCGAAGAGGTACGGAATGGCGGCAAGAGGCTCTTGGTCATTCAAGGCGAAGCTGGCATCGGGAAATCCACGTTGGTCGCGTGGTTCGCTGAAGAGCTCCGATCTGCAGGAGCAATGGTGTCTGTGGCACGAGCCGAGCGCGATGATCGTAGGACCTCCCTTCTACCATGGCGGCGGTTATTGACATCTCTTTTGGATTTACCTTCGGACACAGAGGGCCGCACCGTCCTGGATGCGATCAGATCTTCCGTGAAGGAGGATTTGGCAATTTTGGAACGGCTACCATTGCTGGGCGGGGTGTTAGACGTTGCGATTGCTGAGAACGATAATACGCGCCACCTACAGGCAGCCCACCGGGGCGATGCAACGATGCGGCTCGTCGGTGATTTACTGGCCGCGATTGGCCGTCACCCGCTGATTTTGATTCTCGAGGATAGCCAGTGGCTTGACTCTGCCTCTTGGAGGCTAGTCGAGTGGGTCCTCGCGACCCGATCGTCTATCCTCATTTTGCTGTGCGTGCGATCCGAGGAGGCGCCCGAAGAGCTCCGGGCCATACAGCGACGTGCCGATGCGGCGAGAGCAACCGCGTCAGGAACTGATTTGGAGGATCCAAGTCGCTTCTGCCGTTTCATGACAATCGAAGAGCTTAATGATGCTGAAATTCGCGAGCTTGCCGCGCGTGTACTTGGCACAGTCCCTCCGGAGCGCGAATTGGCGGATAGGATATCTGCGCTAGCTTGTGGTAATCCTCTATTCGCTGAGGAGATCACACTGACTCTAAAGACTGAGGGGTTGGTAGCTGTTCGCGACGGCTGCTGGCGCTCGCTTCGGCCACTGGACGAGCTTCGGTACTTCGAAGGAGTCGAGCGGGTTATTCGAGAGCGAATAGATCGAGTTGAGCCCAATATCTTGGAGGTGTTAAAAGCCGCAGCTGTCATCGGGCGATCGTTTTCGTTGAACTCTCTCAAGGTCCTGCTGAAGCATGCATCTGAAGAGGCTATTCGCTCTGATCTCGAACTCCTTGTCGCGGCACAGTTCATCCGGAGCAGCGGAAGCGATGGAGAATACGAGTTTCGACATGATCAAATCAGGGATGTTGTCTATGGCTCAATTCCCGCAGACCTGCGCCAACGATTCCATGGGACCCTAGCTGATTGTCTAGAACAAACAGAAGCCGCAGCTGTTGGCGGCGACATAGCAGCTCTTGTCCAGCACTTCGAAGCCGCAGGCCAGAACGACAAGGCTGTCACCTACGCCGAGATCGCCGCTGCCAAAGCGTTGCAAGTCGGCGCATTCCGAGAGGTCGAGGCCTTTCTCAGCATATGTTTCAGCCATGAATCCCGCCAACCCGTTTTGACTAAGGAGCAAAAGCTGAAAGCGGTGCGGCGGCGGATACAGCTAGCCGAAGCTCAGTACTGTCGGGGCGATATTCATGCTCAGGGCGTCGCAGTTCGTCGAGCGCTTACCCTAGCTGGAGAGTCGGTCCGGAGTTCCTCCGTCAGCGGATTAAGTCGTCTTATCGCAAGCGCGGCAAGGCTTCTCCTCCAGCAGCTATTTCCGCCACGGACCTTTAAATACTCTGATCATGCGCTGGCTTGGGAGCGAGAGATGGCTCGATGCCATAGCCAAGCGGCAATGGTCGACTATTTCGAACTTCGCTTTATCGAAAGCATGCGACACCTTATCGAGGCTGTCGTTCATGCTGAGCGGACCGGAGTCACAACGGAACTGGCCATAGCATCTTCGCAAGTCGCATCCGGCTTTGGGCTAGTCGGTCTTCGTCGCACCTGCGAATATTTCATCAGGAAGGCCGAACACGCGGCCGTAAGCCTGGGTGACCCGGCGATCCATTCACACGTGTGCTACTTGGATGCTCTCTGGCAGGTTGGCCACTGCAATTGGCCGGCGGTTGACTGTCGCATCAAGCAGTCACAAGAGCTTAGTTTGCAGGCAGGCGATCAATTGCGATGGTCTAATGCGCAGGTAATTCGATTCTGGTCTCTTTTTTATAGAGGTGATTGGACCAGTTTGGAGGAGACAGCGAACGCACTCTTATCGCGCGCTCAGAGTAGCGGAAACATCCAGCAAGAGATATGGGCGTTGCGATGCAAATCCCTGTGTGCACTCCAGGCCGACAGACCTCGCGAAGCGATCGATCTGTTAAAGCTTATTACCTCAGCGATGTTCGGATCCGCTGACCTTGCAGCGTTTGTGTCATCGAAGGGATCCTTAGCCTTAGCGTTATCGCGGGTCGGATCCAATGACGAGAGCCTCCAGGCCGTCGATGAGACGCTTCGGCTATTGCGCGCGATGCATCGCCCGACCTCGCATAGTATACTTGTGGGAATATCTGGCGTTTGTGAAGTCCTCCTTCGTGGCCGCGAGACTGGCCTGGCGCGAGAATACGACCAGTGGCGTGAGTGGGAGACTCAAGCTCTCTATGATCTTAAGCGATATAGCCTCGCCTTTCCCGTTGGGAGAGCACAATACCGTCTATGGAAAGGCGTCTCTAATTGGTTGGACGGTGAGAAGGATCATGCGTTGACCACATGGAATCAGGCTTTGTTAGCCGCGGAGGAGCTCTCGCTGCGGCAAGACAGAGCGATGATCTCCGCTGAAATGAGGCGCCGCCAAGATCGAATTTAACATTGTCGGCATGGTCTTTTTACGGTTCCAGCCGGACCACACGTGTTTGGGCGCGGGACATTCCAAGTTTATTCGATTGAGGATCTCATGCTATGTGCCCGACAGATTCACCTCGTGAGCTCCCTTCCGCACTTGGCAAGCAAACAACGTGGCTGTCTTGTGGGCTTGAGTCGCTGGTTGATGAGTATTGACCTGCCACTGCGTATTTCCTCCAGAAGGAGTTAGAGTCCGGCCCGAAGAAGGACGGACAGATGAAGCGAGCAAGGTTCACGGAAGAGCAGATTATCGCGGTATTGAAGGAGCATGAGGCTGGGGCGAAGACAGCCGACCTGGCTCGCAAGCACGGTGTTTCCGAGGCGACGATCTACAATTGGAAGGCCAAATTCGGCGGCATGGACGTTTCCGAAGCGAAGCGGCTGAGGGCCTTGGAAGAGGAGAACGCGAAGCTGAAGAAGCTTCTGGCCGAGCAGATGCTCGATGCGGCCGCACTTCGCGAGCTCCTTTCAAAAAAATGGTAGGGCCCGCCGCCAAGCGCGCTGCGGTCGCGCATCTGCAGGCCGTCATGAGCCTGTCGGAACGGCGGGCCTGCTCGATCGTGGAGGCGGATCGGAAGATGATCCGCTATCGCTCCAGCCGCCCGCCGGACGCAGTTCTGCGTGGCCGATTGCACGATCTCGCCAACGAGCGGCGGCGTTTCGGCTATCGCCGGTTGTTCGTCCTGCTGCGGCGGGAGGGCGAGCCCTCGGGGATCAACCGGATCTACCGGCTTTATCGCGAGGAAGGGCTCACCGTCCGCAAGCGGCGGGCTCGCCGCAAGGCCGTGGGGACCCGCGCCCCGATCCTGGTCGAGGCGAGGCCCAACGCGCGCTGGTCGCTGGACTTCGTCCACGACCAGTTCGCCAATGGCCGACGCTTCCGCATCCTCAACATCGTCGACGACGTCACCAAAGAATGCCTGGGCGCCATTCCGGAGACGTCGATCTCGGGGCAGCGCGTGGCCCGCGAACTGACGGCAATCGTCGAGCGACGCGGCAAGCCAGGAATGATTGTGTCCGACCATGGCACCGAGTTCACCTGCAACGCCATGCTCGCCTGGTGCAAGGACGCAGCCATCGATTGGCACTTCATCGCACCGGGAAAGCCGATGCAGAACGGCTTCGTCGAGAGTTTCAATGGCCGGATGCGCGATGAGCTACTCAACGAGACCCTGTTCTTTGATCTCGATGACGCCCGCGCCAAGATCGCCAACTGGGTCGCCGACTACAATCTCCAGCGTCCCCACTCGTCGCTGAAATACCTGACCCCCGCGGCCTACGCCGCCCACCTCACCGCAACGGACGATCGGCTGCGCAACCCCGACCAGCTCCGCCGATCGTCCGTTGCTCCATCCGCGCCACTTGGCGTACAAAACCTCAAGACTCTAACTGCCGCTGGATGAAAATGCAGTGGCAGGTCAGTATCCGCGGATAGCGAACGCAACGTTACAACGAGACGGTGAGTATGACTTTGATGTTGTAATTGTGGGGAGCGGGTATGGCGGGGCAATTGCTGCTGCAGAGCTGAGCGCCTGTACCGACGAGACGGGCCAACCGCTACGTTTATGCATTCTCGAGCGCGGACAAGAATACTTATCTGGCGCATTTCCGTCTCGCCAGGCCGATTTAGCGGGTCATGTCCGGTTCATGACCCCCGATGCAAGACGTCAAATGGGAGCTCATGACGGCCTCTATGACGTCCGCTCGAGCGAAGATGCCGTTACGGTTGTTGCCTCGGGACTTGGCGGCGGCTCACTTATTAATGCTGGCGTTATGGAGATGCCGAGAAATGAGGTGTTCCGTGAAGGGCGCTGGCCTCATGCTATTCGTGTCGACGAGACGCTTTTCGAGCTGGCGGGCCTACTCCGTCACTCTGTAGGAGCACGCCCCCTTCCCGCGGCGCATGTCGGGCTTCTTAAAAAAACTGGTCAGCTCAACAGGCTTGCGACGACAACGTTGCTGCCAATAACGGTTTCCACGTCCAGCGGACCAAACAGCGCAGGAGTGTTGCTTAATGAATGCGCGATGTGCGGAGATTGTGCAACCGGTTGCAACCACGGCGCAAAGAACTCCCTAGATCTAAATTTGCTGTTCTTGGCTAACCAGAGCGGTGCCCGCCTCGTGACGGGAGCCACCGTCCTTCGTTTTGCTCCATGCACCGACGCCGGATGGGTTGTCCATGTCAATCACACCGATAACCACCTCCGTGACCGACAATCGACACCTTTCCAAGTTCGTACGAAGCGTTTGATTCTGTCGGCAGGTACCTTGGGATCGACCGAAATATTGCTGCGCTCGCAGGGTGCGCTTCGGTTCTCGGCTCAACTGGGCCGCAAGTTTTCGGCAAATGGAGATATGCTCGTCACCGCCTACGGCTTGGATGAAGTTGTCAATGCCGTAGCCGACGAAACGGAGCCTCCGGCAGCCGCAGCGCAGAAGGGATCTGGACCCCGGGCGATCGGACCGACGATCACGGCGATGATTGATCTGAGGACTGGAAACCCCGAATCCGATCTGGTGATTCAAGATTTGGCGGTCCCTGGCCCCCTGCGGCGCCTATTCGAGGAAGCCATCACATCCTTCGATGTCCTTAATCAACTAGGCCAAAGGCCGTGGAGACGGTACGAGCGTGATTGTCCAAAGCATGATGATGCAGCCGTCAATCGTGATGCAGTGAAACACTCCCTCGTGCTCGCGATGATTGCTCGTGATGATGCGGACGGTGAGCTCACGCTTGGCGACAAAGCTTTGTGCGACGATGCAGACGGGCTGCTCACGGTGCACTGGCCAGCGCTTCGAATGGACCGCCGCTTCGATGAACATCATCGGCGGCTCAAAGAATTGATGGCGAAGTCAAGGATCGGCGGGCGAGTAGTTAATAATCTCCTCTGGCGACCCTTCGCAGAGGAGCTGGAGCGTCTGTTCGGCAGACAGCGAGGACCGCTCGTTACCGTGCATCCCTCGGGGGGTGCGCGATGGGCAATGACGTCCGCCAGGGGGTCACTGACCATTGCGGGCGCGTCTTCGACGCGGGTGGTTCAGGCGCGACTTCTGTGCATCCCGGCTTGGTCGTTCTAGATGGCTCAATTATCCCTACATCTCTGGGGATCAATCCCGCACTTACAATCTCGGTTCTCTCTCTTCGTGCCATTACGCAGCTCAAAGCGGAGTGGCGCTTAACTGGTGGTCGGCTAAGGATTACGAACGAGCCCACGATGCCTCCAACGGAGAGGCCGATGTATGCCCTCCCTTCGAACATCACCAATCCGAAATCGACGCTTATTGAGCTCACGGAACAAGTACGAGGGCGCTTAAGACTTAAGACGCGTGACGGGCGTCGTTTGGACAGCCAAGTACAACTAACGCTCACGAGCGAGCCAGCGGCGATCTCTGATTTGACAGCATATCGCCCGAACAAGCTACGCGGGTTTCAGATTAACTCCAGCAAAGCAAGGCTTCAGATACTCAAGCCGGACAAAAACTACGATCCGGTGTCTGATAAAGCCGACCCTAGAGATGTCGCGCTAGAGGCGGAGGTCTCTGGCGAGCTGCGCTTGTTTTCGACTGAACGCTCGATTCCTTATCTTTCTACTGCGCGAGCTGTGTATGCCTGGTTCGTTAATCGGGGACTGCGAGATGGGGTCCACTGGGGAGTGCAGCGCATTCAAGAGCATCTTCATTTACGACCTGAGCTAGATCGACCTAGGCCTATGCCGTCCTTCTATAGGCGGGCCAAAGACTTTATCGCCGGATTGCTGTCCTTGTGCTCACGCGCGGGAATCGTCCGCCTTATTGAATACGATTTGACGGTTGGCAAGGTAATTCACTCTTCTGAGTTTGACGTTAGTGCGTTGAGTGGAAGCCGTATTCGTGCAGTCAAGCGGCTAACCTATGCTCGAGCATCTAGTCCTTTCACGCAGTTGCTGGAGATGTCGATCGAGGTGTTTCCCAAATTATGCAGGCCGATATTTGGCAAGCGGCCTACCTTGCGACTGAATAAGCGATATCTTGCGAGCCAACAGATTCCCTTGTTGCGTGTGGTGCAACAGCAAGATGGCGTGTCGTCGCTGATCGATTTGCTATCCTTCGTGCTTTATCTGTTTCGCGTCTCGATGCAAAGCCATGCCCTGAGCTTTCGCCGACCAGACCCTCCACCGGATCGGGTGCCCGAACGCCTGCCTGGACGACTGCCCGATCTGCCTCCACCCGAGGTGGATTGGCTAACGGTAGATGGCTTAGCTTCGCCCCCCGCGCGCATACGGCTGACCCGCTACAATGGCTCGCTACGACGCGCCGCCAACGTCGAGATCACAAGACCAGTTCTCCTCATCCATGGATACAGCGCCAGCGGCACGACATTCGCTCATCCCGACGTGCCGGGTAACTTAGCCCAAACTCTGTACGATGCAGGTCGTGATGTATGGGTGTTGGACATGCGCTGTAGCGCTGGGCTCCCATCTGTCACGGGCGACTGGCCGTTTGAGGTCATGGCGGATCACGACATCCCTATCGCCATCGAACACATCGCTGCTGCACAGGGGAGCCAGCCCTCGGGCGACGTCAAAGTCGATGTGGTTGCTCACTGTATGGGAGCAGCCATGTTCAGCATGGCTGTGCTTGGGGATGGGCAGCGGCAAAGGCGCTTACACCAAAGGATCGGTCGGGTGGTTTTGTCCCAGGTCGGACCCGTAATGATACTGAGCCGAACCAACGTCCTTGCAGCCTATATCATGCGGTATGCTAGGCGACTCGTATCATCAGATACCTACGCCTTCAGTCCTCAGGAGACAGCTTCGCTTGGTGGACAGCTTCTCGATCGGGCATTGGCTGCCATGTCCCTCCCTCGACACGAATTCAGACGTGAGAATCCATTCTGGCTACCTCGCGCTACTCCGTGGGCCGGGACCCGGCACCGAATGGACGCCCTGTACGGTCGAACCTTTTCGCTGAGAAACATCTCAAAACGTGTGCTTGCAAAACTGGATGATTTCTTCGGTCCGATCAGTCTTGAGACTGTCTCTCAGGTCATTCATTTTGCGACTTTCAACACCGTCACTGATCGCCGGGGAGTGAATCATTACGTGACGCCTAGCCGCATCTCCGAGCGATTCGATTTCCCGCTGATGTCGATTCATGGAGAGGAAAACGGTTTGGTCGATGTAGCGACGCTGAGTATGATGCGAAACCTTCTTGGGGAGGCTGGCGTACTCTATCTCAATGAAGCGTTCAGAGTCGATCCAGCGTCCGACAACAAACGCCTGTTGAACTCTTTTGGGATGCTCTCCCATTCTGTTGCTTCGTGGCTTTCGAAATGTTTTGGACTGGCGTTGGGTGACTTCACAGAACAGGCCGCGAACGGCTGCCAGACCACCACGTCGCAAACGGCGGAGCAAATCGAGCGCTTGATTGACCAAAGCAGCCAATGCCTGGCGGCGGGAAACCCTTCATACTTGACGTGGCGAATAAGCGGACATGGCCATCAAGACTGCCTCATTGGGAAGCACGCACAGACCGTATCCCGGGTGATAGCGAAGTATCTGGCGGTCCCCGATCAGACACCCGCTCGTGACGCAGACGCCCCAACACTGGCAACGCTCCCCATTCCAAGGGCCTACCGAGCGTTTGCGCCGGCGTATGGCGTTAGAACGCAGATCCTTGAGAAAGCCGGCATGATCCGAATACAGGCATGCGACGGCGCTGGCCGCGGATCTCCTCTCAAGGCTCTTGTCCTCCCGGTGCGGCAAGTCGGTGAGCATTTCCGCATTCTGCAACCCGATGGACAAGTCGGGATACCTGAGAACGACGCAAGTCTCCTGCAGGCAGGCGCTTGCATGCTCGAACCGATCACCAAACCGCGGCAACAGATCGGAGTGCCACGCTTTTTTGAAGTGCCGAAAGCGAAATGGCCCCACCATGCCCACGAAGTCCTGATCCTGCTGCTCTATGAGCAGGCAGAAGGGATAGGGGGCAGCGCCCGCGGGCCGGGTCTGATGAAGGCGCACGAGGTAAACTCCTCAAACTTTCCCATTGCTCGAGCGGTAGCAGAAGCTCTCGTCTGCGACACCATCGGAGACTTGCGGGGCGGCCTGTTGCGTGGCGCGATCACGGATAAACTATCCCAAGGGGACGTGACGTTCGCTGTCGCTAGCTGTCTTTATCCAAGCGATATTTTAAACCGCATGCCGGCTGCCGAGCAGTTCCCGCGAGGTCCAGCCGACGCATCGCTGTTGACCCTCAGCGATATGCTGGGAAAACCTGATTCTCCCAGCCTGCTACTGCTTGCTGGAGATCAGATCTATGTCGATGCCACAGCAGGGCTGTTCGATCCAAAAGTACTTGATGAGCGGTTCCGCATTCCGCACGAGCGTCGCGGCGAAGGCCGTGGCTCAAAAGCTGTCATGCAGCGCATGGACCTCGAAGTGCAGATGATGCTTGATGACCACGAGATCAACGATAACTGGGCTCCGAACGATCCGGACCTCGAAGCAACTCGTACTGGTCAAAGTGTGCTTGAACGTGGACTGTCCGCCTACTTCTTATACGAACGCGGGGCCCCGAAACCCCAGCCCCATGTCTGGCACAAACTGTATCATCGGGGAATACCGTTCTTTCTTGCTGACGCCCGAACTGAGCGCGAGGCGCGAACTGCTGTTGCCTGGCGGACGCAAAGAATTATGGGGTCAAGACAATTTGGAGCGCTGTGTAGCTGGTTAGTTGCTCCCAAGCGCAAAAACCGTCCTAAGTTTGTCATGACAGCATCCGCATTGTTGCCGCGACGTTTGGTCATGAAGCAGCCCGCCAGTGCCTTGCAATCAGATGCTTGGGACGGCTATCCGCACTCGCTTCATTCACTGCTTAGATTTATTTGCGATCACGAGGTTGAAGGTTTGGTATTCTTGTCAGGTGATGAGCACATCAGCAGCCTCGTCACGGCGCGCGTGACCTGTCTCGACACAGGCAAGCAGTGCGGCTTCCACTCCATTCACAGCTCTAGTCTCTTTGCGCCTTACACGTTCGCGAATAGCGTTCCGGATGATTTCATCACGAACGACCGTTTTGACTTTTCTTTTCCATTGCCGAGTGGGCAAGCGCAGCAGTATCGATGCGAGGCAAAGGCGCAGTTCTTTCCGGGCGATGGCTTTGCCGTTCTTACCGCGAGCCAGAATGCCACCGCCAATTGGACTCTCCGCACCAGATTTTACGGCGCTTCCGGCTTAAAGCCCGACGGTGACATTTCTCTTTTTCTGTTCAACCCCTCTATGCCGGCCTCGTAGCTCAAAAGTTGTAGCAATTTGTCTTTACCAAGTGCTGCGCATATCCGACGTTATGGAATTCTGGTCACGCTTCGCCAGTCGCATGCTTTTTGTTCTCTCTTTTCTTCGTCTGAGGTGAGCCATTTCACACTGGCATTGCGTGCGTTTGGGTTAAGCTTACGTACCGAACTATCGCAGTTCTCTTACGTCACCTGATTTCGCGGAACGCGCACCGCTCCTTGCAATCGCGATTCTATCTGCCCACTCTTGCGATGGAGACATCCGATGATTGGATGGTCTTTTCCTATCAGTGAACAGATTGCGGCTGGTTGTTTTGCCTTTGACGAGCCGAATAACACAGTTTGGTTTGCTACAGGTGCTGGTGAGATACGGGCACTTCGGCTCATGGATGGTCGCGAAGTTCTGGCTGGCATCGGCTATCAATCGCCGGTCGGGTTGGTGTTGGACGCTAACGGTCTCGGGCTGACCGTGGTCGAAGCGGCAGGGCTCGTGTGGGAGGCGGCTCGGGCGAACGCAAGTCGAGCCTCAGCAGTCCAAAAAGCGGACTTGCGCCGAGCGATTGTTGGCGCAGCGCCGTCCACCCACTCAACGGACCTGACAATACTTACCACGGGCGGCGAACTGTTGACTTTGGACAAGCAGAGTGGCGCCCTTGAGATCTTGATGGACAGTTTCAGTCAGCCGCTCGCTCTGTGTTTCGATGCGGCTTCCAACAAATCAGTTGTGTTGCAGGATGGTGCGCCGAATCGAAGCATCATCGCAGTAAGCATGGAAGATCTTGAGACAAGTGGTCCTATAGACGTGCCGGATGATACTTCTGCCATCCTGGCAGCCCCCCTGAGCGGCTCGCCTGCGGTGTTGACGTCTCACGGCTTCGGCCAGCTCACGCTTCTAGACATAAGCACCGGCACAACTATTGGGAGCCAATCGCTACCGCGCGCGGCACTCGCCCTGGCTCACTGGCATTCTCTCGTGTTGGCTGTCACCGCTGATCACGTCGAGGCAATCGAGTGGGGTCTGGATCCTGGAACGCTACAAATCTCGATGTCGGCCGCTCCCCTATTTGTAAACGGCTACGCCCGAATTGAGGTCGACCTACTTAGTCATGGATTGGCAAAGACTGATGTCGAGTTCGTGATCGATGAGGGGCCAGACGCGGGTTTTGTCTCGGCTGGGATCGAGCCGGATGCTGACAACGGCGCTGCACGCATCGTTTTGGGAGCTGGCCCGCGCCCAGGTGAATATCATCTCACCGCGAGGCTTGTCGCAAATGCCAGCACGCTAGGGCGGGCTCGTTTTCGTGTTACCGCTCACTGGCCGGACGACGAGATCGGCCCGCCGATAGCGGTTACGGGAAAACAGCGAATTTTCACCCGCGGCTCTTGGGGCGGCGGCCCCATCGGTCCGCAGAATATAAACGTACTTGCCGCACCTGAGTCCTGGAATGTCTTATTCGTATTAATTGACCTGAAGGAGAGTCGCTTTAGCGATGCGGACGCTCCCGCGTTGCAGGCGCTGTGGACCTCCCACCTGTTAGGCCCAGGACAGTGTGTAAAGCAGTTCTATGAGGAGATGTCGCTATTCGATACGGCGGGTCCACTACGGCCGCGCGGCACCACCATCTCGGAAGCCACTAACGGCGCGATTGGCCCAGTGCATCTCGATCTGAGTTGGGGCGATGCGTTCGAACCAAATTCGTCGGGTGATGACTGGGGCGGCTGGAATCCGAAGGCCACAACCTGGCAAGCCTGCGCAACAGCCTTGTGTAGCTTCCTGGCCGATAACGGCGAAGGGCCAAGCCTCCTACCGCGGACGGATGCGGTGGTGTTTATCGTAAAGACGGCTTCGAAGGGGCCAATTGACGTCGGGCCAATCACCTTGCCGGCGACATTCGCTTGGCCACAGGCCAGTGGTGCCACTTTCTTCTGGAAGTCGCAATTCTCGACCACGTTCGAAAACAAGCCAATCGTCTTAATCAACGATGTCATGCCATCGGCAAGTCCAGCCGATAAAGCGCTGCCTTCTACGACGGTGCTTTGCCATGAACTTGGCCATACTCTCGGGCTCGAGGACCTATATCAACGTGGCGATTTCCCTGCCGAGATAGACGCACGCGCTATTGGAGAATTGGACTTCATGGGGTCCGAATTCACGTTGCCGCAGGCGTCGATCGCTAACAAGATGCGGCTCGGTTGGATAGATCCATCGTGGATTGAAACCTTCGATTTCGGCAAGAACCCCAGCGGCCGTGCTGTGACGTTGCACGCGGTGGAAGCGCTAGCACGCGGCGGGCCGCCTGCAGGGCGCAAGGCTGCCATCGAGGTCCGCGTGGCAGACGGTTGGAATTACTATTTCGAGTACCGCCGGACACAGGGCGGCGAGATGACGGATCAACAGCTCAACACCACGGCGGGGGCTGCGCAGATTGTGCTGGGGACGGATGTGCGAGCGGACGGCGCCGCGAAACCCGCGCGACCGGTGATCCTGCGTCTAGGCGTGGACGCCGACGGCAACGGACCCATTCTCAAAGCAAGTGGAGAAGACTACGAAGAGACAGACGTGACCAATCCGGCGCGGCAGCATGACTTCCGTTTGGTGCTCGATCAAATTGATCCAGCGGATCCCAACGCTGCGCGTGTCAATGTCGAATATATCGCCGCGCATAGGCCTGAGTTGCAGATCAGACCAGCACCAGGTCGCGGCGACTGGAAGAGCCCTGACATCGATCTTCAAGGGCCTGGCGGCCAAAACAAGCTTGTCAAAGGACGGCGGCATCAGATCATTGTGCGGGTGAATAACGCCGGCTCGCTCGCGGCGAAGAATGTCCGGTTAGGCTTGTCCTGGCTGCCATTTACGACTAGCCCGGGCACCTGGAACGAGCTGCCGGATCCCGCGCGGCAGGATATTCCCGGGCTCAGCACTGTGACCTTCACCCAGGACTGGGATGTTCCCGCAGATCTAAAGATCGATGGTGTTGGAGTGGAGCACTTTTGTGTACGAGCGAGCGTTGACGCTTACGTTGACCCGAGCGACCCCAGTAATAACGAGATCGTCGTTTTCAATAATTGGGCACAATCGAACTTCGATACTACAACCGTCAGCGAAAGCTCTCCGTCGGAGCGACGCTGGACCGGAATTAGTATAACAAACGCGCTGCCGAGCCGCGCGACTTATCTGACTCTGGCGGAGCAGAACAACGACCTTTTTCGTCTCTATATCGGCAACGCCTGGGTAAGTTTGCCAGCGGGTGCAAGCCGCGCGATGCCGATCGGCTACGAATCGCTAGCTGGCGATGCTCAGAAGGGGTCCGAGTTCGAGCGCATTTACGGCCGCGGCATGGAAGCACCGAACAAAGTCTCATTCAATTCTTTCGTCGCGCGCGAAAACCCAAACCACTGCTCTTCAAAGGAATTAGTGTGGGGTGCTGGCCTTCACTTGCGCACCGGCCACAAGACTTGGATCGCAGACATGGCCCTAACTGGCGAGGCGTTCCGAGGACATGTTCGCGGGCGCCACAACAGCACTGAGCAGGTCGTGACGTCTGGCGTAGTTAACGTCGTACTCTGGGTTGCATCGCGGCCGGACACCGAGTTGATAGTGCAAGGTCATTACGATGCATCTGGCAGCTTCATCGCGATCGTGCCCGGAAACATTCTCCAACACATAGGACACAGGCCGATTTTGGCCGAGGTGATCTATCAAGGAACCACCGTGTGGGCGCCCTGCCGATCTGGCGAGAGACACGTTGCCTAGAAGGCACACCCATAGCTTCGCGCCTATCAGTTGTTATGGCATAAGCCGGCCATTGGCCGACGTTGTCAGCTGAGTACTATTCGCTCTACCTTCGAAAGCAGACCCCGTCCGCACACAGGCAAAGGTCAGCTCCGGGGCTACAAACGGACATCGGGGTGTCAACTCAGTCTTGTCCGCTCCGGCCAGTTTGGATTCAGGTGTCTTAGTTTTTCGGCACAATGTTTGAGCCTGCCTACCTGAATTCTTGCCCATATTTGAGAGCAATCGCGTTGATCTGCTCCCGCGTGAATTGCTTTCGCGGTTCACCGGGTCGGCTGCAGGTTTCGCGAAAGAGAAGCCATCGAGGCCGGGCGGCACCATGATCCACAGCAGAACCATTTCTTGGTCTGGACTACTGAAGCCATGCCACGTGTTCTTAGGTATGAAGATTGTTCCACCTCTTTCGCAGGGGTGAGGCGCATCGTTGAGTGTGACTATGCCAGCGCCTTCCAGAACATAGAACGCTTCATCCTGTCCGAGGTGCCGGTGAACCGGAATGCCCGAGCCCTTGGGTAGCTGCTGTGTGCCCAAGCCGAAATTATTGGACCCGCTTAGGGGGTCGACCTTGATGAAGATGGTGCCGCCATCACGATAGTGGATGAGGCGCTCACCCTGTCCGGCGCCAAGTATATAGCCGTGCGGCACCGAGCCTTGCGATCTCGTCTCGATCTCATCGTTATTTGGCATCACCTGCTCCATTGGCCCAGACTTAGCAACAATTAGATGCCGTAATGGGCCCTGCTCCGAGCAAGGGGTCATGATGGTGGCTGTCCCCCGATAGATGATGAAACGGGGTCACGACTTGAGTCGGCCCCAAGCATCTAGAGACGGAGGACAGCCATGGAGAACTATGCCGGAATCGACGTGTCATTGGAACTGTCGAGCGTGTGTGTTGTGGATGCCCAGGGTAAGGTCCTGAGGGAGGCGAAGGTCGCAAGCGAACCCGACGCCTTAGTTGAGTTTTTTGAGACGCTCGGCTTTGCAGTGAAGCAGATCGGGCTGGAGGCTGGGCCGCTGTCTCAATGGCTGCATGCGGGGCTGAGAGAAGCAGGATTCGAAACGGTTCTACTGGAAACGCGGCACGTAAAGGCCGCATTATCGGCGATGACGGTCAAGACGGATCGCAAGGATGCCCGCGGGATCGCCCAGTTGATTCGGATGGGCTGGTTCCAGCCGGTACACGCAAAGTCGGTCGGTGCGCAGGAGATCCGGGCACTCCTGATCGCACGCAAACAGCTTCTTGGGCGACTCATCGATGTGGAATTGAGCATCCGAGGGATTTTGCGCGGCTTCGGGCTGAAGGTTGGCCCGGTGACGCGGAGGAATTTCGAAGCGCGGATCCGAGAGTTGGTGGCTGGGCAGGCGACATTAGAGCGCATTGCCGGTGCGATGCTTTCGGCGCGATCTGCCTTGAAGGCGGAGTACGGAAGGCTACACAAAGCTGTGCTGGCAACTGTGCGTGACGATGCGGTCTGTAGCCGGCTGATGACAGTGCCAGGCGTTGGTCCCTTGGTGGCCATTACCTACAAATCGGCGATTGATGACCCTCGTCGCATCGCGAAATCGAAGGCGGCAGGCGCGCTGTTCGGGCTCACGCCAAAGAAATACCAATCAGGAGAAAAGGACATCACGGGCGGAATCACGCTGGCCGGAGACGAGATGGTGCGCACAGTGTTGTATGAGGCCGCCAACGTTCTGCTATCGCGCATCACGCGATTCTCAAAACTTAAGCGCTGGGGGATGGACGTCGCCAAGCGGCGAGGCTCGAAGCGCGCAAAAGTCGCCTTGGCACGTAAGCTCGCAGTGATCCTGCATCGAATCTGGGTCGACGGCACAACTTACCGATGGACTGACGCGGGCCCGATCGCAGCATAGAACACGAGGAGAAGAGTTGGAATGCAACCGGGCTGAACTGAGCCCGGTGCCCGAAGTCCCGTCGCCGGGACGGTGGATCCGGTGAAGCCGTTACACGCCCAGTGGCCGTCATCTGACGGACCACGCGCATCTAGATAGGCTCACCGCTCCCTCTGACAGCAAATGGTGTGGCGGCTAGGCGTTGACCACGGACAGAAGCATGAGCTCGGCGGCGTGACGTTCACTCGGGAGGCTTGACATCATCGGGCCCATTACAGAAGGGCGCGTACTCATAAGTCGTCGGCGCTGTCCGCTTCGACGGCCTTTGTGCAACTCCAGCAAATGTCGCGGCGATGGGCCAATAGGCGACATCAAGCTTTTATGACGGCGCCAAAGGCCCCGCGCGCTGCACCGGAAGCGTGCCGGCCTTCAGGGGAAGCGGCTGGTCGCCAAGCAGCACCTTGATCACCACGTCACGCGCATTGCTGGGATCAAGCGAGTGCTTTTCGATCAGGTTGCGACAGTCAGCGACAATCTGGTCGGCGTCCTGCATGATCTTGAGCTCCTTGTAGCGATCGTGTCGATGCAGCCCCATGCTTTCGCCAACCACTTCGAGGATATTAATGATGCGGAATGGCCAGTCGCGCTCGTGCGCGCACAGTTCGCGATGATCGGAGTGATATACCGCAACCAGGGCATCGACGCCTGCATCGCGCGCCGCCTCAAGTTCCATGAGCTGCAATTCGCGCTTGAGCTTTGGAAGTACGCCGACATTCACGCTCTGCAAGCCCACCGCGGGCTGGTTCAGATCGACCAGTTCGATACCGGGGACCATCTTCAGGATTTCAGCGGCGGCTTCCACGACGCCGGCCACGCCGGGATGCTTGTGGAGCGCGACCCGCATTTCGACCCTGCGCTGAAGGTGCGGCTTTAGCTGCGCCAGCCGGTCACCGAGAAAGCGCATGAACGGGCTCATCTCGAACGGGCGGGAGCCACGCTGTCGTTCCACGGTTGGCAGGATGGTTTCCGTGTACTGGACGTAGCACGACGGGCACCAGGAGATCACCTGCCCCGAGTTGGAGTGCGACAGCTTTTCCATAGTACTCGAGCCCATACGACCGGCCATCTCTGCGTCCCCAGACTTGAGTTGGAGGATGCCGCAACAATGGCTCGGTCCGCCCATCACCTGGTAACTGATGCCGAGCGCATCCATGATATCGAGCGCAAGCAAGACAATGTGCGGGGTCTTGAGCACATTGCAGCCGGTGTAAAACACGAAGTCCGGCGCCTCGACGGGCGCGGAAACCGATGCCGATTTTTGCCCCAGTCGTTCGAGCACGTCCGTATCGAGCTGAAGGCGCGAAAGCACGGTCACTCCGTGACTACCGTCGCGGTACCTCTCCACGCCCTGCCGGCGTCGTGCGGCAAGTTCATTGTCCGACTTGGCGATGCCTAGCCGCGCCATGGAAAGCAAGAAACGCGGATTGACGCCATAGTCGCACGCCTTGATGCATGCCCCGCTTTGCATGCAGGACTGCGCCCATTTGCGCGACGCTTCCGGACCGTTGCCGGTACTTACGAGTTCGAGGATGCCGCCGATGATGTCTTCGGACTTTGTCCCCAAGATACCGGCCGGCTCGACACTCGGACAAGCCTCAACGCATTTCCCGCATCGCGTACAGGAGTCGAGCATTTCCTCGACATATTCAGCCAGGGTCGTCTCGAATGGGACCTCGTTCATCGGCTGCATGACCAGCTCCAGACCTGCTGACGGATCAGCTACGTGCGGCACATGACGAGTTTGGAACCTAACCTACAAATGGCGAGCTGTACACGAGCTGGCCGCAATCGGGATTTGTCGCCTCTGGGTCAAAAGCGCCGGTTTGAATGGTGCCGTGTCACTTCCGGTCCGCCCGATCAGCAGACCATATCTGAGCCAAACCGAACTTCGCTAGTTTCACCCACCCGGGAGCTAAGGGGCGCTCGCGCGCGACCTCGCGCCTCCATAAGGTACTTTTCGATTGTTAGGTCGGCGAGCCTGCATTGAGAAGCTGCGATACGGCCGTGACCAATTGCGCCGGGGCAAAGGGCTTTTTCAGCAGAATGCTGTTCGGCACGCCCTCCGTTGTCTATGACTGGAGCTGCTGCCGAGGAGTGGGCTCGGAAGTTGCGCGCTTGGTCAGGCAAATCGATGATGGGCAAATCTGGCAGCTCCCCCTCCGCGTAATCGGTTGAAACGAAACGGTTCCGTCGAACTCCGTAACGCGATCCGGGCGGAAAGTTCAATTAGTCGGGGAACGATCGAGCAGTCCCGTCCTTTGTACTGTGGCAGTCCTTCTTCCACGGGGGCGTGCCATGAGTGATTGCGACAACAAGCTAAACGGTTGCCGTGTTCTCATCGTCGAGGACGAGTATTTTCTGGCGAACGATCTGGAAGTAGCGCTCAAATCCCACGGCGCGAGTATCATTGGACCCTTTGGTGACTTTGATGCAGCGTACCGCCGAGCCGCACGCGATCACTTCGACGTCGCCATCATCGACATCAATCTCCACAATAGGGCGGCTTATCCCATCGCAGACGAACTGATCCGGCAGGGCGTACCCTTTGTCTTCTATACTGGATACGGCGGCGAAATCATCCCGGAGCGCTTTGCGGGGGTGAAACTGTGGCAGAAGCCTTTCGATCCGTTAGAACTCGTTGAGGATATCGGGCGGCTGTGTGGGCGATGATCGTTCAGGCCGAGTGCGGTGTCGCATCAGCGCGGTCGTCGTCTGTCCGACTTGGGTCAAAATCGGCGGTCCAGACCGCTGCAATCAGTTTCCGCTCCACGCCCGACAGCCGACACCCCAACGACCATTCCGCTGGGCGATGATGGGCCAACAGGAGACATTCGCAGTAAGAGGCCGCCAGCTGAGGCGGCCTTACTTCTTTCGGGATCGCTCCAGTATCTCAAGGACCTTGCCGGATCGGTCCAAGACCAGCGTGCTTTTTGCCAGCGTCATGTAACTGTCCGCCAGCATCTGAAGCTGGTAACGAGAATGCGAGTCAGAAGCCTCTTCGGCCGCTCTGCTGTAATGGGCCGCTAGTTGCGCAAATTCGTCCGGCGTCATCATGGCCGGGCGTGAAGGAAACGGTCAGCGGGCGCGCCGACGCCATCAATTTGAAGACGCTCCTGCTTGCGCAAGTCATTGACTAGACGTTCGAGGTAGGGCGGCAGAGGCGAGGCTTCGAGAAATAAGTCCTCTTGCAACCTGTTACCCGCCTCGTCGCCAATCGACTGGAGACGGTCGATGTGGTCCGATGCTCGACTGGTCGGTTCCATATCGCGACCTTTCGATTTAGGCCCCACGATTCACTTAAGTTGCAGGGTTGAAGAATGTTTCGCGTAGGCTTCGAAGGATGCCGATGGTTCCAACGGAACGAAAGCTCAATCCAAATCGAAACCTGGCGCAGCCTTTATAGAGCAGCATTCCGTAGGGACGTGCCTTCGCGATGTGCGTCAGGCTTGTTGCCATCGTCAGCGCTGGTGCCAGCACCCCGCCGAGTTAGTGAAGCTCTAGGCGCGCGACTTTCAACACGTTCAGAATGTCTGTTCCGGGTCCAATTGCGCCGGTTTACGGATCGCTCGGCTGCTTCCGGTTAGCCCCGCTCAGCGGACAGTATCAGGACCGGCCCTTGGTATCAGGGCCAAGAGTGAAATGCTCAGCGCCCTGCACTGGGAGTTTTCAGACAACCGCCCGTCGACAGTATCTAGGCACCTTACCGACAATGTCAGATTGCTGGAGGGGGCCATTTCGCGCTACCGTCAGACGTCACTTGAGGGTCTCCAATGCTTTCGTTTCCTCGCGAACAGCAGTACCCGGTTCTTTCCGCCGCGCTACCGAGCACCGAGTGCGAAGCATTTTTGGTCGCCCGCGACCACAGCATCGCGACGCTCGCTGCCACCGAATTGCGGGCTGCCATCAATAGCGGCCGTGCGCTGCTCTCGCGACTACCGCTACGCTCGCAGCGGACGCAGACGCAGAAAAAGGCTGGGGAGGCCATCGTTCATCTGACGGCCGACGCTGTGTGGCGATTTTTCCGTCGTCATGCCGTGCAGACGTATCGCGAACTCACAAGCGAAGGCACACAATCCCTTCGCGTTGATGCGCTTCTTTGGGCGGCTGCTGCACGCTGGCCCGACATTCTGCCTTCTCAGGCTGAGCTGGCGACCGAGAGTGAGCGCATGCAGGCCGACAAGGATGGTCTCGAGATTCACCAAGGTCTGTTCGTTAGCCAAATCATGGCCGATGCGCAAACGGGGCATCACTTAATACGTTCGATGTTGCGTCCCCGAGCCGAATCGCTTGCGCTTCTGCCCGAGTTTATCGCCACTGGCCACGTCGATTTGGGCACCGCTCGTGTCGAGGTACGAGGCGAAGCGGGCCATGTGACCATTCAACGAAAGATACCTCAACTCCGAGGACGATACGGTGGTTGGTCCCTTGGAGATCGCGACCGACCTGACGTTGCTGCATCCAGACGTCAAGATCGGCGTGCTGCGGGGGAGCCCGGTCAATCATCCGAAGTACCAAGGCCAGCGCGTGTTTTCATCGGGGATCAACCTGACGCGCATCTACCAGGGAAAGCAGAGCTATCTGTCTTTCCTTTTCAGAAGCATGGGATTGCACAACAAACTTTACCGCGGCGTGCTAGTCGAGGATGAACCTGATCACCTCGGTATACCGATCGAGGAGCCTGAACGGACCTGGGAGAAATTGTGGATCGCGGCCGTCGATAAGTTCGCTATCGGCGGCGGCTGCCAGCTTCTGCTGGTAGTCGATTATGTTATTGCCGAAGCGGGGTCCTACTTCAATTTGCCCGCGCGCAAGGAAGGGTTCTTGCCCGGTGCCGCGAACATGCGCTTACCGCGTTTTGTCGGTGAGCGGCTGGCACGCGAGGCAATGCTATTTGATCGGATGTTCTACGCTGACACACCGGAGGGTCGGCTGATTGCCAACGAAGTGGTGGCGGCCGACGAAATGGACTTGGCTGTCTCACGGTGCATCGGGCGCGCAGTCGGATCGGGAATGGTGAGCCCTGGCGCAAATCGGAAAGCCATCCGGCAGCAAACCGAACCGCTAGAAGCATTGCGCAAGTATCTGACGACCTACGCCTTCGAGCAGGCTTTCCTGCATCTTAGCGATCAGCTGATCGTCAATCTTGAAAGGCACTGGAACGCACGGCAACGAAAGCTGTGAGCCTCACGCCTCAATATGACCGCTTCGGGTGTCACTAGCCGACAGCCAAACTGCACCGACAGCGCGTCCGCTTTCTCGCCTCCTACCGACGTGTTCGGATATGAGATCTTATGGAAAGAGTCGGCTAATGGCCGATGTCCACTTGCCAGGAAGAGACTCATGCACTGCACAAATTGCAGTTGAATGACAGTGCCCCCGCTCATGGCACTCACATACTGGTGGTCCGTTCACAGGATGAAACCTGACACCGACCTATGACCTGTTGGATCGCTTCGTTTCAAAACGGGTCTTCAGCATGGAAAGCAAACTTCGAAACAAGTGCCAGACAGCACGTTGCCATTCTTCCCGTCCTCGGTGCCATCGGCGGGTTTAGAAGGAAATTTCGGTTGCCGAAAGCTGCCTCGGGTATTGGGGTGTTTTCGCTTCGGCGAGCTACTTCTCTCCCCGACTCTTGTTTTAGGCTCATGTACGTGATGAACCGTATTAGGTGAGCGTCAGGTGCGACGTAAATGGTGCAAGGTTATTTCCGGCGGGCAATTGAGGCGCACGGGAACGACGCTCGAGCCCGCACCAACGGAAGTATAGCCGGTCATATCGCCGTACTGCCAAGGCCCCGCCCCCATCCGTCTTGGCAGCACCGCCTCGAGCTTGATTGGAATGGATCCGGGGAGACAAATCTGACCGCCGTGGGTGTGTCCGCTCAGCATGAGATCAAAATTGGCATGGGCAGCCTGGCGATAAACCTCCGGTGTGTGAGACAACAAGATCGAGAATTGACCGCGGGGTATCGAGAGAGCGGCTTTTTCGATGTTATCCACTCTGTAGAAATGTGCATCATCGATCCCCGCCAGATAGATCCGTTGGTCCTTACGAACGATTGTTTCGCATTCATTGAGCAGCACGCGAATGCCCATGGCTTCGAGCCCCGGAACCATCTGAATCGTGTCGTGGTTGCCGAGCACGGCGTAGATTGGCTGTTTCAGATGATTTCCCAATCGCGCGACACCATCCAGCGCGGGCTGGAAGGGCCCAAAAGTCCGACCCCGATAATCGCCAGTCAGGACACACACATCGTACTGCATGCTGCCAACGAGCTCGATGAGTCTGTTCATGGCAACTTCATTCATATCCACGTGAAGGTCGCTAATGTGGAGAATGGTGAAGCCCTCAAAGAGGGGCGGTAATTTCTCGAACCTCAAGTCATTCCGCCTGACAAGAATGCGTTCTGCATTCTGGCGTGCACGCCAATAAAGCCCCGTTGTCCGCAGAACATTTCGAATGATCCACTCGGCCCAGGATGAGTTTTCAAGGTGAAAGAATGTGAGGCCCTGGCCAAACACCTGCGCTTCATGATCTCGCTCAATCCCCAATCGCTGCCGGGCGTGGAGCGGCCCGAGACGGATCTCGAGTTTGCGCAGAATGTCTTCGTCCACCAGCTAGCCCCCTTGATCGGCCTTCGGGTAGATATAGCGTATTCCCATGAGGCCAGAATCAGCCCGACCCTGGCGGATGCAACTATAAGCTAAGTTGAAGAAATGCAACTTGTGCATATTCTGCAATTGTTGGTTTTAATGACGTTGGCGAACGGCACACCGATCGTTGCGAAGAAGATTTTTGGCTCACGTTTTTCCTTTCCGCTGGATGCCGGCACCATATTTTTTGATGGGCGGCCGTTGTTTGGGCCATCGAAGACCATCCGCGGTATCTTGATTTCTTTCCTCGTCACGACAGCAAGCGCCCCACTTATTGGTCTGGATCTGACGATTGGTGCAATCGTGGCGGTTGCGGCTATGGCGGGCGATTTGTTCTCCAGTTTCGTGAAGCGCCGCCTAAACTCTCCGCCTAGCAGTCAGGTACTCGGGCTCGATCAGATTCCCGAATCCGTATTCCCGATGCTGGCATGCCGCGGCGCACTTTCATTGACGATCGCAGACGTCGCGCTTGGCGTCGGGATCTTTTTTATTGGCGCGGTAATTCTGTCTCGTTTTCTATTCCGGGTCCACCTGCGCGACGAACCATATTAGCCCGCCGTTAGCCCGAACGAAGGCAGTGCAGGGTGATTTCTGGTGGACAGTTGAGGCGAACAGGAACGACGCTCGATCCAGCACCGACAGAGGTGTAGCCGGCCATGTCATGATACCGCCAAGCTCCTGCCCCCATCCGTCGAGGCAATACTGCATCAAGTATGATCGGAATAGATCCTGGCAGACAGATCTGCCCGCCGTGCGTATGCCCGCTCAGCAACAAATTAAAACCGGCATGAGCCGCCGGATGATAGATCTCCGGTGTGTGTGACAGTAAGATGGAGAACTCGCCAAACGGTATCTGCAACGCAGCCTTTTCGATATCGTCGGCCTTGAAGCAATGAGCGTCATCGATTCCAGCTAAATAGATTTGCTGATCGCCGCGCACGATCACCTCGCTCTCGTTAAGCAGTATATGTATTCCCATGGCTTCCAGCCCCGGAACCATTTGGATGGTATCGTGGTCGCCTAGAACCCCATAAACGGGCTCCTTTAGATGAGCTCGCACTCGTGCAACGCCGTTCAAGGTAGCCTCAAACGGTCCAAGATTCTTCCCCCGATAGTCCCCGGTTAGAACACATAGATCGTAGCGCATGTCGCCGACGAGTTCGATAAGGCGCTGCATGGCAGCTTCATTCATATCCACGTGCATGTCGCTAAGGTGGAGTATGGTGAAGCCGTCGAACAGCTGTGGCAGCTCCTTGAACACAACATCATTCCGTTTGACGAGAATGCTTTCTGTATTTCGGCGTCCGCGCCAGTAGAGACCGGTCAGCTTGAGTGCATTTCGGACGACAGAATGGACCGGATACCAGTTCTCTATGTGAAAGGAGAGAAGGCCGTGGCCGAAGATCTGTGCCTCACGAACCGTCTCGATAGCCAATCGCTGTCTCGCATGGAGCGGTCCGAGGCGCCCCTCCAATTTGTGTAGGATATCCTCGTCCATGGAACGAATTCCTCCGACTGGCTCAACCTTCCATGGGAGCACCAGCGCTTGCCAACTCTTCAGGATATTCCTTTCGGCTGGCTGCTTGGCAGCACAAAGTCCAGGAAGATCTTCCGGCTCTCGCGCCGAGATGGCCAAGATTTAGATGGCCTGACGCATAGGCCTCGCTAGGACAGCGCAAAAGCGATGTCCCCGGATTCTTACGGTCCCCAAATGCTTGCGCCGGTCGTCGCTCCCCGCGCAACCTCGTGCAGGAATTTCTCGATGTCTGAGTGTCCACTTCGGGGATCTTTCGCGCGCCGAGTATCGGTTTGATATGAGCCTCGATCCGGCTCTTGTCCGTTTTAAGCGCGCTATTCTTCTTGTTATGTCCGCGCGTGTCAGGACCGTCAATGAACACTCCTTGCGAGCCTTCAGTGACTGTCGGCTTCTCAGTGTAGACCTGGCAGCCATCATCGTCCTCCCCGGCCGCAATTTCAGGAAGTTCACTAACCCTTCCCATTGAGCCAGCCCGAGCTGAGCGAGAGTAACTTCCAATCCTGCGGGCCTGCCGCGAACGGCAAACCGAACTAGAAATTCCCAGATTCCTATTTTGGTTGAGCGAGGCGGATTCAAACCGCCGCGCAGCCAAGCCGTTGATTTTCTGAGAAATGCCGTACTAGACCGACTTTGCGGGTTCAAAGATTCGGAGAAAATTCGGTTCTCCGGCTTCATTCAGGCCTTTGCTGGATGACCGCTGGGAATTCTCCGCCCGCGAAAAAGCAGGAAAACGACCGAGTTTCTGGCCTGTCTGCAGCTCCAAGTACGAGATCATTTTTGCCGGGTGGCGGAGCGAGAAGGATTCAAACTCAACGTACGCTGGGCATCGAGCCCCGACAATATGTCCCTCCAGATACCTCGGACGAGCATGCGCAACTGGCTAGGTTTGTAGTAGCGGCCTGCTCAACGGCTCAGCGTTGGCCCCATGAGACCTAGCCGCCTCCATGAATCCTTGAAGAGCGGCATTCAGCAACGCCTGCAGGATTTTCGAATGCAATCTGCGTAGCAAGGATTCGTTTGGCGCTGACTCGGCGCAGATGCGCTACCGATGTGCTACGGGGTCAGTAGTCAGCGAGGACGATCTCAGTAACCAGCTGATACCGCGATGGAATCTTGGTAGCGGGGGAGGGACTCGAACCCCCGACCCCAGGATTATGATTCCCGTGCTCTAACCAGCTGAGCTACCCCGCCACAGGGCTCGCGGTGGCCGAAACGGCCGATCTCGCGAACGCGCGGCATATAAGGAAGGGGGCGGCGGGAAGTCAAGCAAAGCCCGGTCGATTAGCTGAGTGAATTCAGCGACGGACCGGCCCATTCCGACACCAGACCTGTGGAGAGTCCCCCTCACCCGGAATCCGCGCTTTTGCGCGGAATTCCAGCCTCTCCCCGCGGGCGGGGAGAGGCGAAGAAAGGGGGCGAAGAATCAGCCTATTTCGGCCGCACGTTCGGATCGCCGCCGGGGCTGCCCGGGGGTGGGATCACCGGGGTGTTGGCGCCGGTGTCGGGCGCGGGCGCGTGCATCTCGGGGTCGATGCCGGCGGGCGGGCAGAGCACGCCCTCGGATTTGGCCAACTTGTCGCCGAGCGGTTCCCGGGCCTGGCCGGTGGTGGTGCCGTCAGGCTGGCGGTTCAGACGGTCCTGGGCTGTGCAATTGGTCGGATGTTGCGGAGACGGTGGCGCGGTCTGTTGCGGCGGCGTCGCCGGGGCGGGCGGGGCCTGCGCGATCGCGCTGCCGGAGGCGGCGATCAGGAGGCCCGCTAGGATGATGTTTGATGTCGTGCGCATGGGAAGGAAACGCGCTGGGCGTGGGGCCCGTTCCCGGGCCAAGCGCGATGTGATCGGGCGATCCCTGAAGTATTCCCCCGTCATTGCGAGCGCAGCGAAGCAATCCAGGGTTTTTCCGCGGAGACAGTCTGGATTGCTTCGCGGAGCCTGTCATCGGGCCGCGCTTCGCGCGGATCCGTTGGCTCGCAATGACGGGGTGGTGAAAGCTTTACCCGCGCGAGAGATATCGCTGGTGGAGAGAGCCCTCTCCCCTACCCTCTCCCGCAAGCGGGAGAGGGGGCGCACTGCCGGCCTGGCTGGCTGCGCGCCAGTCCAATCACGATCACGATTTGCGGTAGCGGATCAGCGAAAAATGCCCCATCGGCGGCATCGGTCGGCGCTCGGCTAGCGTGACGCCGCCGTGTTTTGCGGCCCAATTGGCGAGGCGGGCCCACGGGAATTCCGGGCGCCAGCCGAGGCGGCGGGCTATGGGTGCGAAGGCGAGCTCGAACAGTTTTCGCGGGCCCGCCTCGGCGCCGATGTGATTGACGAGGATCAGCTCACCGCCGTGCTTGAGCACGCGCACGAACTCGTCGAGCGTGCCTTCGGGATCGGGCACCGCGGTGATGACATATTGCGCGACCACCGCGTCGAAGAAGTTTTCGGGGAAGGCGAGGTTTTTCGCGTCCATCACCGAGAGCACTTCGACATTGGAGAGCCGCAGCGCGCGCACGCGCGCCTGTGCCTTGCGCAACATCGGCTCGGAGATGTCGACGCCGCAGATTTTCGTGGTGCGCGCATAGTCCGAGAGCGATAGCCCGGTGCCGACGCCGACGTCGAGGATACGGCCGCCGATGCGGTCGGCCTCCGCGATGGTCGACTGCCGTCCGGCGTCGAACACCTTGCCGAACACGAGATCATAGACCGGCGCCCAGCGGCCATAGGCCTTCTCGACCCCGGCCCGCGAGATGTCTGCTGCCATGCCCCCTGCCCTTGCGCGCTTCTAGTGTGTGATGCGTGTTGGTGGATTCAAAAGTCGCCCCGCGCGCGGTCTGAGCCTCTCCCGCTTGCGGGAGAGGTCGGCGCGTAGCGCCGGGTGAGGGTTCTATCCGCCCGCGAGATATCGCGTGTGGAGAGAGCCCTCTTCCCAACCCTCTCCCGCAAGCGGGAGAGGGGGCGCACTTCCGGTGCCGCGGCAGTGCGATCCAATTTCGTCATGATTAGCCGCGCACGGCTTCCGCGAGCGGCCGCAATGAGGCCGTACCGACCTTCGCTGCGGCGCTCTGAATGAAGCCGCCGCCGAGCACGCGCGCCTGGCCGCCAGGCGCGTCGTAGAACACGCAGGCCTGGCCCGGCGAGACGCCCTCTTCGCCGGCGACGAGCTCGATCTCGTAATGACCATTGCCGCCGCGCAGCCACGCGGGCTGGGGGCTACGGGTCGAGCGCACCCGCACGAACATTTCGAGACCGCCGCCGATGGCGCGGTCGATGTCGCCGTCGCCGATCCAGTTGACGTCGCGCAGCACGATGCGGTGCATCTTCAGGGCATCGCGCGGACCGACCACGACGCGGCGATTGGCGGCTTCAAGGCGCACTACGAACAGCGGCGCGGTCGCCGCAATGCCGAGGCCGCGGCGCTGGCCGACGGTGAAATTGGCGATGCCGTTGTGCTGGCCGAGCACGCGTCCGTCGAGATCGACGATGTCGCCGGGATCCATCGCGTTCGGCCGCAGGCGAGTGATGACGTCGGTGTAGCGTCCCGTCGGCACGAAGCAGATGTCCTGGCTGTCGTGCTTGTCGGCGACCGCGAGCCCAAAGCGGCGCGCGAGCTCGCGCGTCTGCGGCTTGGTCATGTCGCCCAAGGGAAAGCGCAGGAAGTCGAGCTGCTCGCGCGTGGTCGCGAACAGGAAATAGCTCTGATCACGATCGGCGTCGGCGGCGCACACCAGCGCGCGCGAGCCGTCATTCAGGCGACGCGAGGCGACGTAATGGCCGGTGGCGAGCGCGGTGGCGCCGAGCTCGCGCGCGGTCTTCAGGAGATCGCGGAACTTGACCGAACGGTTGCACTCGATGCACGGCACCGGCGTCTCACCGAGCGCGTAAGAGTCGGCAAAGTTGTCGATGACGGACTCGCGAAAACGGTCCTCGTAGTCGAGCACGTAATGGGGAATGCCGAGCTTGGCCGCGACGTCGCGGGCGTCGTGGATATCCTGGCCGGCGCAGCAGGCGCCCTTGCGATGGGTCGCCGCACCATGATCGTAGAGCTGGAGCGTGATGCCGACGACCTCGTAGCCCTCAGCCTTGAGCAGCGCAGCCGTCGTCGAGGAATCGACGCCGCCCGACATGGCAACGACGACCCTGGTGTCCTCAGGACGGCCTTCGAGATCCAGACTGTTGAGCATGGGCCTTAAAGCGTTGTGACGGCGGCGTGGTGATCCGCATTTCCTGTGCTTCCGGCGGGATATCGGGCGATCCCCGGGAACCCTGGTTCCCCCGGGGGGCACGACTGCCCGGTCGAAAGCGGCTGAGAGTGACCTCTTTAATATAGGCGGCATTCCGGTGAAGCAATCACGCGGGCGGCCAGCTTAGGGCAATTCTTGCCGGGGCGGCAGAAATGACGGGGTCGCGGCAGACCTCATGGCGGCCGCGCCGATTTCGCAAGATTTTGATTTTGCTGTTGAAATGGACATGAAGGGGCGCTGGCCCGCTCCTTGCTCCCTTCCTGCCGAAGATGTTTCCAAGGGGTCGCCTGTGGTCGGTCGGACGTCAGATGTCGTGGCAAGCGTGCAAGTCCAAAGCGCACAGCAAAGGTCTGCCCGGTCGCAAGCGGCGAAGGATAATTCCGCGGCCGATTCCTTCGGCTCGCTGGTCGACAGCAACACCCAGGCGATCAGCAACAACGCAGCCTCGCAGGCGCAGGACACTGCGCCGCGCCGGAGCGATGCTTCGTCTTCGTCGTCCTCCTCGGACAGAGCTGCGCGCAACACGTCGTCCACGGATCAGTCCTCGCAGAGCAAGGCGAGCGACGACACCGACACGTCCGCGCCGACCAAGAACGATGAGACGAGCGACACGACGACCGATCCGGCCAAGGACGCCGGCAAGACCAAGGCCAAGGTCGAGGCCTCCGACGCCAAATCGGCCGACAAATCCGACGAGACCAAGGGTGACAAGACCGACGGCACCGACACCGTCGTGGCCGCCGTCGATGCGGCGGCCGCAGTGGCGACCGATGCGACGCAACTCGCCGTGCCCGATCCGAACGCGATCGTCGTTGCCGCACCGGTCGTGCCGGTCGATCCGAATGCGGCTGCGAACCAGGCCACCGGCTCCGCCTCACCGCTGACGATCACCGCCGCCGGCCTCGCCGCCAGCGCTTCCACCGCGGCGCAGATCCAGGGCGCCAAGACCGATACCGCCACCGCGGGCGACAAGAGCGCCAAGACTGCGAGCGCCGAGGTCGATGCGGACACCACGACCACGCTCGGCGAGACCGCGACCGGCACGGGCGAGGCCACCGCGACCGATGCGAAAGCCAATGGCGGCCTGATCGCCGCCGTGGACCAGGGCACGCCAAAGACCTCATTCAAGGCCGCGGCCACGGCGCAGGCCCAGACCGACATCTCCAATATCGGCCAGGATACCGGCAAGGCGAACGCCGCCACGCCGCAAGCAGCGGGCGCAGCGCCCCTTAACGCCGCCGCGCATCCCCAGGCCGCCAGGCCGCAGGCAGATGGCGGAGCGGCTGACGCGAAGGCGGCTGGCACTGAGCGTACCGCCGATGCGGCCCCTGGCGTATCCGCCGCGCACGTTCATGCGGGACCGCAGGCGGCTGTCGCCGCGACGGATACCAGCGCACAAGCCGCCTCCGCCGTGCAGGCGCCGCTGACCAATACGACCTCGACCGCCACTGCATCGACCGCGACGCTCACCGCAACCGCGGCAACTAACACGGCGGTGCCGATCAGCGGCATACCGATCGAGATCGCGGCCGCCGTGCGCGCCGGCAAGTCCCGCTTCGACATCAGCCTCGATCCGGTCGAGCTCGGCCGCATCGACGTCCGCATCAATGTCGACCGCAACGGCCAGGTCACCTCGCATCTCACCGTGGAGAAGCCGGAAACGCTGCAAATGCTGCGTCAGGACGCGCCGCAATTGCAGCGCGCGCTCGACGATGCCGGTTTCAAGACCGGCAGCAACGGGTTGTCCTTCAGCCTGCGCGACCAGAATTCCTCGGGCCAAAACTCCGGCCAGAACAACGACAATGGCGGCAATGCCCGCCGGCTGATCATCAGCGAGGACGAAACCGTTGCAGCGGCGCCCGTCGGGCGCGGCTACGGCCGCATGTATGGGCCGAGCAGCGGCGTCGACATCAGAGTGTAAGGAGTATTCGACATGGCCACCACGAATGCCGCCACCGCACCTTCCGTCGTCTCCGGGACGACCGACATCCCGAAATCCTCCTCGTCGAACTCGCTGAGCTCGACCACGGGATCGACGCTCGCCGGCAATTTCCAGACCTTCCTGACGCTGCTGACGACGCAGCTGCAGAACCAGAATCCGCTGGATCCGCTCGATACCAACCAATTCACCCAGCAGCTGGTGCAGTTCGCCGGCGTCGAGCAGCAGCTCAAGACCAACGATTCGCTGTCCCAGCTCGTCACCCTGCAGCAGACCACGCAGGCGACCCAGGCGCTGGGCTTCGTCGGCAAGACCGCCCTGGTCGACGGCTCGACCGCGACCATGACGAAATCGTCGGCGACCTGGCATCTCAATGTGCCGACCGACTCGACCGTCGACATCACCGTCGCCAATGCCAGCGGCCAGACTGTGTTCACCGGCAAATATACCGCCGCCGCCGGCACCGACATCCCCTTCACCTGGAACGGCATGGGCAATGACGGCACGCAATGGCCTGACGGCAAGTACACGATCTCGGCCACGGGCAAGGATGTGGCGAACAACACCGTCGGCATCGCCGCGCAGGTACAGGGCACGGTGTCATCGGTCGACCTGACCCAGTCGCCGCCGCTGCTCACCATCGACGGCGCCAGCTACACCCTGAGCCAGGTCAAGAGCATCATCGCCACCGGCAGCAATTGAGGGCTGGCGGGCCGTTACATATACGGTGTCATCCCGGCGAAGGCCGGGATCCATACCGCGTGATCTATCGATGAACCGCTGGTAGCAGTACCAAGAAAGACTTCCGAACTACGGGTCTTCGCCAAACTCCTCCCTGTGATTATGGGTCCCGGCCCCCCGTGCGCAATTGCGCACTAGGCCGGGACGACGCCCGAAAGAGCGCGCGCAGGCCTCGTTCGTTAGTAAAGTATTTACGAAGTCCCCCTCGACTGGCCTGGACGCACCCGTCCCGCCGGCCGAGACGAGCGCGTTCCAGCCAGTTTCAACGAGAATTGTATTGAAGCCTTAGGCTTAGCGGATTTTTAAGCCGCGGGGCGTAGGGTTACGGCGTGAGTTCAGTGGTTGAGAGTTTGTGAGTACGCCATGACAGAACCCCATCGCCCGAGGGTAAAATACGTCATCGGGCCGGACGGCAGTCCGTTGACGATCGCGGATCTGCCTGCACCCGGCACCAAACGCTGGGTCATCCGCCGCAAGGCCGAAGTTGTCGCCGCTGTGCGCGGTGGACTTCTCTCCCTTGAGGAGGCCTGCAGCCGGTATACCCTGACGGTCGACGAATTCCTCTCCTGGCAGTTTTCCATCGACCAGCACGGTCTGGCGGGTCTTCGCACCACCCGCATCCAGCAATATCGCCAGTAAGCGATCCGGAAATCTGCAGCTTTTGACGAAAATCGGCCTCGCCCTGCGAGGCCGATTTTTCATGGTGTTAACTTTTGTCCGACCTCTTAACCGTCGTTAACCATATCGAAACCATCACCTAGGCAATAATTGCCCACTCGGCCTTTCCAGTGAAAGCGGCCGAAGCTGTTGGGGCGGTTGCTTGCAAGGTCTGGTCGACTTCCTGAAAGGTATCGGGGCCGCCCGATTCGGGGCGATGATCGCGGTTACCGCCGCGCTCATCGGCTTCTTCGCGTTCGTCATCATGCGCGTCACCACGCCGCAGATGACGACGCTGTTCACGGACCTCAGCGTCGAGGATTCCTCGGGCATCATCAAGGACCTGGAACGCCAGGGCATCCAGTTCGAGATCCGTAACGAGGGCTCCATCATCATGGTGCCCAAGGACAAGGTCACGCGCCTGCGGATGAAGCTTGCCGAGGGCGGCCTGCCCAAGGGCGGCGGCGTCGGCTACGAGGTGTTCGACAAGTCGGACGCGCTCGGCACCACCTCCTTCGTCCAGAACATCAATCACCTCCGCGCGCTCGAAGGCGAGCTCGCCCGCACCATCCGCGCCATCGACCGCATCCAGGCTGCCCGCGTCCATCTGGTGCTGCCGGAGCGCCCGCTGTTCGCGCGCGAGGCGCCGGAGCCGTCGGCCTCGATCGTGGTCCGCGTCCGCGGCTCGCTGGAAGCCCAGCAGATCCGCGCCATCCGCCATCTCGTCGCCTCCGCCGTCAACGGGCTGAAGCCGCAGCGGGTCTCGATCGTCGACGAAGCCGGCCAGCTGCTGGCCGACGGCGCCGCGACCGATCCGGAGCAGGCGGTCGGCGACGAGCGCCGCATCGCCTTCGAGAAGCGGATGCGCAAGCAGGTCGAGGACATCGTCTCCTCCGTGGTCGGCTCCGGCCGCGCCCGCGTGCAGCTCTCCGCCGATTTCGACTTCAACAAGGTCACCCAGACCTCGGACAAGTTCGACCCCGAAGGCCGCGTGCTGCGCTCGAGCCAGACCCGCGAAGAGCAGAGCATGACCGCCGACAACAACGGTCAGGTCACCGTCAACAACGAGCTGCCCGGCAACCAGCAGAACAACGGCGTCGCGGCCAAGGACCAGAGCAAGAAGACCGAAGAGACCAACAATTACGAGATCTCCCGCACCACCAAGACCGAAGTGACCGAGGCCGGCCGGGTCAACCGCATCTCGGTCGCGGTGCTGGTCGACGGCATCTATTCCAAGAACGACAAGGGCGAGCTGGCCTATCAGGACCGCACCAAGGAGCAGCTCGATCGCATCGCCGCGCTGGTGCGCTCGGCGATCGGCTTCGACCAGAAGCGCGGCGACCAGGTCGAGGTCGTTAACCTCCGCTTTGCCGATGCGCCCTCCACCGCTCCGATCGGCGAACCCTCGGGCTTCCTCGGCATGCTCCAGTTCACCAAGGACGACGTCATGTACTTCGTCGAACTCGGCGTGATGATGCTGCTCGGCCTGGTCGTGCTGTTCCTGGTGATCCGCCCGCTGGTCAAGCGCATCCTCGCCTCCGACGAAGTCGCCGCCGCCATCTCCGGCGTGCTGACGGGCCCCTCCGCTTCGGAAGAGGCCGCACCCGCCACCGGCCAGCCGCTGCTGCCGGGCGGCGCCGCCAGCGCCATCGACGTCGCCACCATTCAGGGCCAGGTTCACGCCCAGTCCGTTCATCGCGTCGGCGAGCTCGCCGAGCGCAACCCCAACGAAACCGTCGCCATCATCCGCCAATGGCTGACCGAACCCGCGAAATAACCAAGCCAAGTAACTTTGCCAAGTGAATCAAGAAGTGATCTGACATGGCCGCCAATCTGCAGAACGCCAACTCCAACGACATCACCAGCGTGATCTCCACGCTCGGTCAGCGCGCCGGCAACCGCGCGGGCGGCGCCAAGACCGCCGCGTTGGGCGGGCCGAAGCGTGCCGCGATCCTGATGCTGGCGCTGGGTGAGCAATATGGCGGCAAGATCTGGTCGCTGCTCGACGACGACGAGGTGCGCCAGCTCTCGCTGGAGATGTCGACACTCGGTACCGTCGAGGTCGACACCGTCGAGGACATGCTGCTCGAATTCGTCTCGCGCATGTCGGCCTCGGGCGCGCTGATGGGCAATTTCGACGCCACCGAGCGACTGCTCCAGCAATACCTTCCGCCGGAGCGCGTCAACGGCATTATGGACGAGATCCGCGGCCCCGCCGGCCGCAACATGTGGGAGAAGCTCTCCAACGTGCAGGAAGAGGTGCTCGCGAACTATCTCAAGAACGAATATCCGCAAACCATCGCGGTGGTGCTGTCGAAGCTGAAGCCGGAGCACGCCGCCCGCGTGCTCGGCATCTTCCCGGAGGAGCTCGCGCTCGACGTCGTCAACCGCATGCTGAAGATGGAAGCCGTGCAGAAGGAGGTGATCGAGAGCGTGGAGAAGACGCTGCGCACCGAGTTCATGTCCAACCTGTCGCAGACCCGCCGTCGCGACGCCCACGAGGTGATGGCGGAAATCTTCAACAATTTCGATCGCCAGACCGAGACCCGCTTCATCACCTCGCTGGAAGAGGAGAACCGGGAATCGGCCGAGCGCATCAAGGCCCTGATGTTCACCTTCGACGACCTCGTCAAGCTGGACTCCGGCTCGGCCCAGACCCTGATGCGCAACGTCGACAAGGACAAGCTCGGTGTCGCGCTCAAGAGCGCCAACGAGGACGTCCGCAGCTTCTTCTTCGGCAACATGTCCTCGCGCGCGGCCAAGATGCTCCAGGACGACATGGCGGCGATGGGCCCGGTGCGCCTGCGCGACGTCGACGAGGCCCAGGCGCTGCTCGTCAACCTCGCCAAGGACCTCGCCGCCAAGGGCGAGATCATGCTGACCAAGAATCGCGCCGACGACGAGCTGGTGTACTGATGGGCGCTCCGGCAAAATTCCTGTTCGATACCGACTTCGCCGCGCCCGAGCGCTCGACGCGCGAGAAGGCCGCGACGGCGGCCGAGATCGCCCAGAAGGTCGCGGAAGCCGAGGCACGCGCCTATCAGGACGGCTTTGCCGCCGGGCAGCGCGAGGCCAAGGCCGAGAGCGACCGCCGCGTTGCGCTCGCCATGGAGGAGATCAACATCGCGATCCGGGGCATCGCCTCTGGCATCGGCAACATCGAGTCCAAGATGGAGACCGAGGCGGTCGACGTCGCGGTCGCGGTGGCGCGCAAGCTGTGCGCCGATCTGGTCGCCGCCGAGCCGCTCGGCGAGATCGTCGCACTGGTCAAGGACTGCTTCTCGCATCTGGTGGCGACGCCGCATCTCGTCGTCCGCATCAACGACGCGCTCTACGACGCTGCGCGCGACAAGTTCGAGCGGCTCGCCAAGCAGAGCGGCTTCGAAGGCCGGCTGGTGATCCTGGCCGAGCCGGAGATTGCCACCGGCGACTGCCGGATCGAATGGGCCGATGGCGGCGTCGTGCTGGAGCGCGGCGCCATCGCAGCCAAGATCGACGACATGGTTGGACGCTATATCGCGTCCCGCAGGGGGAATTAAGCCATGAGCGACACCGACGGACAGGTCCCGCTGCCCGATCTCAACGGCCCGATGCCGCCCGCCGGCACCGACGTCGGCTACAACGAGGACGAATATGCGGCGCGCGTCGCCGCCGACCTCGAAGCCGTGTTCGACGTGCCGGTGCAGGTCTCGGCCGTGCTCGGCCGCTCCAAGATGGATGTCGGCGAGCTGTTGAAGCTCGGGCCCGGCACCGTGCTCGAGCTCGACCGCCGCGTCGGCGAGGCCATCGACATCTACGTCAACAACCGTCTCGTCGCCCGCGGCGAGGTGGTGCTGGTCGAGGACAAGCTCGGCGTGACCATGACCGAAATCATCAAGACCGAACGCGGTTAGCGAATACACGGGAATGACGCGCGGCAGCGCGACCAGACGGACAGGAGACTGACATGCGGCTTCTCATCGTTGGCACATTGAAGGGCCAGCTCACCACCGCCACCAAGATCGCGATGGAGAACGGCGCCACCGTGACCCATGCCGAGGATCACGAGCAGGCGATGCGCGTCTTGCGCGGCGGCAAGGGTGCCGACCTCCTGCTGGTCGACGTCGCGCTCGACATCCGCGACCTCGTGATGCGGCTGGAGGCCGAGCATATTCACGCCCCGATCGTCGCCTGCGGCATCACCAACGATGCCCGCGCCGCGGTCGCCGCGATCCATGCCGGCGCCAAGGAATACATCCCGCTGCCGCCGGATCCGGAGCTGATCGCCGCGGTGCTGGCTGCCGTTGCCAACGATTCCCGCGAGCTGGTCTATCGCGACGAGGCGATGGCCAGGGTGATCAAGCTCGCCCAGCAGATCGCGGGCTCCGACGCCTCGGTGATGATCACCGGCGAGTCCGGCACCGGCAAGGAAGTGCTGGCCCGCTACGTCCACACCCGCTCGGCACGCGCCAAGCGTCCGTTCATCTCGATCAACTGCGCCGCGATCCCCGAGCATCTGCTGGAATCCGAACTGTTCGGCCACGAGAAGGGCGCCTTCACCGGTGCGATCGCCCGCCGCATCGGCAAGTTCGAAGAGGCGAGCGGCGGCACGCTCCTGCTCGACGAAATCTCGGAGATGGACGTCCGCCTGCAATCCAAGCTCTTGCGCGCCATCCAGGAACGCGTGATCGACCGCGTCGGCGGCACCAAGCCTGTCGCCGTCGACATCCGCATCATCGCGACCTCGAACCGCAACCTCGCTGAAGCCGTGCGCGAAGGCACGTTTCGCGAGGATCTGCTGTTCCGCCTCAACGTCGTGAATTTGAAGATCCCGCCGCTGCGCGAGCGCCCCGCCGACATCCTCGAGCTCGCCCAGCACTTCGTGAAGAAATATGCCGAGGCCAACGGCGTGCCGCTGCGCCCGATCTCGGCGGAGGCGCGCCGCGTGCTCTCCAGCAACCGCTGGCAGGGCAACGTTCGCGAGCTCGAAAACACCATGCATCGCGCCGTGCTGATGGCGCAGGGCGACGAGATCGGCCCCGACGCGATCATCACGCCCGACGGCGACCGCCTCGACCTCGCCAAGACCGCACCGGCGGTGGCGCATGCCACCATGGCCGCCGAGCAGGTGACGCGCGCGCTTGTGGGGCGCACGGTCGCCGATGTCGAGCGCGACCTGATCCTGGAGACGCTGAAGCACTGTCTCGGCAACCGCACCCATGCCGCCAACATCTTGGGGATTTCGATCCGCACGCTGCGCAACAAGCTCAACGAATACGCCGACGGCGGCATCCCGATCCCGCCAGCGGGCACGCCGGGTGAATATCCGCGCGTGCCGATCGGGGCGTGAGGCGACCACGCTGATCGAGAATGCAGATGCCCGGGCTTGGCCTAGGCATTTTGTTTTCAAGGCACTCTGCGCGCCGCACTCGCAGTGTCGTCCTGGTGAAAGCCAGGACCCATTACCCCAGGGAGAGGTTTGGCGAGGATTAGTCGTCCGGTACACCTACCGCCCATACTCGAGAGATTCCGCGGTATGGGTCCTGGCTTTCGCCAGGACGACACTGAGGAGGCACTACGCGTCCCAGTCCACAGCAGCAACATGGCCGCACCGCATCCGGCGACTAGGTCGCGCCAGCGCGAGGCTCTATAACCCCCGTGAGAACCACACGGGGATAAACATGTCTGAAGCTCAAATCACGGATTGGCTGGCGGCGCAGCGGCAGGCGATGATCGATCTGCTCCGCGAGGTCGTGAACATCGATTCCGGATCCTACGACAAGGAAGGCGTCGATGCGGTCGGTGCGCGGTTCGAGCGGCATTTTGCCGAGCATGGCATTCCGTACCGGCGCGAGGAAAACGACCGCTTCGGCGATGCGATTCATGCCGAGGTGGCCAAGCCCGGTAGCAACGAGAAGCCGGTGTTGTTGATGGGACATCGCGACACTGTGTTCGGCAAGGGCGAGGCCGGACGGCGTCCATTCACGATTCGAGATGGCCGCGCCTATGGACCCGGCGTTGCCGACATGAAGTCCGGGCTCGTCATGAACGTGTTCGTGGCGACCGCCTTCCACAAATTCGGCGGCAATCCACATCCGATCAAGCTGCTGATCACCTCGGACGAGGAGATCGGCTCACCCTCCTCGCGGCCGGTGATCGAGCGCGAAGGACGCGCCGCGCGCGCCGTGTTCAATTCCGAGCCGGGCCGCCCCACCGGGAACGTCGTCACGGGGCGCAAGGGCGGCATCTTCATGCATGTCGCCATCACCGGCAAAGCCGCGCATTCCGGCGCCAATTTCGCCGCCGGCGTCAGCGCGATCGGCGAGCTCGCGCACAAGATCGTGCAGATCCACGCGCTGACCAATCTCGACAAGGGCATCACGCTCAATGTCGGCCTGGTCTCGGGCGGGCAATCCGTCAACACCACGGCGCCTTACGCGGAAGGCCAGATCGACCTGCGCTATGTCGATCCCGCAGACCGCGCGACGGTGATGGCCGCGATCGAGCAGATCGTCGCGACGTCCTACGTGCCGGGTACCAGCGCGACGCTGACGATCAAGGGCGAGTTCGTGCCGGTGGTGCAGAGCGCGGAGTCGAAGGCGCTGTTTGAAGGCTATCAGGCCGCCGCAAAGCAAGTCGGCCTTACCACGCTCCAGGGCGAGTTCTCCGGCGGCTGCGCTGATTCCGGTTTCACCGCCGCCGTGGGCACGCCGACCATCTGCGGCCTCGGGCCGGTCGGCGGGCTCGCGCACACGCCGGAGGAATATCTCGAGCTCGACAGCATCGTGCCGCGCGCACAGGCGCTGGCGTTGGCGATTTTAGGGGGGTGAACGCAGGTGTCGTAGCAGGTGCCGTAGGGTGGACAAAGGCGCACTTGCGCCGTGCCCACCATTTGTCTTCGCTGGATAGAAGTGGTGGGCACGCTTCGCTTTGCCCACCCTACGAGACCTAAGAGGTCCTACGAATAACTCGGCGCGTCGGGCTTGCGGAAGATGTGGATGGGATCGCCCGGCACGATCGGCTGGCCGCTGAACATCGCATAGGCATAGAGCGCGAGATAGGCGATCGCGAGCGCGCCGATAGCGTAGAAGGCCCAGGTCGCGACGCGCTTCATCGATCCGCTCCATTGCCGTCCCGGCGGGAAGGCTGAGGGCGCTTCTAGAGCGATGACGGGAAAAAGGCCAGCCTGTGGGCCGCCGGCCAGCGGCGATCAAATGCCGCGCCGGGCGCGCGCGGGAACGCTGACGTCGGCGAGCCTGGCCGCATCTTCGTCCCGGTCGACTGCCACATATTGCCCATGCCAATAGGCCAGCGCGGCGGTGCGGGTCGAGCTCCTGATATCCCTGACACGGCCGATGACGATGCCGTGCGAGTGACGCTCGATGATCTCCTCGACCTCGCAGTCGAACGCCGAGAGCGCGCCCACCAGCAGCGGAACACCCGAAACTGATGTCACCCATTGGGCGCCTGCAAAGCGGTCGGCGCCCTTCAGTCCGCCCTTGCCGGCAAAACGTTCGGCGACATCGAGCTGGTCGGCATTGAGGATGTTCACGCCGAAGGCACTGTGGCGGCGGATCAACGGAAAGGACGAGGCGTCCCTGTTGATGCTGACCAGCAGTGTCGGCGGTTCGACTGATAGCGAGGTCACCGAGGTCACCGTCATGCCGGTGATGTCCCTGCCCCGCCCGGCGGTGATGACGCTGACGCCGCCGGTGAGGTGGCGCATAGCGCCGCGGAAATCGGCGGACGAGACAGGGATTTCGGTCATGAGATCGCGGGGCACTACATTCATGGCGTTGCTCCCCGAAATGGGGGTTCCCTGTATTTAGGTACGATCGTCCGCCGATAACAGGTGACTCAGGATCGAGCCTTCGAGCCCCGCAAGCTCGGCCGAACCGCGCTGGCGAGGCCGGGCCGCGTTAACCGTGACGTCATGGGCGATCCGGCCCTCCTCGATCACCAGCACCCGGTCGGCCAAGGCGACCGCTTCGGCGACGTCATGGGTCACCAGGATCGCGGTAAAGCCCTGGTCGCGCCAAACGCGCTCCAAGAGACGCTGCATCGAGATTCGGGTCAAAGCGTCCAGCGCGCCGAGCGGCTCGTCGAAGGCGAGCACGCGCGGGCGGGAGACCAGCGCGCGGCCAAGCGCGACGCGCTGCTTCTGGCCACCCGACAGCACCGAGGGCCACTGATCGCGCTTGTCGGCAAGGCCAACTTCGGTCAGCGCCTTCTCGGCGCGCGCATGCGCATCGCCCGAGGCGCGGTCGCGGCCAAGGCCGACCTCGACATTGGCGAGCACGCGCGCCCAGGGCAGCAGCCGCGGCTCCTGGAACATGACGCGGATGTCCTCGGGCTGGATATCCTGGCCGAAGCTGATGCTGCCGGCGTCGATCTTCTCCAGGCCGGCGATGAGCCGCAGCAGTGTGCTCTTGCCACAACCGCTCTTGCCGACGATGGCGACGAACTGGCCGGCGGGGATGTGCAGATCGATGCCGCGCAGCACCTCGTTGTCGCCGAAGGATTTGCGCAAGCCACGGATGCTGAGCGGCAGGCCGGCGGTCGTCGTCGGGCGCTCCTCGCGCACCACACGGGCGTGCGGCGCGAAATTGGCGCGGCTGGCGAGCTCGGTTTCCGGAAGGGAGGTACGAAGCGCTGTCTGCATGGGATTCCCAGTATTTCTGCTCAACGTTTCTGGAAGGCGGGGTGCCAGGCGAGCGTCAGGCGCTCCAGCACGCGGGAGGCGCTGTCGGCGAGCTTGCCGAGCAGGGCGTAGATCAGGATCGAGAGCACGACGACGTCGATCAGCATGAACTCGCGCGCCTGCATCGCCATGTAGCCGAGGCCCGAGGAGGCCGCGATGGTCTCGGCGACGATCAGCGTCAGCCACATGATGCCGAGCGCGAAGCGGATGCCGACGAAGATCGAGGGCAGCGCGCCCGGGAAGATCACCCGGCGAAACAATTCGCCATCGGTCATGCCGTAGATGCGGCCCATCTCGATCAACTGCGGATCGACCGTGCGGATGCCGTGCAGCGTGTTGAGGTAGATCGGGAAGAATACGCCCAGCGCCACCAGGAACAGCTTTGCGCTCTCGTCGATGCCGAACCAGAGGATGACCAGCGGGATCAGCGCCAGATGCGGCACGTTGCGCACCATCTGGAGCGTGGTGTCGGTCAGCTTTGCCGAGAGCTGCGACAGGCCGTTGGCGAGCCCGAACGCGAAACCGATGCTGCCGCCGATCAGAAAGCCGATCGAGGCGCGCCAGAACGAGACCCAGATGTTGCGAACGAGCTCGCCGGAGAGCAGCAGCTTCCAACCTGCGAGCACGACGTCGCTCGGCGCAGGCAGCACCCGCGTCGGCACGAAGCCGGTGACGCTCGCGACCTGCCAGATCGCAATGATGGCAAGCGGCACGATCCACTGGATCAGGCCGTCGACCCGCGGCAAACGAATGCTGCGCGGGAGCGAAACGCTGTCGATCAGGCTCATGACTGCGGCACCCGGTGCTGCGGACGGAAATCGCCGCCGACCGTTTCGCCGAAAGGACCGCCGTTGAAGTGCAGCTTCGTCACGTTTGAGGGTTGCTCCAGCGAGAGCAGCGGGAATACCAGCTCGGCGAAGCGATAGGCTTCTTCCAGATGCGGGTAGCCCGACATGATGAAGGTATCGATGCCGAGATCCTGATACTCCCTGATGCGCGCCGCGACGGTCTGGGCGTCGCCGACCAGCGCGGTGCCGGCGCCGCCGCGCACGAGGCCGACACCGGCCCACAGGTTCGGCGCGATCTCGAGCTGGTCGCGTTTGCCGCCATGAAGCTGCGCCATGCGCTGCTGGCCGACGGAGTCCATGCGGGCAAAGTTCTTCTGCGCCAGCGCGATGGTGTCGTCGCTGACATGCTTGATCAGCTCGTTCGCGGCGCGCCAGGCCGCTTCATTGGTTTCGCGGACGATCACGTGAAGGCGGATGCCGAAGGAGAGTTTTCGCCCGCGCGCTGCGGCGACATCCCTCACCTTCGCGATCTTCTCGGCCACCAGCGCCGGCGGCTCTCCCCAGGTGAGATATTTGTCGACGGTATCGACGGCGACGTCGATGCCGGCATCGGACGAGCCGCCGAAATAGAGCGGCGGACGCGGCGACTGCACGGGAGGAAACAACAACTTGCCGCCCTCGATATGGATGTGCTTGCCCTCGACATTGACCGTCTTTCCGGCGAGCAGGTCGCTATAGACGCTGAGGAACTCGCGGGTGACCTCGTAGCGCTCGTCATGGCCGAGGAAGATGCCGTCGCCCTTGTTCTCGACGGGATCACCGCCGGTGACGACATTGACGAGAAGCCGGCCGTTCGAGATGCGATCGAGCGTCGCCGTCATGCGCGCCGCCACGCTCGGCGATTGCAGGCCGGGCCGGACGGCGACGAGATAGCGCAGCCGCTCGGTGAATGGCGCGACGCTGGAGGCGACGATCCAGGAATCCTCGCAAGATCGCCCGGTCGGCAGCAGCACGCCGAAATAGCCGAGCTGATCGGCGGCCTGTGCGATCTGGCGCAGATAGTTGAAGTTGACCTCGCGGCCGCCGACGCCGGTGCCGAGATAACGGCCGTCGCCGTGGGTCGGCAGGAACCAGAGGATGTTGGCGTTCGCTTGCTTGCTCATCGTGCTGCTCATGTTCCTGGTTTGCGCGCCACGTCGGAAATCTTGATTGCCTTCGGGATCAGACCTAACGCGAAGAACGCGTCGGCGACCTGCTGCTGGTCGGCGATGACGGCATCGGTGATCGGCTTGATGCCGTAGGACTGCCGCTTCAGCGCGACCTCGACCACGGGGACCGACAGGCCGATCGACGGCGCCAGCTGCTCGGCCACCGCATGGATGTCGCCCTTGGCCCAATCGTCGACAGTGCTGAGCTCGGCGAGCACGGCGTCGACGATCTTCGGATTGGCTTCGAGAAATTTCTTGGAGGAGAAATAGAACTGGTAATTGGCGACGATGCCGGTGCCGTCGGCGAGCGTGCGCGCACCGGTGGCCGCTTCCGCCGCGGCCTGGAACGGATCCCAGATCACCCAGGCATCGACCGCGCCGCGCTCGAAGGCGGCGCGCGCGTCGGCCGGCGCCAGGAACACCGGCTCGATCTCGGAATACTTCACGCCCGCCTTCTCCAGCGCCTTGACCAGGAGGTAGTGGACGTTGGAGCCCTTGTTGAGCGCGACCTTCTTGCCTTTGAGCTCGGCGACCGATTTCAGCGCGCTGCCCTTCGGCACCAGGATCGCCTCGCCCTTCGGCGCCGGCGGCTCATAGGCGACATACTGGATCGGCGCGCCGGCGGCTTGCGCAAAGATCGGCGGGGCTTCGCCGGTGTTGCCGAAATCGATCGCGCCGACATTGAGCGCTTCGAGCAGCGGCGGACCCGACGGGAATTCGGTCCACACCACCTTGTAGCCGTCGGCGGCGAGCTTCGGCTCCAGCGTGCCCTTGCTCTTGAGCAGCACCAGCTTGCCGTATTTCTGGTAGCCGATGCGGACCACTTTATCCTGTCCGTAGGACGTGCCGACCGCGGCGGCGACGATGCCGATCGACAGCACGATGGCCGCGATCAGACGCTGAATGATACGCCTCATGTTCAAACCCTTTTGGATGGGAAGGCTGGTCGGCACGATCAGGCTGCCGGGTTGCGCCAGACGATGTCGCGGATGACGATCGGCTTCGGGATCAGGCCGAGCTTGTAGAAGCGGTCGGCAACGCCCTGCTGGGTCGCAACGATGTCATCGGTGACGGGCCCGACCACGAAGTTCGCGCGATTGGCCGCGACGGTCTGAATGTCCAGCGGGACGCCGGTGATCGCGGCGAGCGATTTGGCGACCTCGTCGCGGTGCTGTTCGGCCCATTTACCCGCCGCGGTCGTCACATCGACGATCTGTTGCAGGACCGCCCCGTGGTTCTTCGCGAATTCGCGATTGGCGATGTAGAAGGAGTTGGTCCTGGTGACGTCGCGCGAATTGATCAGGATGCGGCCGCCCTGCTTGGTCTCGCCGATCGCAAAGTAAGGATCCCAGATCGCCCAGGCCTCGATGCTGCCATTGGCAAAGGCAGGCCCGGCATCCGGCGGCGTGAGATAGACCGGCGTGATGTCGGCATAGGTGAGGCCCGCCTTCTCCAGGGTCTGCAACACGATGTTGTGCGCGCTGGAGCCCTTGGTGAAGCCGACGCGCTTGCCCTTGAGATCAGCGATGGAGCGGATCGGCGAATCCTTCGGCACCAGGATGCCCTGGCCGTTGGTGATGGGCTGGCCCGCAGCATAGACGATCGCGGCGCCCGCGGCCTGGGCGAACACCGGCGGGGAATCGCCGACCGCGCCGAAATCGACGCTGCCGACATTCATGGCTTCCATCATCGGCGGGCCCGAAGAGAACTCGATCCATTTCACGTCGATACCTTGCGGCGTGAAATGTTTTTCCAGCGCGGCCTGCTGGCGCGCGATCACCAGCACGCCGGTCTTCTGGTAGCCGATACGAATTTCCTTCACCGCGCCTTGCGCGTTGGCGCGGGACGCGAACGCTGCGGCCGCAGTTCCAACGGAAAGCTTCAGAAAGTCCCGACGCTGCATTCAACACTCCCGGCCGCACGCGGCCGTCATTCATTCGCGTGTATCGAATGATGGTGCGGCTTATCGGAGGTGTCGAGACGTGCGGAGAAATAGCGATACGAGCACTGCGCGCGAGGCCGCGCGCATGATCAATCTTTCAATCGGGCAAGCGAATGCAGCTCGAATTTTTTCTGCACGCGAATGTGACAATCGCACGCCCCGGTAAGAAAGTGCGAAAACAACCCCATGCACAGTAGCCAACGTCTTGCTTCAACACGGATTTCTTATTTTACGAAATTCGTTTGACGCGTCGGGCAAAACAGTGGCATTATGTCATCGTCGCGGACTAGGAGCCGTGTGGCGCGAAGCTCCATGCACCACCTCCACCGTCATTCCCCGCGAAAGCGGGGAATCCAGTCTCCCAGAGGCGTCAATGCTTCACACAACCGCCGCGGCGTACTGGATCGCCCGGTCAAGCCGGGCGATGACACCGCAGTTGAGGCAACCACTTGCGTCCCGTTGGCGCGAAGCGCAGATACATTGCAGGCTAATTCCACCTCATCGGCAGATTGAGCAGCCCCCTGAACGCCCAGCCGCCGATCCGCACCGGCTCGTCGTCAGCGATCTCGAGCTGCTTGACGCGCGCGAACACGGTCGGCAGCGCGACGTCGGCGATCATGGCGCGGGAAGCCCAGGCGCCGGCGCAGAAATGCGGGCCGGCGCCAAAGGCGACGCTCTTCGACGTGTCTCGTCTCACGTCAAACTGGTCGGCACGCTCAAAATGCTTCTCGTCGCGATTGGCCGAGCCGAACATCAGGAACACGCGCTCATCGAGCTCGAATGAGACGTCGCGGATGCTCCAAGGTCTTGCGATGCGGCGCGGCGACATGCCGATCGGCGAGATCCAGCGGGCGTATTCCTCGAAGGCCTGGAGCCAGGACACCTCGCCCCTGCGCACGAGATCGAGCTGGTCGGGATGGGTGAGCAGCGCCCAGACCGTGCCGGCGATGGCCTTGCGCGGCTCGTTCTGGCCGCCTGAGATCGCGAGCTTGACGTTGGCGCGCACGCTCTCCATGGGCATGCCGGAGGCGAGGAGCACGCCGAGGATGCTCTGGTCGGGATTTTTGCGCATGACCGGCAGGATGTCGTCGATCGCGGCGTCGATGCCTGACGTCGCGGCATGGCAGCGCGCCTCGACCGCGGGATCGCCGGCATAGTTGGCGATGCCCTCGATCATGCCCTGCGACCACGCATCCATGTCCTGGAAACCGATATTGGTGAGGCCGGTGATCGACTTCAGACATTCGCCGGAGAACGGCAAGGCGAAGTCGCGCATGAAATCGATGCGCCCGGGTTCGATCGCGTCGATGATGCGGTCGGCATGGGCCTGGAACTGCGCCGTCCAGTGCGCCTTCACCGTCTTCGGCGACACCGTCGGAAACATCGCGCGGCGCTCGACCTGATGCGCCTCGCCGTCCTTGCGCATCATGTTGTGGCCCATCAGCCGGTTCATCAGGCCCGCCGGCTGGTGCGAGGAGAACACGTCGATCTGCTTCTCGGAGATCGAGATGTCGTCGCGGCTCGTCAGCAGCGTCGAGCCGAGCTGCGGCACGAAGGCGATCGGCGCCTTCTTGCGCATTTCCGCGAGCATCGGATAGGGATCGGCCCAGAATGTATCAGGGTCGATGTCGATGCGCGGCGCGGTGCTCAAGGCGGTCTCCCCTGGATTCTCGTTTGTTCCAGGCCAGACTAGCGAACTCCGCAACCGGCGTCTGTCCCTAGCGATAGGGACGGACTGAGTTACTGGGCCTCGGCGATCTTCGGTCCAGATGACGGCATCTGCGCGTTAGTTGCCGAGGGCCGGTTCGGCGGCGATGCCGGGTCCGGCGATCGGGAAGCGGCGTCTAGCGGCGCTCCCTGGGATGGTCGACGGGCAGCGATTGCCGGAAGCACGATCACTTTCGCCCCGACCTTCACCCGCTCATAAAGGTCCACGACGTCCTCATTGGTCAGCCGGATACAGCCGGACGAAACCCGCTTCCCGATCGTATCGGGCTTGTTGGTGCCGTGAATTCTATATTCGGTCTCGCCGAGATACATCGCCCGCGCGCCGAGCGGGTTGCCGGGACCGCCTGCCATGAACCTCGGCAGATAAGGCTGACGCGAGACCATCTCCGCAGGCGGATGCCAATCCGGCCATTCTGCTTTGCGGGCCACAGTCTGTTCACCGGACCATGTGAAACCTTCGCGGCCGACACCGATGCCGTAGCGCATCGCCTGCCTGTCGTTCAGAACGAAATAAAGGAAAGTGTTTCCGGTATCGATGATCACGGTGCCCGGCGTCTGATGGCTGGCGTAGTCAACCACCTGCCGGACAAATGCTCCGGGACCGTCAGCGGCTTTTGGTGGTTCGACCAGAGGCGCCGGAGCCGGAATCGGAGCCGGAGCAGGAGCCGGCGCTGCCGCCGCTGCGCGAACTGGAGTTGCCACGTAAACCGGAGTTGACGACGCCTGGGCTTGTTGCGCGGCCGGTTTTCGGATCGGTTGCACGCTCGTCGGGCGAGACAGCAAACTGTACCCCACTACGGCGATGGCCACGGCGCCAATCGCGACTCTCGCGACCATTGGTATCGCGAGCGTCTCTGCCTTTCCACGTTTCGCCCGCTTACCCATATCTTTCCCCAGGTCACTGTGCCTGGAAGAGGTACCCAGCAAAATTTAAGAAACTTCGAAGCGATGTCGCTCAGACTGAAACCGTCAGCGATGGTTAACGCCGAATCCTTGTTCGGCAGCATCAAAATCGGGAGTACCGCTTGATACTCAGGTCCCGACGTGGACGACGCGCTTCTCATCGCGAAACGAGTCGAGGTCCGGCGGAGCGGACACGCTACGTCCCTTTATCGACGGCGGCTTCAGGTCAAAAGGCGACGATCATGACGGGCGGGCTGCGTATCCGCTTTGCTCTCGGAAGCAGATATCGCGGACTTGGAGTACCCGTCAGTTCAGGCTGCGGGGACCCGCAAGCAGGCGCAGCACGATCGCGAACAATTCATTCTGCGAGGAGATGCCGAGCCGCTCATAGGCGCGCTTGCGATAGGTCAGGATCGAATGCAGGCTGATGCCGAGCCCTTTCGAGATCGCCTCGGAGCTGTAGCCTGCGAGGATGTGCCGGCAGACCTCCTGCTCGCGCGGGGTGAGCCCGGCAAGCGGCGCGCGCGTCGCGAACAAGGCAGCTAAAGACTGATCGGGCGTTGCGGTCTGCTGAAAATGACGCGCGACGCTCGCGCCGATCGCCGGTGCAATCGCCCAAAGCCGCTCGCGCTGCGTGGCGCTGAATCGGCCTTGCGCGGTGATGCGGTAGAAATTCACGTAGAAGCAGGTGTCATCGACCCAGATCGCGGTCGCGCATTTGTCGACGATGCCGGAATCCTGGAAGAAGATTTTCCGGTAGCGCGCCCCATACATGCGCGGCGCGAACGCGGGCAGCATGATCGGCGCGCCGCTCTCGCGTTCGAACAGCGTATCCCGGTTGGGATCGGATTCGTGGAAATGTCCGGCATAGGCGGCACCGAGATCACCGCCGATGGGGATGTTGCCGGCATCGAGCAGGCAGCGCGCAGCGCCGGCGCGGCTCAACGCGAACACCATGCAATGGCCGACATCGGCCTGCCGCCGCAGAGTGTCGATCAGCACATTTGGAAAATCGGAGCGGCCGATGGCGAGCACCGTCGACGTGACATCGCCACCCACTGAATGTGCAGGTACCGCGTGAGACCGCATCGCTCTCTCCCTAGCGCTTTGTGCCGATTTTACCAGCAACTGCGATAGGTCGAAAGGCTGCAACGGGGTCAAAAACTGCCATGGACCAAGGCCGATATAGTGTCCGCGATGGGTCTTGGCCGTGTAAAAACGGCCTTACAGGACCATCAGTCTTGCCAAAACTGGTCCGGTCTCAGGCCGCGATCGCGGCGATCAGCGGCCTGATCCCGAGGATATTCATTGCTCGGGTCAGATTGTAGGCCAGAACCGAGAGGGCCATCTCGGCGGCTACCTTTGGGAGGGTTTTGGTCAGGAAGTGCGTTGCTCCCATGCGTGCCTTCATCGTGCCGAACGGGTGCTCGACAGTCTCGCGACGAAGGCGCATAGCGAGCGGGTTCGCATCGAGCCGCTGCTGCACGGCGTCGAGCAGATCCTCGTGCTCCCATCGCGTGATCCGTCGCTCTGACCCGGGCGTACACTGGGGTTTGATCGAGCAATTCTTACAGGCGCTGGTCCAGTATCGCCGCAGCATCTTGTCGGCTTCTTCGTTTGTATAGCGATACGGCAATCGCTCCCCGGCCGGACAACGATAGGCGTCTTCCTCCGGCAAATAGACAAAGTCCTGCTTACCGAAGCGTCCGTCCGACTTGGCGCCCGAAGTCATCGGCTTAGGCAGAGTTACCGTGATGCCGGCCTCGTGGCAGGCGAGGATCTCCGGGCTGCTGAAGTAGCCGCGATCGGCAACGGCCTCGAGCGTCTCAGCCTTCAGAACAGCCTTCGCCTGCCTGGCCATATTGGCAAGTTGTGCCCGATCTGAGCCGCTGTTCGTCACCTCATGCGCGATGATCAGGTGATTGTCGGTATCGACGGCGACTTGGACATTGTAGCCGACAACGCCGGATCCGCGGCCACTGGTTGCCATCGAACGGCTATCCGGATCGGTCAGGGAGATTTGCTGATCCGGCGAAGCAAGCATCTGCTTCTCATAGGCAGCAAGCTTGCCCATCTCCCCCTTCAGCTTCGTCAGCTTCTCGGTAAGCCTCGTCACCTTCGCCGCCAGCGCCTCGCTCGGCTGCTGTCGGTCGGCCGTGTCAAGTTGGCTCAAATAGCGCGCGACGCTCTCCTCCAACTGAGCACGCCGCCGCTCCACCTTCGCGCGCGTGAAGTTCCTGTCCCGGTTGTTCACGGCCTTGAACTTGCTCCCATCGATGGCGACGCTCGCCGTCGTGAGAAGACCCATCCCGCGGCAGAGCTCGACAAAACGCACACAGACCTTACGCAGCCCGACGCTGTTGTCCTTGCGGAAGTCCGCGATCGTCTTGTGATCAGGAGCAAGCCGACCCAGCAGCCACATCACCTCGATGTTCCGTCCAGCCTCTCGTTCCAGCCGCCGGCTTGACTGTACCCGGTTCAGATAGCCGTAGATGTAAAGCTTCAGGAGAACCGAGGGGTGATACGACGGCCGGCCAGTCGCCGCCGGCGCAACTCCGCCGAAGCACATCTCGGCCAGATCAAGCGCATCGACAAACTCGTCGATCGCGCGAACAGGGTTGTTCTCGTCAATGAAATCATCGAGGCATTCAGGCAACAGCGTCCGCTGCCCACGATCCGCCTCTTCAACGAAGCGCCTCATCGATTCCCCCAAAGAATCACAGGAGAATCATAACAGCAGCCCAGCGTTTTCACACAGCCAGGGTCCAGAGGTGTAAGTGGTAACGGCCGGTAATCTAGGCGCTGGTTGCAGCGAACTCACCCGTTCCGCCGCGAGGAACGATCGCATCAGCCCCGCTTTATTCGTCAGCATCATCAGAGTTTGAAGCGGTTTGCGGTATCTGGGCCGCCAACCGAAGGACCCGGTAATGCGCATCCTTCTCGTTGGGGGTACGGGGCTTATCGGATCGGCAATCCACGCCAGGCTGTCCGCCGAAGGGCATGAATGCGTATTGGTGTCGCGTCATGCGGCGGCACCCGAAGCGCGCCACATCGCCCTCGATATTGCTCGGACCACCAATGCTTCGACATGGAAGAGCCTTCTTGCAGGCGTCGATGCCGTCATCAACGCGGCGGGTGCCCTGCAGGGACAGAACATGCAAGGCGTTCATGTCGCCGGCAGTGCGGCGCTTTATGCGGCCTGCGAAAGCGCGGGCGTCCGCCGTGTGATCCTGTTCTCGGCGATCGGCAGCAATCGCGATGCCCTGACCGATTTTTCCCGCACCAAACGGGACGGCGAAGCCGCCTTGATGGCGAGGGACCTCGATTGGGTCGTGCTGCGGCCTTCCGTCGTGGTGGGCCGGGCCGCCTATGGTGGCAGCGCGCTGTTGCGAGGGCTGGCATCACTACCGGTTCTACCGGTCATGCCGGACACGGCGGCGATCCAACCGGTGCATCTCGACGACGTCATCGACACGGTTGTGTTCTTCCTGCAACCCGGCGCGCCTTCCCGCCTCGCGCTTGATCTGGCCGGTCCGCGGCGGATGGCCTTCAGCGACGCGGTCGCGCTGTTTCGCTCTTGGCTGCGCTGGAGGCCGGCTTACCGCCTGCACCTGCCGTCCTGGGCGGCTTCGGCAGCCTATCGCGCCGGTGACGTTGCGCAGATGCTGGGCTGGGCAACGCCGGTCAACGCGACGGCACAGGGCGAGATGCGGCGCGGCGCGACCGGTGATCCCGAGCCCTGGCGTCAGGTCACCGGCATGAGGCCGCGCGATCTCGAAGTCGCGCTCACACGCGAACCCGCCTCGGTGCAGGAACGCTGGTTTGCACGGCTCTATGTGCTCAAGCCGCTGGTATTCGGCGTCTTCGGCCTGTTCTGGATCGCCACAGGCATCATCTCGCTCGGCCCGGGCTGGGAAATTGGAATGTCGTTGCTCCGGGAAGGCAGGCTGCAAGAACAGTTCGCGGCCCTCACCGTCATCGCCGGCGCACTCGCCGACATCGTCATTGGCCTTGCAATTCTTTACCGGCCTCTGAGCCGCTATGGGCTATGGGCAGCACTGATCATCTCGCTCACCTATGTCGTGATCGGTACGACACTGGTGCCGCGGCTGTGGGCCGATCCGCTCGGACCAATGCTGAAGATCTGGCCGGTGCTGATGCTCAATCTGGTCGCCATGGCGATCCGAGAGGATCGCTGATGCTCTATTTCCTTGTGAAGATGGTGCACATCATCGGTGCTGCGGTCCTGCTCGGCACCGGTGCCGGCATCGCCTTCTTCATGCTGGTGGCGCATCTACGCGGTGACCCGCGCGAGATCGCGGGGGTCGCGCGGACGGTCGTGCTGGCCGACTTCCTGTTCACGGCGAGCGCCGTGATCCTGCAGCCGATCACTGGCACATGGCTCGCCTGGTCAAGCGGGTATTCCCTTGGCGATGGCTGGATTGCGGCATCCATCGCACTCTATGTGGTGACCGGCGCCTTCTGGCTGCCTGTCGTGTGGCTGCAGATGCAAATGCGCGATCTTGCCGTCCGTGCGGTCGAGACCGACGCCAAGCTGCCCGCCGAGTATGACCGTCTCTTCCGATGGTGGTTCGCCTTCGGATTTCCGGCGTTCGCAGCGGTGCTGGCTATCTTCTGGCTGATGATCACACGCCCAGCTATTCCATACTGGGACTAGATTGACGCACCTCTTCAGAGCCTCGCTGTCCGGGACGTGCACTGCCTCTTCCACGTGGGATTTTCAGCCCACCGGGCCCAGTGTCCAATCGTCCCCTGAAAGCGGGCTGACCCTCACGTCCTTAATGACTCCGCGCTCCAGGCTCGGATCGAAATGGCGCATCGTGCGCTCGTTGAAGTCAATGATGCGGCCGGGCCTGAGTGGTCCGACGTCATTGATCTTGACGATGACCTTCTTGCCTGCGGCCTCGACGAGAGCATATTTCGGCCTCACACCAAATTGGACCCCACCAAATTTCCGGCGCAAGCTTGTCTTGATGGCAGCCGTCCAGGCAGAGGGATCATAACGCTCGCCAGACGCTGTGCGCGGACCGCCCTCCTCCTTGCCGGGTTTGAATGGATTGTACATGGATGCGGCGCCTACGACCGCATTCCCAGAGACGGCATCGACATCGACGACGGCATTTGAGTGACCCCCACGCGTTTCACTTCGAGCAACGGTAACAGAAACGGCAAGCGCAAGCAGGGCGCCGCAAATTGCGGCGCTCGAGCGGAACAGCATCATAACTCCTGTGATTTTTTCGTCGTCCGGTTCCCGACACCGCAAACAGGCGCAAGCGAACGCGGAAGCGTTCACGAAACTTGCGCCGATGTTTTGCGGATTCGCGCCAACCCCTTGGCTATGGAACCGTTGTGTGAACCAGGGCGGTTCCCACGCAGTGTTTTAAGTTGTCACCGACTAAGACAGAGATTGCGTCAGCAACATGACTTAACGAACGGCCTATTCCGCGGCCGCCTTCACCGGGGCGACGTTGATCGCGAGCTTGCCGTAGCGATCCGTAAAAGCCTGGGTGTCGATCTCTTCCAGCTTGATCTCGCCGCTCATCACACCCTGTTTCCACGCCGCCTGGGCCGGATCGTTCTGGAACTCCGGCATCACCTCGCGGCCGAACAGCTCGAGCGATTCGCAGATGTGCTCGTGGCTGTTCTTGCCGGCCTGGTTGAGCAGGATGACTTGGTCGATATGCGAAGACTGGAAGCGCTTCAGCTTCCTGCGGATGGTCTCGGGCGAGCCGATCAGGCCGCCGCGCAAGGCCGCCTCCTGCGCTTGCGGATTATCGCGCTTCCACTTGTTGTACTCGTCCCACATGTTGACGGTGCCGGGCGCAGGCCGCTGGCGGTTCTGCGAGGCGCCGTAGAAGCGCAGCGCGAACTGGAAGAAGGTGGCGCCGTCGGCGCGGGCACGCGCCTCTTCGTCGGTCTTGGCGCACATGAAGAACGAGACCAGCGCCATGTTCGGATTGATCTCGTAGTCGGCGAGCTTGGTGAGCCGCTTGGTCATCGCGTTGTAATAGGCGTGCACCCACGCATGCGCGGCGCCGGCACTGACGAACTGGAAGCCGAGCGCGCCAAAGCCGTGGCGGCCGGCGCGCTCGATGGTCGGCAGTTGCGAGCACGCCATCCACAGCGGCGGATGCGGCTTCTGCACCGGCTTCGGCACGACGTTGCGCAAGGGGATGTCGAAATACTTGCCGTGATGCTCGCTGCCGCCATCTTTGAACATCGGGAAGATCGCGGCTACGGCCTCCTCGAACACCTCCTTCTTGGACTCCATGTCGCGGCTGAACGGGGTGAGCTCGGTGATAGACGCGCTCTCGCCCATGCCGAATTCACAGCGCCCGTTACTGAGCAGATCGAGCACCGCGACGCGTTCGGCGACGCGCGCCGGGTGATTTGTCGTGAGCTGGAGGATGCCGTGGCCGAGCCTGATCTTCTGCGTGCGCTGGCTGGCAGCGGCGAGGAACGATTCCGGGGAAGGCGAGTGCGAATATTCTTCGAGGAAGTGATGCTCGACCACCCAGGCGTGGTCGTAGCCCAGCCTATCGGCAAGCTCCATCTGCGAGAGCGCGTTCTGGTAGAGCCTGAGTTCGTCGCCGGCCACCCAAGGCCGTGGCAGTTGCAGCTCGTAGAAGATGCCGAACTTCATGGCGTCGCTCTCCCGCATTGTTCTTGTTAAGCGCATCTTAATGCGCGAGGTGGCGCTGTCCACCGACTCGCAATTCCGTCATACGGACATCGCTCGGCATGGCGCGGAATCAACGCAACGCTAACGCTTGCTGTGTGCGACACGCCCTCGCCCTGAGCCGTTGATCCAAATCAAGGTAACTGGACCTCATCCTCCTAAGGTGCCGGCAGGTAACGGCCCGGATGCCGTCTCGCTTCCCATATCCCTATCAGAGAGTCCGAATATGTCGGCCCCTGACGACACGACAGATCGCGTGCGCCGTAAGCGCATGGAGATTTTCGCCTTCCTGTTCCTGACCGCGGTCGTGATGCCCGTCCTCGCGGTTGGGACCGTCGGCTCTTACGGCCTCGGCGTCTGGATCTACCAGATGTTCGCCGGCCCTCCCGGCCCGCCACCCTCCCCGCATTGATCCCTAAGAAGCGAAAGGCAGGCATCATGGCCCAAGCCTCACTGAACAAAGCCTCATTCAACAAGGCCACACTCAACCGCCGTGCCCTAATCACCGGCCGGGTGCTCAGCAATGAACGCATCATCCCGCCGCCGGGATGCGAGATCGCCAGCATCCTGGTGCAGGCGCGGCCCGAGCGGCTCGCTGAGGTCGAAGCCGAGATCACCGCGCTGGCCGGCTGCGAGATCCATGGCCGCGACGCGCGCGGCAAACTCGTCGTCGTGACCGAAGCGCCTGATGCCGGCAGCCTCGGCACCCTGCTCAACACCATCCAGTCGCTGCGAGACGTCTATTCCGCGGCGCTGGTCTTTCACGCCATCGAAACCGCCTGAAGGCCGGGAGAGCCATCATGACATCGCCCAAGCTCGACCGCCGCCAGATGCTGAAATTGGAGGCGGCCGCCATCGCCGCTGCTGCCGCCGGGCTGCCGGCCCCGGCGCTCGCCGCCAATCTCGTCACCGAGCGCACCAACAGCGAAATGAAGTGGGACAAGGCCGCCTGCCGCTTCTGCGGCACCGGCTGCTCGGTGATGGTCGCGACCAAGGACAATCGCATTGTCGCCACCCATGGCGACATCAAGGCCGAGGTCAATCGCGGCCTCAATTGCGTCAAGGGCTACTTCCTCTCCAAGATCATGTACGGCCATGACCGCCTGACGCAACCGATGCTGCGCAAGACGGCTGGCAAATATGACAAGAACGGCGAGTTCACGCCTGTTACCTGGACCGAAGCCTTCGACATCATGGAGCTGAAGTGGAAGGAGGCGATTAGGAAGCGCGGGCCGAACGGCGTCGCCATGTTCGGCTCCGGCCAGTGGACGATCTGGGAAGGCTATGCCGCCTCGAAACTGTTCAAGGCCGGCTTCCGCACCAACAACATCGATCCCAATGCGCGTCACTGCATGGCCTCCGCGGTTGCCGGCATGATGCGCACCTTCGGCATCGACGAGCCGCCCGGCTGCTATGACGACATCGAGGCGACCGACGCCTTCGTGCTGTGGGGCTCCAACATGGCGGAGATGCATCCGATCCTGTGGACGCGTCTGGCCGACCGCCGTCTCTCCGCGCCGCATGTCCGCGTCGCCGTGCTCTCGACCTTCGAGCACCGCTCGTTCGACCTCGCCGATATCGGAATGGTGTTCAAACCGCAGACCGACCTCTACATCCTCAACGCCATCGCCAACCACATCATCAAGACCGGCCGCGTCAACAAGGATTTTGTTGCCGCACATACGGTATTCAAGCGCGGCCAGACCGACATCGGTTATGGATTGCGGCCCGAGCATCCGTTGCAGAAGAAGGCGACCGGCGCGGCGAAACCCAACGATGCCACCGACATGAGCTATGACGAGTTCGTCAAGTTCGTCTCGGAATATACGCTGGAGAAGGCGGCGCAGATGTCCGGCGTACCGCTGAACCGCCTCGAGGCGCTCGCCGAGCTCTACGCCGATCCAAAAACAAAAGTGGTCTCGTTCTGGACCATGGGCTTCAACCAGCACACCCGCGGCGTCTGGTGCAACAACCTCGTCTACAACATCCATCTTCTGACCGGAAAGATCTCCGCGCCCGGCAACAGCCCGTTCTCGCTGACCGGTCAGCCGTCGGCCTGCGGCACCGCGCGCGAGGTCGGCACCTTCTCGCACCGCCTGCCGGCCGACATGGTCGTGACCAACAAGGCGCACCGCGATCACGCCGAGCACATCTGGCAGCTGCCCGAAGGCACCATCCCCGACAAGAACGGCGCGCACGCCGTGCTGCAAAGCCGGATGCTGAAGGACGGCCTGATCAACGCCTATTGGGTGCAGGTCAACAACAACCTGCAAGCCGGGCCCAACGCCAACGAGGAGACCTATCCCGGCTTCCGCAACCCCGACAATTTCATCGTGGTCTCGGACGCCTATCCGTCGGTGACCGCACTTGCCGCCGATTTGATCCTGCCGACCGCGATGTGGGTGGAGAAGGAAGGCGCCTATGGCAATGCCGAGCGGCGCACGCAGTTCTGGCATCAGCTCGTCTCCGCGCCCGGCGAGGCGAAATCCGATCTCTGGCAGCTGATGGAATTTTCAAAGCGCTTCAAGATCGAGGAGGTCTGGCCCGAGGAGTTGATTGCCAAGAAGCCGGACGTTCGCGGCAAGACGCTGTTCGACGTGCTCTACCGGAACGGTCAGGTCGACAAATTTCCGGTCTCCGACATCGAGCCCGGCTATCTCAACGACGAGTCCAAGGCGTTCGGCTTCTACGTCCACAAGGGCCTGTTCGAGGAGTACGCCACCTTCGGCCGTGGCCATGGCCACGACCTCGCGCCGTTCGAGGCCTATCACCGCGAGCGCGGGCTGCGCTGGCCCGTCGTCAACGGCCAGGAGACGAAGTGGCGCTTCCGCGAGGGCAGCGACCCCTACGTCAAGCAGGGCACGGACGTGCAGTTCTACGGCTATCCCGACGGCAAGGCGCGCATCTTCGCGCTGCCCTACGAGCCGCCGGCGGAATCGCCCGACAACGAATATCCGTTCTGGCTGTCCACCGGCCGCGTGCTGGAGCACTGGCATTCCGGCACCATGACGCGCCGTGTGCCCGAGCTCTACAAGGCGTTCCCCGAAGCCGTCTGCTTCATGCATCCGGACGACGCGCAGGAAGCCAAGCTCCGCCGCGGGGATGAAGTGAAGGTGGTCTCGCGCCGCGGCTTCATCCGCGCCCGGGTCGAGACGCGCGGCCGCGACCGGCCGCCGCGCGGCCTCGTGTTCGTGCCGTGGTTCGACGAATCCAAGCTGATCAACAAGGTGACGCTCGACGCCACCGATCCGATCTCGCTGCAAACCGACTTCAAGAAATGCGCCGTGCGCATCGAGCGGGTGAGCATGTCATGATGAAACGATCCGCAATCGTCCTGCTCGCCCTCGCGATCGCAGCTGGCGCGAGCTCCCTGACCGCGCAGACGGTGACATCGGGCCTGCGCGGCCCGACCCCGCTCAACGACGAGGGCCCGGCGCCGCCGATGCTGCCGAACCGCAATACTTCCGAGAAGGAGGTGCGCAACTATCCGGAGCAGCCGCCGGTGATCCCGCACACGATCGACGGCTACCAGATCGATCTCAACGGCAACAAGTGCCTGTCCTGCCACGCGCGGGCGCGTACCGCGGAATCGCAGGCGCCGATGGTCTCGATCACACACTTCATGGACCGTGACGGCCAGTTCCTGGGTTCGGTCTCACCGCGGCGCTTCTTCTGCACGGAATGCCACGTGCCGCAGAATACCGCCAATCCGCCCGTCAGCAACGATTTCACCGACATCGACACGCTGCTGTCGCGCACGAGCCCCGGTGGGCGCCGATGACCACGACAGCTGATGAATCCAAGCGCAAGGCCAGGCGCGGCTTTCTCACGCGCAGCTGGGATTTTGCACTCGAACTCTGGCAGGTGCTGATCCGGCCGAGCTCGGTGTTCGGGCTCGGCGTGCTGGTGCTGGCGGGCTTTGCGGCCGGCGTGATCTTCTGGGGCGGCTTCAACACCGCGCTGGAAATCACCAACACCGAGAAGTTCTGCACCGGCTGCCACGAGATGAAGGACAACGTTTTTGCCGAGCTGAAATCGACCATCCATTTCAGCAACCGCTCCGGTGTGCGTGCCACCTGCCCGGACTGCCACGTGCCGCACAACTGGACCGACAAGATCGCGCGCAAGATGCAGGCCTCCAAGGAGGTCTGGGGCAAGATCTTTGGCACGATCGACACAAGAGAGAAATTCCTCGACCACCGGCTCGAACTCGCGGCGCATGAATGGGCGCGTTTCAAGGCCAACGATTCCCTGGAATGCCGCAACTGCCACAGCGCCGATTCCATGGACATCACGAAACAGTCGCCGCGGGCCTCGGTGGCGCACCAGCGCTTCCTGTTCACCAAGGAAAAGACCTGCATCGACTGCCACAAGGGCATCGCCCATCAATTGCCCGACATGCGCGGCGTTCCCGGCTGGCAGTAGGGTGGTCGGCCCGGCTTGAACGGGCGCTGCGAATGGTTAGTTTTGGACGATGGCGAATCGGTCGATTTCGCCCTTCTTCAAGACAGACATGGCGACATTCACCCCGCATCAGGACGCCGCGCTCAAGGCCGTTGGCGATTGGCTCAAAGCAAAGCCCGGCCGGGGCGGCACGCCGCCGGTGTTCCGCCTGTTCGGCTTTGCCGGCACGGGCAAGACCACGCTGGCACGGCACATCGCCGAGGGCGTTGACGGCGAGGTGAAGTTCGCCGCCTTCACCGGCAAGGCCGCGCTGGTCATGCGCAACAAGGGTTGCGACGATGCCTCCACCATCCATTCGCTGATCTATCGCGCCCGCGAATCCGGTGAGGAGCAGCCAAGTTTTGAGCTGTGGGACGACGCGCCGGCCTCAAAAGCCAAGCTGATCGTGATCGACGAATGCTCCATGGTCGACGCCGAATTGGGCCGAGACCTGATGTCGTTCGACTGTCCGCTGCTGGTGTTAGGGGACCCCGCGCAGCTGCCACCGATCCAGGGCGGCGGCTTCTTCACCAATTCCGAGCCGGATGCGATGCTGACCGAGGTGCATCGCCAGGCCCAGGACGATCCGATCGTGCGGATGTCGATGGACGTGCGCGAGGGCCGCGAGCTCGACATCGGCCGTTACGGCGAGAGCGAGGTGGTCTCGCGCAAGGAGCTCGACCCCGATCGCGTCATGGGCGCCGACCAGGTCCTGGTCGGGCGCAACAACACGCGACGCGCCTACAACATGCGGGTGCGCCAGCGCCAGAACATCGAGGATCAATTCCCGGTCGCCGGCGACAAGCTGGTATGCCTGCGCAACAACCGCAAGAAGGGCCTGTTCAACGGCGGCCTGTGGCGCGTGAAGTCGCGCAACACCTCACGTTCCAAGTCGCGCATCCTCAGCATGCGGCTGTCGCCCGACGAAGATTTCGGCCACAAGGTGACGAAGGTCTCGGTGCGCGCCGATTGCTTCGAGGGCGGCATCGAGCAGATCGCCTGGGAGCAGCGCAAGCCCTATGACGAGTTCGACTACGGCTACGTGCTCACCGTGCACAAGTCGCAGGGCTCGCAATGGGACGACGTCGTGCTGTTCGACGAAAGCTTTGCGTTTCAGGACTCGAGGGCGCGGTGGCTGTACACGGGCATCACGCGGGCGGCGAAGCGGCTGAGCATCGTGGTCTAAGGCTGCGCTCCCGTAGGGTGGGCAAAGGCGCATAGCGCCGTGCCCACCATTTTTCTGAGAACGCATCAAGAATCGTGGGCACGCTTCCGCCTTCGCTCTTCGAGCTACGGCGGACAAGTCGCTTTGCCCACCCTACGCACATCGTGAATGTGGCGCCGGTGTCGTGTCACACGTCACTTCCCCGCAACAAGATAAAAGTCCTCGCGCCCCGGCGGCGAGCCGTAGGTGAACGGCTGCTGCTCGTGGCTGGAAATGACGCGCAGCATGTTGTCAGGTCCGCTCCAGCCACCATTTTTCTAGGTCGATCATCGATCGTGCGGGTTCATCTAGCGCGGAGTTCCGCATCCCGCCAAGTCGCGCGGTCCGAAGCCACTTCTCACGGACTCGTGTCCGTCCCGGCGTAACGATCGCCCCCCGTGCCCGTATCTCGGATGATTGAAAACACCGCCGCGCAGGCTGTTCGCCCGACGCCGGCCGCCCTAAACTGTCAGACCTTCGGAAAGAGGATCGCCATGCGCCGACCTGCCGTCCTGTCCCTGCTCGCCGCAACCGCCGCCCTGACGCTGGCCTTTGCCATGCCGTCCCGGGCCGCGGAGGATGCGGTCGTGATCCCCGCCCCCGCCATGGATGCAGCGCCCGCGAGCGGAATCCAGACCGCCGTCGTCGCCGGCGGCTGCTTCTGGGGCGTTCAGGGCGTCTTCCAGCACACCGCGGGCGTCGTCAATGCCGTCTCCGGCTATGCCGGCGGCACCAAGGCGACCGCCGACTACCAGACTGTCTCGAGCGGCCGCACCGGCCACGCCGAGTCGGTCGAGATCAAGTACGACCCGAAGAAGATCTCCTACGGAAAGATCCTCCAGATCTACTTCTCTGTGGTGCACGACCCGACCCAGCTCAACCGCCAGGGCCCTGACGTGGGCTCGCAATATCGCTCGGCGATCTTCACCACCTCCGACGAGCAGAAGAAGGTGGCGGAGGCCTATATCGCCCAGCTCAACGCGGCCCGCGTCTTCAACAAGCCGATCGTGACCAAGGTCGGTGCGCTGGAGGCATTCTATCCGGCGGAGGCCTATCATCAGGACTATCTGACGCTGCACCCGAACCAGCCCTACATCGCCTATAACGACCTCCCCAAGGTCGAGAACCTGAAAAAGCTGTTCGCGGATAATTACATTGAGAAGCCGACGCTGGTGAATGCCAGCAAGGCAACCAACTGATCGCGAGAGAAACGGGAGACCCATGCCCGACGCCAAGACGAAAATAACGGACGACAAAGTCATCAAGAGCGAAGAGCAGTGGCGGCGCGAACTGACGCCGATGCAGTACGCGGTGCTGCGCGAGAAGGCGACCGAGCGTCCCTTCTCCGGCGAATATGAGCACGACGAGCGCGCCGGCACTTACGTCTGCGCCGGCTGCGGCAACGTGCTGTTCGAGTCCGATGCCAAGTTCGATTCCGGCTGCGGCTGGCCAAGCTTCACCGAGCCCGCGGTCGAGAGCCATATCGACGAGGAGCGCGACACCAGCCACGGCATGATCCGCACCGAGGTGCTGTGCTCCAAGTGCAGCGGCCATCTCGGCCATGTCTTCCCCGACGGCCCCGGGCCGACCGGCCTGCGTTACTGCATCAACTCCGCCGCGCTGAAGCTCGAGCCGAAATAAGCTCGCGCGCGCCGGGTTCCAGCATGGAACCCGGCGGCTTAATGTGCTTTTCTCCTCTGGCGGTGCGGCCGATCAGCGCATTTTGGCGGCCGCCAGGGAGGGATGCCATGTCACTCGGGACCATCCTGATCATCCTGGTGATCATCTATCTCGTGGGCGGCCTGTCCGGCCGCTTCGGCGGTTATGGCTATGGCCTTGGCCATTCCGGCATGGGGATCGGCGGCGTTGTACTGGTGGTGCTGGTCGTGCTGTTGCTTCTTGGCAAATTGTAAACCATTCAACACATTGAAATTGCTTGATTTATTTCGCGCGCGGGGCTGCCATGCGCGGATTCACGTTCTCCCATCGCAGGGGTCGCATTTCTGTCAAAACGGCCTATATTAGGAGGCGAAAATGACATGTGCGGCGGGCCCGCTCGATTGCGGCCTCTGCCCTCCCCAACCCCACGCGCTTAAAGCCCCAGAGAAGATCACGAGGTCTTTGACCATGCGTCCACTGCGTCCGTTCAACTTCAACACCTCCGCCGAACTTTTCCCCGCCGCGATCCGCAAGAAGAAGCGCGCGGGCTTCACCTATCGCCGGTTCGGCACCGCGGCCGAAGCCGTGCAGTTCGCGATGGAGCAGTTGCCGACGGATTCGCTGAACGGCGCCTATCTCCAGGTCGAAGAAGCGCGCTTCGACCAGAACGGCATCCGCTCGCTCTATGAGAGCGAAGCCTTCCCGCTGCCCCGTCGCCGCAAGGCTGATGCCAGCACCGACGCCGACGCGGCGTAAGTTTTCGCAAGCCTCCGATGTGCGCAGAAGGCGCGATGGCCGAACGGCCGTCGCGCTTTTTGCATTGTTAGTTCTCCCTCTCCCGCTTGCGGGAGAGGCCGAGGGTATTTCCGCGATCGAGAACCCCCAAGAGGCGAAAACCCTCACCCGGCGCTACGCGCCGACCTCTCCCGCAAGCGGGAGAGGTGCAGCGAGCCTGACGCTCGAACGGCTTATCAAAATTCCTAGGGCTTCAGATCCGGGGCTGCTTCTCCAGCCAGCGGCGGAGCAGGCGCACGTTGCGCATGTTGGCGCGGAACATGACGTCGAAGGCGTCGCCCGCGAACGGCACCATGCCGACCACGCCGTCGACCGCGACATTGCCGAGCATGCGCGCCGTGATGTACCAGGGCGCGCCCAGCGCCCTCGCCTCGCGCACCAGCCACAACGAGATCGCGGTGGTGATGATGTCACCGACGACCGGGATCAGTCCGATCAGCCCGTCGATGCCGTAGCGGATATTGGTGCCGGGCAGGATGAAGGCGACGTCGAGCAGCTTTGCGATCGCCTCGAGCCGCGCGATTCGCTGCTCGCGCGTCAGATTGCCGAACGGATTGCCTTGGCCGAACTCGAAGCGAAACTCGCGAAACCCCTGCTCCAGCGTCTCGGGACGGATCTCGTGCCCCTCCTGGTCGATGATCGGCCCGCGCGCCTCCTTGCCTGAAAAGGTCGCCCGCGAGCCGCTTCCCGAACGGGATCGGCGCGGAGCAAGGATATCGTCGTCGGACATGGTCATGGCCTCCAAAGAACGCGCTGCCGCGGCAGAGGTTGCGGCGCCGCGCCCGATGGTCGCGCGCTCAGGTCGGCGCCGCCACGGCTTGCGGCTCCTCGACATATCTATGCACGAGCCAGGACGAAATCACCGCGGGCACGAACCCGACGAGGCCGTACAGGATGAACTGCACCGCGCCCGAATCCGGCCCGCGCGAGCTGTAGATCAGCGAGGCCAGGACGAAGGCGAGCAGGCCGACCAGCAGCATCCGCAAGCCCGGGCCGATCCGCCTGATGTGGACCAGGATGTCGTCGACCGCGCCAAGCATCACCGAGGGCAGGATGCCGAACAGATAGCTGTATTGCAGGGACTTGAAGAACACAGCGAACAGCTTGCCAACCTCGCCGAGGCTGGTCTGTGCCCAATAGCCGGACTGATAGGTCGTCGTCAGCAGCAGCAGGAACCCGCCGACGAACGGGCCGACCAGCGCAAACACCAGATAGCGTTTCATCGAGCATCCCCTCAACTTCGCCAGCCTTATAGCAGCGCCACGGGAACCTTGAATAGCGGGGCGCAAGCCTCCTCGAGGGGAACAAGTGGCAGGGCGATGAGTTCATGCAGGACCTGAATTTAACCCTGGCAGATTGGAGCCGCCGATGGCCCGTCAACTCGTTCTGGCGACAATCGCGCTGGCAGCCCTGACCGGTCTGTCGAACGCACCTGCTCTTGCCCAAGGCCAAGGCCACATGGGCACGCCGCAGGAGCAGAAGGCCTGCTCGCGGGATGCATCGCGCCTGTGCCGCAAGGACCTCGGCAATGACAGCGCGGTTCAGAGCTGCCTGCAGGCCAACCGGGACAAGCTGTCGAAGTCTTGCAGCAAGGTGTTTCAGAGCCACGGCATGTGAGGACCGGAACCCGCGAACGGAGTGTGAAGCCATGCTGCGCGACGAACAACTCTCGATCCTGCGGGACATCAGCCAGTCGGTTGCCTTCGCCGACGACCGCCACGGCAAGATCGGCGAACTGATCGCCGATGGCTATGTGATGAAGGACGGCGATCTGTTCGAGCTCACGCCCAAGGGTGTCACCGCCGTCGAGGAACACGCCGCTCTCGGTGCGAGCGATGCAGAACAAGCGAGCGCATCCTCCGATCGGCCGATCTGATCGCGCGCGACGTGACTCGCGCGCAACAATTGCGAATTCCTTTGCGCTGACCATTGCAGCCGCGTGACAATGGCGCATACTTCGCTTCGGGCGGCGCAGCACTTTTCGATTCGAACATCAGGAAATCGAGCGACCACATGCGGGATTGAGTTCCCGACGTGAAGGCTGTGACATGCGGCAGATCAAGCCGCGTGCGGCGCCCCAAAACCAAGTGGCTCAAGCCCACGGAACTCGGGGACCCATTCCGCATGACACGCTATCAGACGATCGCAACTCTCTTCGCCGTCGCCACCACTGCCGTCGCATTCCAGTCATCACCTGGTCTCGCCTTCTCGTCCGAAGCGCAGCAGATGTGCTCGGGCGATGCGATGCGGCTGTGCTCCAGTGAAATTCCTGATATCCCCAGGATCACCGCCTGCATGGTGCGGAAGAAGGCGCATGTCAGCCCCGGCTGCCGCGCCGTCATGGACCGCGAGCACGCAGCCGCCGCAGCATCGCGCAAGCGGGAAGCGGCGGCGCAGTAACGATCATTTCGTCCATCCAGGATGTCATCCCGGGGCGACGCGACGGGACCGCGCAAAGCGCGGCCCGGAAACGTCGAACCCGGAATCCATTTCTCGACGTCACCCGCCGCGCGATGGATTCCGGGTTCGCGCTTCCGCCTTCGCTCTTCGAGCTTCGGCGGACAAGCTGCGCGCCCCGGAATGACGAAGGTGATGTCCGCCCGGCCCTAATCGCCCCATTGCGCGAACGCGTCGTTGAAGGCGCGCTCGCCGGGGGCGCCCTTCTCGATCGCGATGATGGCGCGGCGCTGGTTGGCGTAGACCAGCGGCACGTCGAACCATGAGCGCTCTTTCAGGAGCTGGACGTTACGGGAGCGGTCGGCGTCGACATTGGACAGGCCGACCAGGAAGAAGCCGTCGGTGACCTTGACCGCGAGGCCGGCGAGCGGCGTACCGCGCGCCTGCTCGTTCGACTTCATCAGGATGCCCGGCACGTTGGAGACGCTGCCGCCCGGAAAATCCTGCGGCAGGATGAAGGTCAGTTCCGCGGTATGGCTCGCCGGCAACGAGGAGTCGGTGTTGCGGCGGAACGACATCGTCATCTTGAACTTGCGGTCGGGGATCTCGATGTCGGCGCGCACGGCGAGGTCGGCCTTCTGGTTGCCGGACGCCTTGATCGGCTCCAGCCGCCACACCACCGAGCCGACATATTGCTTGCCCTTCGGATCGGACGGATCCTCGTCATAGAGCACGACCTTCTGCGCCACGGGCGCAACCGGCTGGTCGCTCGCCGAAGGCTGGCCGACGCGATCCGGGATCTTCGGCTTGCTCTGCGGCTGGGCCGGACTCGGCGCCTCAACCACCTGGGTCGCGGACGGCTTGAGAAAGCCGTTGACGATCTGGACCAGCTGCTTGCCCCAGAGGATGCCGGCACCGACCAGGATCAGCACGATGCCGACGGCGATCGCGCTCTTGAACGGGAAGGCGGAGCCGGTGCGGACGCGCTTCTTGGCGTCGCGCTCGCGCGGACGCGGCGACTGCGGCGTGTAGCGCTCGGCCTCCTCGATCGACTCGTCGTAGGAATAGGGCGCCTCCTCCTCGCCGGTGCGGTTTTCCAGGCTCGGCTCCAGCCGGTCGAACTCCGGTGAGGGCGAGGGCACGTTGGCGTAGGTGCGGCGCGCGGCACGGCTGGCCTGCGCGGCAGCACCGCCGAGATCGTTGGCATCGGCCGTGATGTCGCGGAAGCCGCGCACGCCCGGTGCGGGTGGCAGCGGTGGCGGCGGGCCCATGTCCGGCGGACGGCGCGCACCCGCGCGATCGCGTCCGGCCGGTGGAGGCGCGGGCGGCTCCGGCGGCGGCGCGGACGGGCCGGGCTGGCGCGGGGCGTCGAAACGCGGCGCGCGCGGCGGCCGCGGCGCCTCGCCCTGGTCATCGACGTTGAAGGACGGGCGGTCGGCACGCGGCGGGGTCGGGGCCGGACGCGTGCGCGGTGCGGCCGGCTGAGGTGCGGGAGCGTTGCCTTCGGCGGCGCGGGCGCTGGCCCGGCGGAAGGCATCGCCGCTGCCGCTGCTGCGCGTGCCCCCACCGGGGCGCGAGGCCTCGCGGGCGCGCTGGGCGGCCTCCGATTCGACCTTGCGGACGGCCTCTTCCAGCGACAGCCGTTCGCGGGTGATCTCGGATTCGGAGAGCGGCGGCTGCACGCTGCGCAGCTGCGCGATCAGCGCCGTGCGCGCCCGCTCATAGAGCGCGCGACGGCTTTCGCCGGGAGCGTTGGGGTCCAGGGCGGCAATAGCGCGGGCGATCAGCGGATAGTAATCAGCCATTTCAACTCAACTATACGCGCGTCCCGGTAAGATATCGTTAAGCCTCAAACGGATTTTGCACCAGGATAGTATCCTCGCGTTCGGGGCTGGTGGAAAGCAGTGCGACCGGGCAGCCGACCAATTCCTCGATCCGGCGGACATATTTGATGGCCTGAGCCGGCAGGTCGGCCCAGGATCGCGCGCTGGCGGTCGGCTCCTTCCAGCCCTCGATGGTCTCGTAGATCGGCTCGACCCGGCTTTGCGCGCCCTCGCCGGCCGGGAAATGGTCGATCTCCTTGCCGTCGAGCTTGTAGCCGGTGCAGACCTCGATCGTGTCGAAGCCGTCGAGGATGTCCAGCTTGGTCAGCGCCAGGCCGTTGATGCCGCAGGTCCGGACCGCCTGGCGGACCAGCACGGCGTCGAACCAGCCGCAACGGCGGGGCCGCCCGGTATTGGTGCCGAACTCGCGGCCGCGCTCGCCGATCTTGCGGCCGGTCTCGTTGTCCTGCTCGGTCGGGAACGGGCCCTGGCCGACGCGGGTCGTGTACGCCTTGCACAGGCCAAGCACGTAGCCGACCGCGCCCGGCCCGAGGCCGGCGCCGGTCGCGGCCTGCGCCGCCACCGTGTTGGACGAGGTGACGTAAGGATAAGTGCCGTGATCGACGTCGAGCAGCGCGCCTTGCGCGCCCTCGAACAGCATGCGTTTGCCGGCGCGCCGCTCGATGTCGAGCAGCCGCCACACCGTCTCGGCGTAGGGCAGCAGCTGCGGCGCCATCGCCATCAGCTCTTTCAGGATCACCGCGCTGTCGAATTCCGGCAGGTTGAGGCCGCGGCGCAGTGCGTTGTGATGCGCCAGCAGGCGGTCGATCTTGTGCGGCAGCGTCTGATGATCGGCGAGATCCATCAGGCGGATGGCGCGGCGGCCGACCTTGTCTTCATAGGCCGGGCCAATGCCGCGGCGGGTGGTGCCGATCGCGGTCGCGGCGCTGGCGGATTCGCGGTGCGCATCGAGCTCGCGGTGCAGCGGCAGGATCAGCGTGACGTTTTCGGCGATGCGCAGATTGTCTGGGCTGACTTCGACCCCCTGCGCCCTGAGCTTGGCGACCTCGTCTAGGAAGGCGGCGGGATCGAACACCACGCCATTGCCGATCACCGACAGCTTGCCTTCGCGCAGCACGCCGGAGGGCAGCAGCGCGAGCTTGTAGGTCTTGCCGTTGATCACCAGCGTGTGGCCGGCGTTATGGCCGCCCTGGAAGCGGACGACGATGTCCGCCTGCTCCGACAACCAGTCGACGATCTTGCCCTTCCCTTCGTCGCCCCACTGGGCGCCGACGACGACAACGTTGGCCATTCGCGGGTAATCCCTGTTCAATCTGTCTCTAGGAGGCATGATCCTCGCGGAAAACCGGTGCCCACTCTTCCGGGATCATGCCTGCGCCCAGCCCAATCGGCGGCCGGAGCCGCCCGCACGCAAGGCAGCCAACCGGATAAAGGAAGCAGCCCCTCTAGGCAAGCAAGAACGGGGCTTTTTCGAGGTCCAAAGCCCGACCCAAGCCTTTGATATCCCCTGAAAATCCAGAAACCTCTGGGAACGGCGGAGCGGGTTTCGACCAAAGCGTGAGACGCCATGTCGGTCCCTGCATGGTCGCGATGCATCCGCCCCCCGTTGATGCCATCTCGATTTCCGTGTCTTTGAGCAGAGCCGGGCGATGAGCCGGCCCGGACCTTTCCGGGCCGGGGGCCTCGGCGCTATCCGCGGGGCCATGACGATCACAATGTCCGCAACCGCCCAGACCACCGGCACCGATACATCCGGTCACAGCTGGATCGCCAACCAGCCCTACCTGCTGCTCAGCATCACCGCGCTGTGCTGGGCCGGCAACGCCATCGTCGGTCGGCTCGCCGCCGGCCACATCCCGCCGGTGACGCTGTCGTTCCTGCGCTGGTTCTTCGCGTTCCTGTTGGTGCTGCCGTTCGCCTGGAAGCATCTTGCGCAGGACTGGCCCGCGATCCGCGGGCGGCTCGGCCTGATGGTCACGCTCTCGGTCACCGGTATCGGCGCCTTCAACACGCTGCAATATTGGGCGCTGGAGCATACCCAGGCGCTGAACACGCTGCTGCTCCAGTCGGCCGCGCCGCTGATCGTGGCATTGTGGTCGCTGGCCATTCTCGGCGTCCGACTCACCGCGGCGCAGGCCTTCGGCGTGCTGCTGTCGATGTGCGGCGTGCTCACGATCCTGCTGCATGGCGATTTCACCACGCTGTCGAATATCGAGTTCAACAAGGGCGACCTCATCTTCATCGTCGCGCTCGTCATTTTCGCGCTCTATTCGGTGCTGACCTTGAAGCGGCCGGCGATCCACGGCCTCTCGTTCCTCGCCTTCACCTTCGGCTGCGGCGCCGCCTGCCTCATTCCGCTGGAGATCTGGGAATTGTTCGCGCGCCCCGTGATGAAGCTCGACGGGCCGAACCTGCTGACCCTGTTCTATGTCGCGGTGTTCCCCTCGACGCTGGCTTATCTCTGCTTCAACCGCGGCGTCCGGCTGATCGGCGCCAACCGCGCCGCGCCGTTCTTCCACGTGGTGCCGGTGTTCGGCTCGATCATGGCGATGGTCTTTTTGAGCGAGCGCCCGCAGGCGTTCCACTTCATCGGCTTTGCGCTGGTGCTGTCCGGGGTGTTCGTGGCGTCAAGGAAGCAGGCGAGCTAGGCTCAAGGCTCATCAGGCATCCCGTCAAAAGGCCATCGCAAGGTCCATCATCTGCGATCAAGCGTTCGCTGATGGGTTCATCCATATCATCTCCCAAACATACCCATCCGGGTCTTCAACGTGTCGGTTGTACATGAAGCCAAGATCCTGTGCCGGGTTGGGATCGGCGCGACCGCCCGCAGCCACTGCGCGAGCCAGCGTTGCATCGACGGAATCGCGGTCGTCGACCGTAAGAGCGAACATGGCCTGGCTGTCGCGCCGCGCGTCGCCGATCTCGCGTTGGGTGAATTCACGATAGTGGTCGTGGGTGAGCAGCATCACGCCGATCGCGTCCGTGAACATGAGCGAGGTCGAATTTGCGCCGGAGAATTGGGGATTCACTGCGCCACCTAGCGCCACGTAGAACGCTGTCGATGCAGCGAGATTGCGTACAGGCAGGTTCACCAAAATCATCTTGGGCATTGCTTTTCCTTCAAAAAGCGGCTGGAAGCCGCACTATGGTTTGACATCGCGAACAGAAAACTCTCAGCGCTCGACATATGAAGCTGCTGATCGGCCTCCAGGACGCCCCTAACCTCCATTCAAATGTAACGCGCAGCGCCCATGCAGAGCGCGGCGATGCCGAGCAGGCCCGCCGCCACGCGTTGAGCCCCGGCGATACGTGAACGCAGATCCTCCGGATTGCCGACGCCACGACGCAAGGACGCGAGCGCACGGGGACCGATTGCCGCCTGAACACCGGCCGCGATCAGTGCGCAGACCGCACCGACCGCGAGCACCTGCTCTGTCGTGCCGAAGCTGCCGGCATGAATGAGATGTCCGAGATAGCCGCCGGTCAGGATCGCAATCGTTGCTGCGCCGAGTTGTGGAAAGACCAGTTGCTCGCCGCCCACTCCGCCGATGCGGGCCAACGCGAAGCTTGATCCCGCCCAGAACACGGATGACAACACGTGAAGCGACAGGGCGATCACAAGGGCGGTGTGCATGGCAAGCTCCGAACCAGCTTCTAAATTTGATATACAATATGTATAGTCAATACGTCAACAGAATGGCAAGGCCATGCCGAAGCGCAACTATGTGAGCTCCGCGCGGGCTTCCGCGGCGGCGGAGACGCGCGAACGTATCATCGCGGCCGGTGCGCGCCTGTTGCGCAAGGACGCGAGCATTGCGAACTTCTCACTCGATGTGGTGGCGAAGGCGGCCGGCGTCACCCGGCTGACCGTCTATAACCAGTTCGGATCGCGGCGCGGATTGCTGGAAGCCGTGTTCGACGACATCGCAAGCCGTGGCGGGCTGTTCGAACTGACCGAGGTGATGGCGATGGCGGATCCGCGCGCCGCGCTCGATCGCGTCGTGGAAATATTCTGTACGTTCTGGGGGCACGACGCCGCGGTCGGCGGACTCAACCAAGCCATTGCAACCGATCCCGAATTCGGCGAGGCGCTGGTCGCGCGCAACGAGCGACGGCGCGAATTGCTGGCTGCGCTGCTGTCGCGCATTGTCGGCAAACACGCGGCAAAGCGCGCCGTGCGGGATTCGGTCGATCTGATCTTCGTGCTGACGAGCTATCCGACGTTTGCAGCGCTGCGCTCGCAGCGGTCAACGGAGGAGGTCTGCCGCCTGCTGCAGGCTGCTTGCCGCGCCGTAGTAGACGCGCTGGCATTTGATGGGCGCGCGGTGGGGAACAAGTAGGCACTGCCCCCGATGGCGTCTTGTTCCTTGTGAAGGCAGCGCCGCCCGCGCACGATCACGCCTTCAACTTGCTGTACGCTTCGCTGGTGGCAATGATGACGTGCTCGGCGCAGCCGTTGACGCGATGCGGGTCGGCCTGCGTCTCGTAGGCCTCCGATGTCATCATGTCGAGGAAGGCTGTGACCGACGGATAGAAGACCAGCGCGACGAAATCCCAGTCGTTCCCCTCCTGCGGTCCGAGTGCGACAGCCCTGGCCTCGCCGGTCCAGAGCAAGGTGCCGCCGCGCGCCTTGATCATCGGCACGGTGATGGCGCTGTAGCGCAGATAAGCGTCCCAGCCGGAGCCGTTGCCGTCGCGCGAACGCGCGTGGAAGCGCATCAGGTTCAGCATAACCACCGGCGCGTTTGGATCGAGCCGTTCCAGGCCCTCGATGTTCAACATATTAACCGCCAAAGGCGCCTCCCCGGTTCATGCCTGCATTGTAGCATTGCGGCCGCGTGACTTGTGCCACGACGCCGATCCGGCGCAAGCTCCCATCAACGCCAATGACGATCGCTTCGCCCGCGCCAAAGGCCGCCAATCCGGCCAGTTGGCTCAACAACCAGCCTTATCTGCTGCTCAGCCTGAGCTCGCTGTTCTGGGCGGGCAACATCGTGCTCGCGCGCCATGTCGGTGCGCATGTGCCGCCGCTGACCGTGACCACGATCCGCTGGTTCGGCGTGTTCCTGATCCTGTTGCCATTCGCATGGCCGCATCTGAAGCGGGACTGGCCCGCCTTGCGGAGCAGCCTGCCCCTGATGCTGTTCCTGTCGCTGGTGGGCTTTGCCTTCAACAACGCGATCTCCTACTGGGCGATGCAATACACGGAAGCGCTGAACGCGCTGCTGATCCAGTCGGCAGGTCCGCTGTTCGTGGCACTGTGGTCGCTGGTACTGTTCGGGGTGCGGCTGACCGGCGCGCAGTTCGCCGGCATCGCGATCTCGCTTGCCGGCGTGCTGATCATCATCCTGCGCGGCGATCTCGCCGCGCTCGCGAGCATCAGCTTCAACAGGGGCGACATCATGTTCGCCTCCTCGCTGGTGGCGTTCGGTCTCTACTCCGCCTTCATCCCGCGGCGGCCGAAGATCCACCAGCTCTCATTTCTCTCCTTCACCACCTGCTGCGGCGCGACCATGCTGCTGCCGACCGCGATCTGGGAGGCGGCAAGCGGCCGCGTGCTGCAATTCGACGGGATGACGCTGGCGACGCTTGGTTACATCCTGATCTTTCCCTCGACGCTGGCCTATCTCTTCTTCAACCGCGGCGTCGCGCTGATCGGGCCGAACCGCGCCGCGCCATTCTTCCATCTGGTGCCAGTGTTCGGCTCGGCGCTGGCGATCCTGCTGCTCGGCGAAAAGCTCCAGCCGTTCCACCTGATCGGCTACGCGCTGGTGCTCGCCGGCGTCGTGATCGCCTCGCGCCAGGGTTCTGCGGTGAAGTAATTCCGCGGCGCGGACACGTTCACTACCTACGGCCATCTTTCGAATCCGGTTTTGACAAGCTACGTTCCCGGCCAACGAAAAAGAGGGAACGTCCAGACATGATTTCAGTGTTGATTCGAAACCTGCGTGCTATCGGCGCGGCCGTACTGTGCCTCGCCGCCGCATCCACGGCCCAGGCCGACAATTATCCGAGCCGCAACATCACGCTGGTGTTGCCATTCGCCGCCGGCAGTGGCACCGACACCACGACGCGGCTGATCTCGCAGCATCTGTCGCAGGCGCTCGGCGTCGGCATCGTGATCGAGAACAAGGCGGGCGCTAACGGCATGCTCGCCGCGACCTATGTCGCGCGCGCCGCGCCCGACGGCTACACGCTGCTGGTGACGACCAACACCACGCATTCGGCCAATCCCTTCCTGCTCAAGAGCCTCACTTACGATCCGGTCAAGGATTTCACGCCGATCGCGCGTACCGGCGATTTGCCCTTCATGCTGGTCATCAATCCGGACGTGCCGGCCAAGACCGTCGGCGAGCTGGTCGCCTATGGCAAGGCCAATCCGGGCAAGCTGAGCTATGCCTCGGGCTCGTCCTCGGCGATCGTGTCGGGCGCGACCTTTGCGCACAATGCCGAGCTCGACCTGTTGCACGTGCCCTACAAGAGCTCGCCGCCGGCGCTCAACGACGTCATGGGCGGCCGCGTCTCGATGATGTTCGTCGACATCCTGACTGGCCTGCCGCATGTCAACGGCAACGCGCTGCGCGCGCTCGCGGTCACCACCAAGGAGCGCTCACCGCTGGTGCCGCATCTGCCCTCGATGCAGGAGGCCGGCGTGCCGGACTTCGACATCTCGTCATGGCAGGGCTATTTCGGCCCGGCCGGCATGCCGAAGGAGATCGTGACGCGGCTCAACGCCGAGATCAGGAAGATCGTCGAGAATCCAGAGATCAAGGCCAAGCTCGCCACGCTCGGCATGGACGCCTTCTCCGGCACGCCGGAGCAGCTTGGCAGCTTCGTGAACGAGCAGCTCGTGCTGTGGGAGAAGCTGATCACGAACGCGAAGATCGAGAAGCAGTAGGCAGTCTCGTGGGGTGGGCAAAGCGTAGCGCGCCCACCATTAGGTCGTCGCAAAAAAGAAGAAGGTGGGCACGACGCTTCGCGTCTTTGCCCACCCTACGCATTTCGCGCCTATGACTACGCCGCGCGGACCTTGGCGAGGAAGCTGTCGACGGCGCTGCGCAGCGCGCCGGACTGGTTGTCCAGCTCGCGGGCGTTGGAGAGCACGTCGCTGGCCGCACTGCCGGTCGCTTCCGCGGCCGAGGTGACGCTGCCGATATGGGCGTTGATCTCGCTCGAGCCGGCCGCAACCGACTGGATGTTGCGGGCGATCTCGCGGGTCGCTTCGCCCTGCTGCTCGATCGATGCGGAAATGCCGGCGGTGATCTCGCTCATCTCGGCGATGGTCTGGGTGATACCGGAGATGGCCGTGACCGCGTCGCTGGTCGAGGTCTGCATCGCCGCGACCTGCGCGGAGATCTCCTCGGTCGCCTTCGCGGTCTGGTTGGCGAGCGCTTTGACCTCGGAGGCGACGACCGCGAAACCGCGGCCGGATTCACCGGCGCGTGCCGCCTCGATGGTGGCGTTGAGCGCGAGCAGGTTGGTCTGCGCGGCGATCGAATGGATCAGTTTGACGACCTCGCCGATCTTCTCGGCGCCGGTCGAGAGCACCTGCACGGTGGCGTTGGTCCGCTCGGCATCGCTGACGGCGCGGCTCGCGACTTCGGTCGAGCGGGTGACCTGGCGGGAGATTTCCACAACCGAGCTCGACAGCTCTTCGGCGGCAGCCGCAACCGTGCCGACATTGCCGGAGGCCTTTTGCGAGGCAGCGCCGACCGTTGCGGCACGCGAGGAGGCGTCGCTCGCGGTCGCGGTCATCGACTGCGCCGTGTTCTGCATGCCGGCCGCGGCCGAGGAGACCGAGCGGACGATGCCGTTGACGCTGCGTTCGAAGTCGTTGGCAATGTCTTCCATCGCGCTGCGACGTTCCGCCGCGGCACGCTCCTTGGCATCGGCCTCGGTCTTTTCGAGGTCGCGGATGCGAACGGCGTTGTCCTTGAAGATCTGCACGGTCGAAGCCATCGCGCCGACCTCGTCGCCGCGGCCGACACCCGGGATGTCGCCCTCGAGCTTGCCGTCGGCCAGCTCCTTCATGCGGGTCCCGAGCAGCGCCAGCGGGCGGCTGATGCTACGGCCGATCAGCCAGGCGACGCTACCCGCAACGATGACGATGCCGAGCATGGCGAAGCCGAGCAGCCAATAGACCGGACCCATCCTCTCGTCGATGTCCTCGAGATAAGCGCCGGTGCCGAGATACATCTCGAAGCCGGGCACTGCGACGGCGTAGCCGAGCTTGCGGATCGGCTTGGCCTGACCGGGCTTCACATATTCGTAGAACAGCAAGATCTCGCCATTCGCCCTGACCCCATCCATGATCTCGCGGGACAGCTTCCGACCGTTCGTCTCCACATCCATGCGGTTGGTGCCGATCACCTTCGGATCGGGCGCGAGCTGCGTGATGCCGTCATAGGTGGTGCCGAACAGATAGCCGGAGCCCTTGTCGTAGGTCATCGCATTGCCGTAGCGGCGCAGCTCGGCGAGCGCGGCGTCCTTGGTCAGCTCGCCGGCATTGGCCCGCTTCACCAGCGTGGCCGCGTAGTTGCGGGCCAGCTCGACGATCGCCTTGGTCTGGTCGATGCGCGCATTCACCATCTCGCGCTTCATCAGGTAGCCGGCGAGGACACCGGAGATGCACAGGCCGAACAAGGTGACGCCGACGAGAATGCCGAGCTTCGGGGCGATCTTCAGATTGCTCAATTTCACGGGATGGCTCCGGCAACAATGGGATACGGGCACGCGACCAGATCGATCAAAATCGAATCAACTTTTATGTGTGGGGCCTTATCAAGTTACTTACGGGCCTCCGTAGAAGCCCGTACGCCGCCGCAAAAACCGCCAATTTATCTCCACGCCGACAACCGGGAATTGTACGCGGCCGCATCGATTTCGCGTAAAAGACGCAAAGGCCAGCCACGAAGGCGGGTCACAACAAGAAACCAAATCGGGAGCAGAAAATGCCGAAATACAGGGTGGTGACGCCGAAGGGCGCGAGCTTCACGGTCGCGGGCAGCGATTATTCCTATGAGCGCGAGGCGCTCGATCCGATCGATGCCGAGATCGTCGAAGCACCCGCCGACGAGGCCGGCTTCATCGCCGCCGCGAAGAACGCCGACGCCATCTATGCCAAGGGCATTCCGATCACCAAGACCATCATCGACGCGTTGGAGAGTTGCAAGGTCATCACGCTCGGCTCGGTCGGCGTCGACAGCGTCGACGTCAAGGCCGCCACCGCCCGCGGCATTCCCGTCACCAACATCCCCGACACTTTCATCGAGGAGGTCGCCGACCACGCCATGATGCTGCTGCTCGCCGGCTTCCGCCGCCTGGTCGAGCAGGACCGCATGGTGCGCGACGGCCGCTGGGCCGAGGGCCGGCCGGCGCTGCTCAAGATCCCGAGGCTAATGGGCCAGACGCTCGGCTTCATCTCGTTCGGCCGCGTCGCGCGCGCGGTTGCGAAACGCGCAGCCCCGTTCGGCCTGCGCATGATGGCCTATGATCCCTTCATCCAGGAAACGCTGATGTACGATCACGGCGTGATCCCGGCGACGCTGAACGAGGTGCTGTCGCAATCCGACTTCGTCTCGATGCATGCCCCCGCCCGGCCTGAGGTGCATCACATGCTGACCGAGAAGCACTTCCGGCAGATGAAGAAGGGCTCGATCTTCATCAACACCGGCCGCGGCGCCACGGTGGACGAGGAGAGCCTGATCAAGGCGCTGCAAGAAGGCTGGATCGCGCATGCCGCCCTCGACGTGCTGGAGAAGGAACCGCCCTCGCACAACAATCCGCTGCTCGGCATGGAGAACGTGACCCTGACCGCCCACGTCGCTTCGGCCTCGGCACGGTTCGACGAGGCGCGCAAGCGCCGTGTGGGCTACGAATTGTCACTGGTGCTTCAGGGCATGTGGCCGGTAAGCTGCGTTAATCCGTCGGTGCTGCAAAGCACCGCGCTCCGCCGCTGGCAGCCTGTCAGCATGGATCGCGGACCGAACAGCTAGGCGGACGGCGCAAAAGGCGCCGGTAACCGGAACGGCCCTTCACCGGCGATCAACGCCGGGAAGGGAGACATTTAGGGAGGAACTGATGAGGAACGACATCACGCGTCGTGATGCCTTGGCGCTGGGCCTGTCCGCTGCAACGCTCGCGGCCACTGGTGCTGCAGCGCAAACAACGCAATCCAACATCAAGGCCGCCGATGTGGCGGCGCCCAAACGCGACATCGAGAAAGGCGCATCCTTGCGCATGCTGCGCCCGGTGCGTTTCGTCCAGGCCGACGAGGACGTGTTCCGCGCCAATGCGGCAAAATTCACCAAGGAGACCGGGGTCGAGGTCAAGGTCGACTTCGTCGGCTGGGAAGACATCAACCAGCAGACCGCGGTGACCTCGAATTCCGGCGCCGGCCCCGACATCATCATCGGCTTCTCCGATGCCCCGCACATCTATATCGACAAGCTGATCGAGCTGACTGATGTCGCCGACTATCTCGGCAAGCGTTATGGCGGCTGGCTGCCGCTGGCGCAGCGCTACGGCAAGAAGAACAAGAGCGACGCCTGGATCGGGCTGCCATTCGGCGCCACCGCCGGTCCCCTGATCTACCGCAAGTCGATTCTGCAATCGGTCGGCTTCGACAAGGTGCCGGAAGACCATGCCGGAATCGTCGACCTGTGCCAGAAGCTGCACAAGGCCGGCAAGCCGGCCGGCTTCGCGCTCGGCAACGCCAAGGGCGACGGCAACGGTTTTGCGAACTGGGCGCTGTGGTCGCACAACGGCTCCCTGCTCGACGAGGACGGCAACGTCGTCATCAACAGCAAGGAGACGATTGCCGCGCTGAACTGGGTCAAGCAGCTCTACCCGACCTTCATCGCCGGCACGACGTCGTGGAACGACGTCAGCAACAACCGCGCCTACTCCTCGCAGGAGATTTCCCTGACCGCCAACGGCGTCTCGCTGTACTTCTCGTTGAAGAACGACCCCGCGACCAAGGCGATCGCCGAGGACAGCGAACATCAGTTGCTGCCGAAGGGCCTGGCCAAGGTCTCGCCGATGGCGGGCCTGACGCTGAACGCCATGGTGTTCAAGCACAGCCAGTACCCCAACGCGGCAAAGGCATTCCTGCAATACATGCTTGAAAAAGACCAGTACGAGCCGTGGCTCAATGCCAACTCCGGCTATTGGTCACAGCCGCTGGCCGCCTATGCCGAAGCCGCCGTGTGGTCGCAGGATCCCAAGGTGAAGCTGTTCAAGGACACCATGAACAGCACCTATTATGACGGCTATAAGGGCCCGATCTCGACCGCGACGGGTGCCGTCAGCGCTGACTACGTGCTGATTCAGATGTTCTCGTCCGTAGCCACCGGCGCTGCCACGCCGGAGGCCGCTGCCGCAGAAGCCGAGCAACGCTGCAAGCGGTACTTCCGGCGGCAAAACCGGTAACGGGCGACGACAAAGCGGCCGTCATTGCGAGGAGCACTTGCGACGAAGCAATCCAGACTATCTCCGCGGAGACAGACTGGATTGCTTCGCTTCGCTCGCAATGACGGTGGAGTGACTTTCACAGACGGGACAACAAACTGATGTCCGTGACCACCCTCTCCTCCCCTGCCCTAGCCCAGCGGCAGCCGAACTGGCTGGTACGCCTGTTCGACTACAAGCCGTTCCTGATCGCGATGTGTCTGGCGCCTGCGATCGGGCTGCTCGCGGTCTTCCTGACCTATCCGCTCGGCCTCGGCGTCTGGCTCGCCTTCACCGACACCACGATCGGCCGGCGTGGCATCTACGTCGGCTTCGAGAATTTCCAGTATCTGCTCACCGATTCCCTGTGGTGGAACGCGGTGTTCTACAGCGTGGTCTACACGGGCATCGCAACGTTCGGGAAATTCGCACTCGGCTTCTGGCTCGCGCTGCTGCTCAACAACCATTTTCCTTTCAAGAGCGTGCTGCGTGCGATCATCCTGCTGCCCTGGATCGTGCCGACCGTGCTGTCGGCGCTGGCGTTCTGGTGGATCTACGATCCTCAATTCTCGATCATCTCCTACCTGCTGGTCGACGTGCTGCATTGGCGCGACAGCAATATAGACTTCCTCGGCTCGCCCTGGCCGGCGCGCTTCTCGCTGATCGCCGCCAATATCTGGCGCGGCATTCCCTTCGTCGCGATCTCGCTGCTGGCGGGGCTTCAGACCATCTCGCCCTCGCTCTACGAGGCTGCGATGCTCGACGGCGCCAGCGCCTGGCAGCGCTTCCGCTACATCACCTTCCCGATGATGATGCCGATCCTCGCCATCGTCATGACCTTCTCGATCATCTTCACCTTCACCGACTTCCAGCTGGTCTACGCCATCACCCGTGGCGGGCCCGGCAACTCGACCCATCTGCTGGCGACGCTGGCCTTCCAGCGCGGCATCGCCGGCGGCGAGCTCGGCGAAGGTGCCGCGATCGCAGTGTCGATGATCCCGTTCCTGGTGTTCGCGACGCTGTTCTCCTATTTCGGCCTGGCGCGCCGCAAATGGCAGCAGGGAGAGAGCAATGACTGATACTGTCGCCCAATCGGCTGTCGCCGATGCGAAGGCAGCGCCCGACACGATGGCCTGGGATTCCGGGCTGCGGCGGCTGATGATGATCTATCTGCCGCTCGGCTGCTTCGTACTCATCCTGCTGTTCCCGTTCTACTGGATGGCGATCACCTCGTTCAAGCCGAACGCGGAGCTGATGAACTACAAGGAGCACAATCCGTTCTGGATCTCCTCGCCGACGCTGGCGCATATCAAGCACCTCTTGTTCAACACCGCCTATCCGCATTGGCTGTGGACGACGATGTTGGTGGCAATCGGCTCGACCACGCTGTCGCTGATCGCGAGCACGCTGGCCGCCTACGCCATCGAACGCCTGCGCTTCCGCGGCAGTCCTTATGTCGGCCTCGGCATCTATCTGGCGTATCTGGTGCCGCCATCGATCCTGTTCATTCCGCTCGCCACCGTCGTCGTGCAGTTCGGCCTGTTCGACTCACCGTTGGCGCTGATCCTGGTCTATCCGACCTTCCTGGTGCCGTTCTGCACCTGGCTCCTGATCGGCTATTTCAAGTCGATCCCGTACGAGCTCGAGGAGTGTGCGCTGGTCGACGGCGCCACGCGGCTCCAGATCCTGCGGCGGATCACACTGCCGCTGGCGGTGCCCGGCCTGATCTCGGCCGGCATCTTCTCCTTCACGCTGTCCTGGAACGAGTTCATCTATGCGCTCGCCTTCATCCAGAGCGGCGCCAACAAGACCGTGCCGGTCGCGATCCTGACCGAGCTCGTCACCGGCGACGTCTATCAGTGGGGCGCGCTGATGGCGGGCTCGCTGCTCGGCTCGCTGCCGGTTGCGATCTTCTACTCGCTGTTCGTGGATTATTACGTGTCGTCGCTGACAGGCGCGGTCAAGGAGTAGACGGCCGCCGCGGCCTTTGGCCCGGCTTCACAAAACTGCAACGTGCCGTCCGCATAAGGCGTGCGTCCGCCAACAGGAGACGCACATGCGCGCGACTTTTCTCAGCACCGTCGCAACGATCATTCTCACCGCGAGCGCAGCACTCGCGCAGAGCGAAGGTGAATTCCCCGCCAAGCTCGCCGGCCACGTGGTGATGCCGGCCGCCTCGTTCATCGACGCTCCGGTCGACGCCCCCGCCGATCTCAAGACCTCGGGCAAATACACCACGGGCAAGCGCGTCGACGCACTCGGCACCGTGATGGGCAAGTCCTATGAGCGGGCGACCGGCGTGTCGCTGCCGTTCAAGGGCCAGCCGCTCCAGGGTCATTCCGGCATCAAGACCATGCCCGACGGCACGTTCTGGGTGATCACCGACAACGGCATGGGCGCGCGCGCGAACTCGCCGGATTCGATGCTGTATCTGAACCGCTACAAGATGGATTGGGCGGGCGGCAAGATCGAGCGGCTGGAGACGATCTTCCTGCACGATCCCGACAAGAAGGTGCCCTTCCGCATCGTGCACGAGGGCACGCAGAAGCGTTACCTCACTGGCTCGGACTTCGACACCGAGGGCTTTCAGATCATCGGCGACACCTTCTGGATCGGCGACGAGTTCGGCCCCTACATCCTGAAGGCGGACAGATCAGGCAAGATTCTCGGCGTGTTCGAGACGGTCGCCGACGGCAAGCCGGTGCGCTCGCCCGACAACTGGGCGGTGGGAACGCCGGGCGCGCCGGGCGCGACCTACACCAACGTCAACCTCCGCCGCTCCAAGGGTTTTGAAGGCTTTGCGTCGTCGAAGGACGGCAAATTCCTCTACGGCCTGCTCGAGGGGCCGCTGTGGGACACCGACAAGAAGGATTGGGAGAAGGTCGACGGCAAGGAAGCCTCCCGCATCCTCGAATTCGACGTCGCCGCCGAGAAGTTCACCGGCCGCTACTGGCAGTATGTCTTCGAGCAGAACGGCAACGCCATCGGCGACTTCAACATGATCGATCAGGCCTCCGGCCTCGTCATCGAGCGCGACAACGGCGAAGGCACCGCCGACAAGGCCTGCCCGCAAGGTCAGCGCGGCGAGAACTGCTTCCCGGACCTCGCCAAGTTCAAGCGCATCTACAAGATCGAGCTCAGTGACGCCAATGTCGGCAAGCCCGCGCGCAAGATCGGCTATATTGACCTGATGAAGATCCAGGATCCCGACAAGAAGGCGAGGAAGCCGCTCAATGATGGCGTCTACACGTTCCCGTTCTTCACCATCGAGAACGTCGATCGCGTTGACGACACCCACATCATTGTCGGCAACGACAACAATCTGCCATTCTCGTCCAGCCGCGACCCCAACAAGGCCGACGACGACGAGTTCATGCTGCTCGAGGTCGCGGATTTCCTGAAGGCGAAGTGAGATCTCGCTCCATCAATGCGGTCATCGCCCGGCTTGACCGGGCGATCCGGTACGCCGCGGCGCCAGCGATTGGATCGTTAGGCCTCGGCGTACCGGATGCCCCGCCCCCGTGCGCAATTGCGCGCTAGGCGGGACATGACATCGCACCGTAAACTCCCTACCCCGCCGGCACGATCACCATGCCCTTGTCCTTCGGCCAGCGGATGCGCCAGGCGAAGTTGATGTCGTGGGCCTCGCCGGGCTTGGCGTCGAATGTCCATTCCAGCACACCGCGCTTGTCGCGGATGTTGCTCGCGGTGGGCGGCGTGGTCGCGGGCAGCATCTCGACCACGATGTCCTCGTTCTCGCTGACCGGCAATTGATCCTCGATCGCAACCTTGATCGGGAAATCGTGACCATTGCGGATCGTCGTCTTGAATGAACGCTCGTCGGTCTTCGAAGTCGTGACCAGCAGACCCGCCGAGCCTTCGTTGCGCTTGAGCACTGCGCGCTCGATCTTGATCTTGTCATCGGCGCCGAAGCCGAGCCGCACGATGTCGTCCTTGGCCGACGCCGTGATCTTGCCGCGGCCGACGAAGATGCCGTCGCGGTAGATCGCGACCTTGCCAGGCAGCAATGTCGTATCGTCGGTCTGCTTGAAGCTGGCCTCGAGGAAGGCGGTCGGGTCCATCACCGGTGCGGCGCGCACCACCAGATCGACGGGCACATTCACCGAAGCGATACGGAGGCTCTTGGCGCCCTCGGCGGCACCGAGGCTGACGCGGCCGGGAATCCTGAAGGTGGCCTGGAAGTCGCCGATTTCGGCAACCGCCTGCTGTTCTTCGGCGCGTTCACGCGGCTCAGAAGCCTCCGCGACTTTGGGCATCAGCGGCTGCATCTGACGTGCGACCGGGGCGGGCCGCGCCAGATCAGAGGCCGTGCCGAGCGCCAGCGGCCTCGGCACCTGCGGATATTGTGCCACCAGCGAATTCAGCTCCGGGGCGCTGCCGCCGCGGCCGATGCGCACCGTGGAGACGCCGAGCGTCACGTTGGACCAGTCTTCGCCGGTCGATTGCGTGATCTCGGCACGGCGGACGAGCTCGAGCTGCGGCTTGCGGTCCTTGGCGCCGGTGTCGAGCCGGGCGTCGTAGAGCGGCAGCCAGCGCGCGTTGCGCACGGCATAGGTCACCCGCAGCGTCGCCTTCGTCGCGGCGGCCGAGGCGACGTCGATCCGCACCTCCAGCTTGCTCGGCGGCTTGGCCGAACGCTCGACTTCCAATTGTGCGATCTGGCGATCGATCTCGCGCTGTTTTCGTGTGGCATCGCGGATCGCAGTGTCCGCCGTCGCAGTCTCTTCAGCCACCGCCGCAAAGGCCGCGCGCCATTCGGTGATCGGGCGCGCTTCACCCTTGTCGCCGAGGCCGGCGGGCGAAGCTTCGGCGAAGTGCTGCGCGAAATTGCGCCGTGCGGTGGCCGAGTCGATCGCACCTTGCAGGTCTGCCCGCTGATCCCTGAGCGCCTCGATGCGCTTGTCGAGCTCGGGCAGGTTCACGGGCGGCGCCGCACGCGGCGGCCGCGCGTCGATCGTGCCGATGGTCAGCTTGGCGCCCGCCTCGCCTTCGACGCGGAGGGAAGACGGATCGAGCGAGAGCGGAAAATCCTTGGCGACCAGCGTCGAGTCACCCGAGGCGAGATCCAACGAAATGACGCGGGTCACGGTGGCGCCATCGGGATAGACGGTGACCGTGTCGATCGCGGATTTGGCGTCCACGTCGGCTGCCCGTGACGGCACCGCGACGGCCGAGGTCACCAGGACCAGGCTCGTGGTTGCCAAATATTTCGCGATGATGCGCATAAATCCCTCCTGCCATTATCGCCGCGCCGCCAGCCGGACGCGTGCGATCAGATGCCTCGCCATCGTGATGAGACGCGGGGGGGAAGGAACTGGTTCGATTGGGGTTTCCGTGGGGCGCTTCGGCGGCGGCACGGTGGCCGCGGAACGCCTTATGGTCCCGCCAGGCCTCAGATCTGGGTTGGAGAGCCCTGGCCGAAGATGCGGCGGAGCAGATCGGTCACGTTGCGGGCGCCAGCCTTCCTCAGGATGCTGGCGCGGTAGCCCTCGACCGTCCGCGCGCTCAGATGCATGCGGCGGGCGATTTCCTTGTTGGTCAGCCCCGCGGCGAGATGCTCGAGCACCGCGCCTTCGCGCGCGGTGAGGGGTTCGCGCCCGGGCAGCCAGCGCTGCCGGTTCGAGCCGGGCTGCGCGAACTCGTCGATCGCAGCATCGATACGATCGACGATGTCACGGCTGCGGAACGGCTTTTCGATGAAGTCGGCCGCGCCGCTCTTGATGGCGTCGACCGCCATGGAAATGCTGCCGTTCGCCGAGGTCACCAGCACCGGCGCCATGCAGTTTTCCTCGCGCAGCCGCTTGAGCACGTCGAGGCCGGAGCGATCCGGCGGCATCTCCAGCAGCACGCAGGCCGGCATCCGCGCTCTCGCCTCCGATAGCAGCGAGGCACCATCGGCGAAGCAGATCACGTCATAGGCGCTCTGTTGAAGCGCGGTCGAAAGCTGCTCGCGGGAGACCGCGTCAGTTTCAATGACGAACACCTCACCCTTGGAAACCATGTTTCCCGGCATCATCCCGATCCAGCAATGTCTTGGTCAAATGGCCCGAGACGGCAGCGGGCCCCGTCGCCACCGCGCCGTCGTGAGCACGGCATTCACGCCAGTGCTTCGGTTTCCCCTATGTATGTTCCAACGCGTTCCCGGATTTGACGGATGGGGACATAAACTTTACATTTCGGGACATCCCTCATGGCTGGCGGGAAACGGGTCGCATGACCGACCTCATTCGCAGCGCAGGCTTGAGCTATTATCCGGAGGTCGCCCGATCGGTCGGACTCGACCCCAGGCAGATGATGCGCAAGGTCCGACTGCCGCTGGCCTGCCTCGACAAGCCCGACACGCCGATCGCCGTCGCCGGCCTGCGCCGCTTGCTCGAATTGTCGGCCGAGGCATCCGGCGCCGAAGATTTCGGCTTGCGCCTTGCCGAGCGGGGCGGCCTGACCAATTTCGGCGCGGTCGGTTTGATCGTGCGCGAACAGGCGACAGTCGGCGAGGCCATCGCAGCATTCTCACGCTTCATTCATGTCCATCACGAGGGCATGCGGCTCGATGTTGCGCGCGACAAGCACACCGTGACAGTCACGCTGCATCTGCGCGGCCGGCAGCCGAGCGCGCCGCGTCAGGCCATCGACATGGCGCTCGGCAGCGTCCACCGCATCATCCAGTCGCTGTTCAGCAGCGATTGGCGGCCACTGGAGGTGCAACTGCATTATCCGCCGCCGCACGACCGCAAGCGTTATCGCGAGTTCTTCGGTTGCCGCGTCACCTTCAATGCGGATGACGATGCGATCCTGTTGTCGGCGCACGACATGGAGCGCCGGATCCCGAGCGCGCATCCGCTGATCGCGAATTATCTGCGCAAACGGATCGAGGCGATCGAGACGCGCCCCGCAAGCTGGGAGGCAAAGGTCGACGAGGTCGTGCGCAGCCTGCTCGCCAGCGGCGATTGCACCGTCGAGCACGTGGCCGAGCATCTCGCCTGCACCCGGCGCACCATCCACCGGCGCCTTGCTGCATCAGGCAGCAGCTTCTCGGCCATCCTCGATGCACAGCGCGCCTATCTCGTGATCCAACTGATCGACGACACGCGCCGGCCGCTGGCCGACGTCGCCGTGCAGCTCGGCTTCTCCGCGCAGAGCGCCATGGCACGCTGGTTCCGCGGCCGTTTCGGCTGCACCGTCACCGAATGGCGCAAGGGCATGCGGGGCGAGGTGCCCTCGCAGACCGCGGCGTAAGCTCAGCGTGCCGGGACCGGCACGCCCATGATGGCAAGCGCCCGCCGGCGGCTGCCGGCGAGCAGCGGGCCGAACGCAATGGCAAATCCGAGGAATGCGACGACCCAGCCGCAAGCGGCGATTTGCAGCAGCGCGCCACTGTACGCAGGCAGTACCACCGCGGCGACCCGCGCCAGCGCCGCGACGATGATCGCGACGTAGATCCCCTGTGTCGCGGGCGAAGCCGTCAGCGCCTGCCCGGTGTGGCCGAGGCTCGCGCGCGTCATCACCGCGAGCGTCATGGTTCCGGCCGCCCCGGCCATCCAGGCGTGAATGCCCGCACTCGGCGGCAGCGCGCCGAAGGCAGCGAGCGCATGCAGGAGGAATCCGAGCGGCACGAAAAAATAGCCGACGTGGAGGATCAAGAGCAGCCGTTCGCGGAACGTGCGGTCGCCGGCCCAGCGCGCAAGCCGCACCAGGTGCAGCACGCCGACGAGCGTCATCGCGACGCCGGTGACGGCATTCAATGGCGCCACGATCCACGCGATGAGCGCGAGCGCGCTGCATCCGATCACCGCGCCGTCGAAGCGTCCGAACGGCACCGGCAGGCGGCCGGGATTGAACTTGACCAGCCAGTTGCGGGTGAAGCTCGGGATGATGCGGCCGCCGATCAGCGCGATCAGCAGCACGACCACGCCGATGCCGATGCGGATGCCGATATCGGCCGTGCCTTCGAAGTGCGTTTCGAGATGAAAGGCGATGTTGCCGGCAAGCAGCACCAGCACGAGCGCCACCACAGGCAGGTTGCGCCAGTTACCGCCTGCCATGATCTCGCGCGCCGCGGCGGCGACGACCAGCGCCAGGAAGGCGGCATCGACGAGAAGCGCGAACACCCAGCCCGTGTCGGCCGACAGCATCACCGCAATGCGCCCGGCAAGCCAGACCACCAGCAGCGCCCCCAGCGAGGTGCCCTGGATCGGCAACCGCCCGGTCCAGTTCGGGATCGCCGTGAACAGGAATCCGGTGATCACCGCAGGCAGGAAGCCGTAGAGCATCTCGTGGACATGCCAGTCGCGCGGGGCGAAGGCTGATGTCACTGACAGCTCGCCATAGAACATCGGCAGCCAGACCAGGATCGACACGGCGGCCTGGATCGCGGCGAACAGGAAAAAGGGCCGAAAGCTGTTCGCAAACAGCGGCCAGCCCTCAAAGTTGCGGGATCGGGCGCCAGCCATGGGGTCAACTCCTGGAAATTCAAACCGGTGTCTGGAAAAATACTGCCGCCCGGCCGGCCCGTTTTGCGCTATCGCAAACTGTTGGACGATTGCAGGTGCCATCACACTCCCCAGCGCCAAGGAGACAGAATGGCCAAGGTCGACACATCGCTGGTTGCGCATTTGCCGCTGTTTGGGGGCGTCAAGCCGGAGGACCTCGAGGAAATCCTGCGCGAGGCCCGCTCGGCGCGTTACCCCAAGAACAGCACCATCTTCGAGCAGGGGGCGGACGCGCAGTCCTTCTTCCTGCTGCTGCACGGCCACGTCCGGGCCGCCAAGACCACGCCGACCGGCGAGCAGATCGTGGTGCGCTATGTCGCGCCCGGCGAGACGTTCGGCCTCGCGATGGCGATCGGAGCCGCGCACTATCCGGCGACGGCGATGGCGGTCGACGACAGCGTGGTGCTGATCTGGCCGACCTCGGCCTGGCCGCGGCTGATCGAGCGGTTTCCCTCGCTCGCCGCCAACACGCTCCAGACGGTCGGCACGCGCCTCCAGGAGAGCCACACCCGCATCCTGGAAATGTCGACCCAACAGGTCGAGCAGCGCGTCGCGCATGTGCTGCTGCGCCTCGCCAAGCAGTCCGGCAAGAAGCTCGATCATGGCATCGAGATCGACTTCCCGATCAGCCGCCAGGACATCGCGCAGATGACCGGTACCACGCTGCACACCGTCAGCCGCATCCTGAGTGGCTGGGAGAGCCAGGGTCTCGTCGAGAGCGGCCGCCAGCGCATCATCCTGCGCGAACCGCACAGGATCGTCGTGCTGGCGGAGCGGAGCCCCGACAGCGGCGCGGCGTGAGAGCAGCGCCAGAACGTTTCCCTACCTGCTCTGTGCCTGCAAGATAGGAGCGAGGGGCGATTCCGCTTACGGCGAAAGCGCGCCCTCACCCGGGAATCCGCACGCGCCCGCGCGAATTCCGGACCACCTCACGCCGGCACGCAGTCGCAGAGCGCGGCGAGGAATTTCTCGCGGTCGATGCCATGCTCGCGGCAGGCGTCATCCACCGTGTGGAAGGTCGCGATCGGGCAGCCGACACAGGCCATCCTGAAGGCGAGAAACACACGGATCGTGTGCGGCGCCGTGCGCATGATGTCATCGACCAGATCGTCGGATCGGAAAGACATGGACAACTCCGTTCCGAGAGGACGATAGCGGAGCGCGGCGGAGTTTCTTTGTTGAAGCGCAAGCTGTTGCCAGTTCACCAGCTTGTCATTCCGGGGCGCAGCACGAGTCCGGAATCCATTGTGCAGCGCGTGATGTGGAACAATGGATTCCGGACTCGCGCCAAAGAGGCGCGCCCCGGAATGACGGAGAGAGCATCTAAACCGCCCGGCTGTGCAGCTGCTTTCCCGGATCCAGATGCGCGTCGAACGCGGCCGCGACGCTGCGGACCAGGAAGCGGGAGTCCCTGGCGACCGCGAGCTTGTCGCCGTCCAGCCTCACCACACCGTCAGAGATCAGCGGCTTCAGACGCGACGCCGACTTCAGCATCGCCTCGGGCTCTGCGCCATGGCGCGCGCAGATGTCGCCGAGATCGGCGCCGAACTCGCACATGATGCGCTCGATGATGTCGGCGCGCAGCCGGTCGTCATCGGTGAGCCCATAACCCTTCGCGGTGGCGAGACGGCCAGCGCTGATGCATTGCGCGTAGGCGCCGATCTGCACCTCGTTCTGGACGTAACCTTGCGGCAGGTGTCCGATCGCGCTCGCGCCGAAACCGAGCAGCACCTCGGCCTTGTCGGTGGTGTAGCCCTGGAAATTGCGTCGCAGCGTCCGCTCCTCGAAGGCCACGGCCATGGAATCGTCGGGTCGCGCGAAATGGTCGAGCCCGATCTGCACGTAGCCAGCCTCCTTCAGCGCATTCGCGATCGCGCAAGCCTGGTCGTGACGCGCAGGGCCGTCGGGCAGGACGGCCTCGTTGATCATGCGCTGATGCTTCTTGAAATCAGGCACATGGGCATAGCCGAACACCGAGAAGCGGTCGGGCGCGAGCGCGAGCGCGCGCCGGACCGTGTCCAGGCACGAGGCGACGGTCTGGTGCGGCAGCCCGTAGATCAGGTCGAAATTCACTCCCGCGATATCGGCGCGCCTGAGCATGTCGACGACGCAGGCCGTCTGCTCGAAACTCTGCACGCGGTTGATCGCGCGTTGCACGACGGGATCGAAACTCTGAACCCCGAGGCTCGCGCGGTTGACGCCGGAGAGCCGCATCGCCTCCACCATGTCGGCGGTCAGCGTCCGAGGATCGATCTCCACCGCGATCTCGGCCGTGGGCAGCACGAAGAACGCCTGGCGCATCGTTGCCATCAACTCGACGAAAGCTTCCGGCGCCATGATCGTCGGCGTGCCGCCGCCGAAATGAATATGCTCGACCTTGATGCGGCGGCCGATCGTGTCGGCCACTTGCACGATCTCGCTGCGCAATGTCCGCTGATAGGCCGCGATCAGCTCGTCGCGGCGGACGATCTGGGTATGGCAGCCGCAATACCAGCACATCTCGCGGCAGAACGGCACGTGCAGATAGAGCGACGCGCCGGCGCCCGCCGGGAGCTCGGCAAGCCACCCGGCGTAGGTGTCTCCACCGATCGCAGGCGAAAAGTGCGGTGCGGTCGGGTAGCTCGTGTAGCGCGGCAACCGTTCGTCGCCGTAGCTCACCGCGAGATCAGCTCTCATATCTTACCCATTCGTAAATCCCAGCCGCGAACGGTTGCGACAAGTCCCGGATGGCGCTCAATTTATCCGTTTTCGAGCAAACGACCTTGCGCTTGCTCAAAGTCCAAGCGCCGAAGCGGGACTATTGGGACTCGACCATTGCCCTTTCGGAGATGACGCCATGGCGCCGTTCGCCCTCGATCTCATTCTCTGGCTCACCGGCGTTCGCGGCCACATTCCGCGCTTCGACGATTTTCGTCCCGTACCCGCGGCGCCCACGACCGGCGCCGGCCATCCCATGCGCGTCCTGGCCATCATGGCGACTGTCTTTGCCGCGCTGTCGCTCGCGGTCTGGGGAACGGTCTGGCTTGCGATCCAGCTGCTCTAGCCGAAGCAATCAGTCTGTCGGAATCGACCGCAATTGAACATGCGAACGAATTGCCGCTACGCGGCTGACGCCGCACCAATATCCGTCTTCTTGCTCTCGCGGCAATTGCCGTAAACCTCTTAAGGATCTTCGCGGAGGCAAATCCGGCTGAAGGTTGTTGCAGCGCAAATCATCTTGCTGTGATCGGCGCACACTGCATCCGTCATCAAAACCATTTTCAGATGAAGGATGCTTCCGATGTTCCCCCGCAGAGCTGCACTGATCGGCGCCGCCGCGACTGCGCTGATGTTGGCGACCCCCGCTTTGGCCGCTGACGATCTCAAACTGCCTCGACAGAAGGTCGAGCTGGTCGCTCCGCCTTTCGTGCATGCGCACGAACAAGCGACCAAGCAGGGCCCCAAGATCATCGAGTTCAAGCTCACCATCGAGGAGAAGAAGGTCGTCGTCGACGAGAAAGGCACCACCTTCCAGGCGATGACCTTCAACGGTTCGATGCCGGGACCGCTGATGGTCGTGCATGAGGGCGACTACGTCGAGACGACGCTGGTCAATCCCGCCACCAACACCATGCCGCACAACATCGACTTCCATTCCGCGACCGGTGCGCTCGGCGGCGGTGCGCTCACGCTGGTCAATCCCGGCGAGCAGGTCGTGCTGCGCTGGAAGGCGACCAAGACCGGCGTATTCGTCTATCACTGCGCGCCGGGCGGCCCGATGATCCCCTGGCATGTCGTCTCCGGCATGAACGGCGCCGTGATGGTGCTGCCGCGCGACGGACTGAACGACGGCAAGGGCCACGCGCTGAAATACGACAAGGTCTACTATATCGGCGAGCAGGACATGTACGTGCCGCGCGACGAGAAGGGCAATTTCAAGTCCTACGATTCGCCCGGTGAAGCCTTCACCGAGACCGAAGAGGTGATGAAGAAGCTCACGCCGACCCATGTCGTGTTCAACGGCAAGGCCGGCGCGCTGACCGGCAAGAACGCGCTGACCGCCAATGTCGGCGAGAACGTGCTGATCGTGCATTCGCAGGCCAACCGCGACAGCCGTCCGCACCTGATCGGCGGCCATGGCGACTATGTCTGGGAGACCGGCAAATTCGGCAATGCCCCCGAAGTCGGGCTCGAGACCTGGTTCATCCGCGGCGGTTCTGCGGGCGCAGCGCTGTACAAATTCCAGCAGCCCGGCATCTACGCCTACGTCACGCATAACCTGATCGAGGCCGCAGATCTCGGCGCCACAGCGCACTTCAAGGTCGAAGGCAAATGGAACGATGATCTGATGACCCAGGTGAAAGCGCCGGCCGAAATTCCGGCGCAGACGCAGGGCGCCCTGGAGACCGGCCGCAAGACCAACTGACAAACAGAGGGGCCGGCAAATCGCCGGCCCCTTTTTCATTGCGGGGATCACCATGCTGATCGCATTCAAGCTGAAGTTGGCGCTGGCCTGCGCGGCCGGACTCGCGGGACCGCTGGCGGTCGCGCCTCTGGTCTCCGAGATGGCGACGCCGCGCGCGGGCGGCGAGCCGGCGATCATCGAGATCGCCGCCGGCAGCTTGGTCTATCGCGAGGCCGGTGATTTCACGCGCGCCGGGCAGCAGGCCGAAGCGCCGCTGCGAAAGCTGCGGTTCAACAGACCGCTTCACATCATGCGCGAACAGGTCTCCTCCGCCGACTTTCAGCTCTGCGTGCAGGATGGCGCATGCCGCGCGCTGGGCCGCGACGTCGTCGTCGCGCCCGATCGCCCTGCGGTCCAGGTGAGCTGGTACGACGCCGAAGCCTATGCGGGCTGGCTCTCGCGCAAGACCGGCAGGCATTATCGCCTGCCGAGCGACGAAGAATGGGCATTTGCCGCCGGCAGCCGTTTCAAGGATGACGGCGTGCCGGTCGACGCAAGCGATCCTTCGAAGCGCTGGATCAGCCGCTACGAGCGTGAGTCTGAGCGCGACCTCGCCGACACCACCGCCTATCCGTTCGGCAAGTTCGGCCTCAACGAGCACGGTCTCGAAGACATCTCCGGCAACGTCTGGGAATGGACCTCGACCTGCTTCGTGCGCTCGCGGGTCGACGAGACCGGCAATGCCATCCGCCCGACCGTGAATTGCGGCGTGCGCGTCGCGGAAGGCGCGCACCGCGCCTATGTCACCGATTTCATCCGCGACGCCCGAGCCGGCGGCTGTGCGCAAGGCGTGCCGCCAGCCAGTCTCGGCTTCCGGCTGGTGCGAGAGGAAAGGTCGTGGGTCGCGAGTGTGTCGGCGCGCTGGGGCAAGGTGTGGTCGGCGAGGTCTTGACGCTGGTAGCGGGAGCGCGCTCGTGCCTCTCCAATGTCGTCCTGGCCTAGTGCGCAATTGCGCACTAGACCAGGACGACACCGGGGATGTAGAAGCGACCTGCCGCCTCGCGACCTCCCAGGCCCGATCACCCGCCTGACCCGCACGTTCAAGCGAAAATGGCCGGGCAAGCCCGGCCATTCGCAACTACTTCCAGAGCCTTACGTGTTCTTCAGCGCGACGCGGAATTCGGCTTCGGTCTTGGCCTTGACTTCGTCGAGCGAGACGCCGTCGGCGAGTTCGATCAGGGCCATGCCGCCGTCGCCGTGCTTGTCGATGGTGAAGACGGCAAGATCGGTGACCACCATGTCGACCACGCGCTCGCCGGTGAGCGGCAGATTGCACTTCTTCAGGAGCTTCGGACCGTCCTTGGCGGAATGCTCCATCACCACGACGACGCGCTTGACGCCGGCGACGAGGTCCATCGCGCCGCCCATGCCCTTGACCATCTTGCCGGGGATCATCCAGTTGGCGAGATCGCCGTTCTGGGCCACCTGCATCGCGCCGAGGATCGACAGATCCATGTGGCCGCCGCGGATCATGCCGAAGGAATCGGCGCTCGAGAAATAGGACGTCGAGGGCAGTTCGCTCACGGTCTGCTTGCCGGCGTTGATCAGGTCCGCGTCCACCTCGTCTTCATAGGGGAACGGGCCCATGCCGAGCATGCCGTTCTCGCTCTGGAGGCTGACGTCCATGCCGTGGGGGATGTAGTTCGAGACCAGCGTCGGAATGCCGATGCCGAGATTGACGTAATAGCCGTCGCGCAGTTCCTTCGCGGCGCGCGCGGCCATCTGTTCACGGGTCCAGGCCATCGTTGTGCTCCTGTCGATTCTTTAGTGGCGCATGATCTGATCGGAAAACCGGCTTCCACTTTTCCGGATCATGCGCTGGTGCGCGGGCGGGTGTTACGGAATTCGATGCGCTTCTTGGCCGTACCGACCTCGACGATGCGCTTCACGAAGATGCCGGGCGTATGGATGTGATCGGGATTGAGTTCGCCGGCCGGAACCAGATGCTCGACCTCGGCCACGGTGATCTTGGCGGCGGTCGCCATCATCGGGTTAAAGTTGCGCGCGGTCTTACGGTAGATGAGGTTGCCGGCGGTGTCGCCCTTCCAGGCATGCACGATGGCGAGGTCGGCGAACAGGCCGCGCTCCATCAGATACTTCTCGCCGTCGAACTCCTTCACTTCCTTGCCTTCGGCGATCAGCGTGCCGACGCCGGTCTTGGTGTAGAAGGCCGGGATACCTGCGCCGCCGGCGCGAATGCGCTCGGCCAGCGTGCCCTGCGGATTGAATTCGAGTTCCAGCTCGCCGGCGAGAAATTGCTGGGCGAACAGCTTGTTCTCGCCGACATAGGACGAGATCATCTTCTTGATCTGCCGGGTTTCCAGCAGGCGGCTGAGCCCGATGCCGTCGACGCCGGCATTGTTGGAGACCACCGTCAGGCCCTTGACGCCGGACTCGCGGATCGCGTCCGACAGCTCCTCGGCGATGCCGCAGAGGCCGAAGCCGCCCGACATGATCATCATGTTGTCTTTGAGAATGCCGTCGAGAGCCGACTTGGCGTCGGGATAGACCTTGTTCATGCAAATGACCTTCGACTGAACCTTCGGCTTGCGGGCGTCGCGCCTTATTGGCGGCGATTATTAGGCGAAATTCTCCGAGGCCGTCAATGATACGGGGTTCTCCGTTCCGCCCCCGGGTGATAGAAGCTGCCCACGCCGTGGGCAGAATCGCCCGCGGCCTTGAAAGCGACAAGAAAACCCATCAAGTTGCGGGGGTTGGGCGTAGGCACGCAGGTTTCCCGACCCGCCCTTCTGGCTCCAACGACCAACCCGATCAGGACATGCCATTGACCATGGCCCAAGGAATGAAGCGCCTCGGGACGCCGATCGCGGCGCTGCTCGGCGTGGCGCTGATAGCCCTGATCGCGACCTCCTGGCTCATCAACCGTGACGCGCTGCGCAAGGCGGTGGAAGCGCAGATCCGCGACGTGACCGGGCTCGAGCTCAGTGTCGCAGGCAACATCGACATTTCGGTCCTGCCGGCGAGCTACATCTCCTTCCGCGACGTCGGTCTCAAGGGCGGCGGCGCCAACGATCCCGCGCTCCATGTCGACGTGCTCACCGCCAATTTGCGGCTGCTGCCGCTGCTGCTGCAACGATTCGAGATCGCCGACCTGGCGCTGCTGCGGCCGCGCATCCATGTCAGCCTGAAGCCGGACGGCGAGAGCAACTGGACACCCTTCATCCAGACCATTGCACGCACCATGAAGCCCGGGGCCGACAACCAGGTGTCGTTCTCCGAGATCAGGATCCAGGACGGCGTACTCAATTACGAGGACGCCGCTACGCACGCCACCGAGAAGCTCGAGGACATCGACCTGTCGCTGGCCTGGCCCTCGATCTCGCGCTCCTTTGCCGCGACCGGACAGTTCGACTGGCGCGGCGAGCGCGTCGACGGCTCGATCAGCTTTTCCGATTTCGTCGCCGCCCTCTCCGGCGAGCGGTCGGGGTTGAAGGCGCGGATCGCGAGCGCGCCGCTCAAGCTCGCCTTCGACGGCAGCGTCGCCAACCGCACCAGCCCGATGATGGAAGGCACCCTCACCATCGACAGCCCGTCCTTGCGCAACGCCCTGCGCTGGACCGGACAGCCGCAGCCGGGCAGCGGCGGCTTCGGCCGTTTCGCGCTGAAGGCGCGCGCCAACGTCGTGGGTGCCTCGATCGCTCTCACCAACGTCAATGTCGAGCTCGACGGCAATACCGCCGAGGGCGTCATGACCTACGCCAATAACGGCCGGCAGACGCTGCAGGCGACGCTCGCCGCCGACGCGCTCGACTTCACGCCTTATATCTCGACCTTCCGCCTGCTCGCGAGCGGGGCGCGCGACTGGAACAGACAGCTGTTCGATCTCAACGGATTGTCGACCACCGACCTCGACATGCGCCTGTCGGCGGCAAAGCTGACGGTCGGTCCGTCGAAGCTCGGCCGCACCGCGATCGGCGCCAATTTGCGCAACGGCACGCTGGCGCTCTCGGTGGGCGAGGCCCAGATCTTTGGCGGCATCGCCAGGGGCTCGTTCGGCATCGCGCGCGCCGACAGCGTCGCCGACATCAAGGCGCAGTTCCAGTTCACCGATGTCGATCTGCAGGCCTGCGCCACCGAGCTGTTCGGCATCAACAAGCTCTCGGGGCGCGGCAACATCAACGTGTCGCTCTTCGCTTCAGGCTCGAGCCCGTTCGGCCTCGTGCAGTCGCTCGACGGCAGCGCCACCGTCAACGGGCATGACGGCGCGATCGCTGGCTTCAACGCCGAGCAGCTGCTGAAGCGTCTGGAGCGGCGGCCGCTGTCGGGCGGCGGCAATTTCCGCAACGGCTCGACCCCTTATAACAATCTCACCATCGCGGTGAAATTCGCCGATGGGATCGCCACCGCCGAGGACATCCGCATCGAGGGACCCGCGGCGAAGATCACGCTGACCGGCACCGCCTCGGTGCCGACGCGCGAATACGACATGAAGGGCGTGGCGAGCCTCAACACCACGTCCGGCTTTCAATTGCCCTTCATGGTGCAGGGGCCTTGGGACGATCCCCTGATCTTCCCCGACCCCGAAAGCTTGATCCGCCAGTCGCCTGCGGCGTCTCCCTTCCTCGATCTCCTGAAGCAGCGCATCACCGGGGGCGGAAAGCGCCCCGCGCAGGACGGATCGCCGACGGCGGAGAATGCGAAGGACAGCGCCAAATCCAACTAGCAGGCTGTTGAAGAAGTAGCCAATCGGCGGGCGATAAAAGGAATGTCGTCGCCGCCTTCGAGGCATATCTTACCTTCGAGCGAGCCATCGGCGAGCTCTTCTGCCCAACCACGGCCTTTTGCGGGCTCCATCTCGTCGTTGCCATCCCATGTGAACTCGACGGCATCGCCTTCGCAACGGCCGTATATTGCCCCGGTGAGACAATCCAGGGCGAACTCGCCACCATCGTTTGTGAACAGGATGTAAGAGCCCGACCCGGCCATGTCGTGATCGGGCGTTTCCACGACGCGCCATTTGCCCCGCACGCTCATAGCTGCACCGCCAGCAGCTTGGGCAGGCGGATCAGATTGTAGGCGGCAAGCGCCAACGTAAAGACGGCGTCCACACGCTCGCGCCCTCGCAGCTTTACCTTGGCCAGACCGGCGGAACTCTTGATCCATCCGAACACTTCCTCAATCCGCTTGCGGCAGCGTTGGCTGATCTCGTAGCCGGCATGGCGGGTGGAGCGGGCATCGACCGCCGTCTTGCGCGGGACGCCTGTCTTGCTGAGGTGTCCGTCGATTGCGATGTGCGGCGTCACCGATCGTTCTCTCAAGTCGTGCACGAACTGCGTAACGTCATAAGCCTTGTCCGCGCCGAGCGTGACCCGCCGGCCTCTGGGATGGCAATTATCAATCAACGCCAGCGCTGTCTCTCGTTCGGCCGTACCGGTGGCCTGGCTGACAATGCCGCCGACCGCCAAACCATGGCGATTTTCCATCAGAGCATGCCCCATGTAGCAGAGCTTGGCCGGCTGCCCATCGCCCTTCTTGTACAGCCGAGCCTCCGGATCGGTGGTGCTTTGGTGCGTCTTGTTTGAACGCTTCTCCTTGTGGAAGCTGCGCTCAGCGTTACGTCCCGGCCCCCACTGTCGTTGTCGCCTCCATCCCTTCTGCGGAAGCTCTTGATCGAAGCCCACGCCTCAATCAGCGTGCCGTCCACCGAGAAGTGGTCGCTCGACAATAGCCGCTTCACTTTCGGCTGAGCCATTACCGCGGAGAGGAACTTAGCGGCGATCTCACCCTCTAGCAGCCGGTCGCGGTTCTTGGAAAAGGTCGAGTGGTCCCACACCGGATCGTCCACGCCAAGACCGACAAACCAGCGGAACAACAGGTCGAACTCCAGCCGCTCCATCAATTGTCGTTCCGAGCGGATGCCATAGAACGCCTGCAACAACATCGCCCGAAGCAGCCTCTCCGGTGCAATCGAGGGTCGGCCAAAGTCCGTGTAAAGCCCCGCAAATGCCTTCGATAGATCGTCCAGCGCAGCGTTCACAATCTCCCGGATCTTCCGTAAGGCGTGATCCGGGCGAACCCGCGCTTCAAGATCCACGTAACTGAAGAGCGATCCAGACCGCTCGTCCGATCCCCGCATCATGGCCTCCCGATTCAACTATCGAGAGAATCACGTCCACTGCCATCCCGCCAGAGACTTCTTCAACAGCCTGCTAGAGTGATCAACGTCGCTCTCTTAGGGATTGGCAGCCTGCAGGCCACGGGCTCGATTTGCCAGGCTGAATACTGCGACCGATTTTGCAAACGCTGCGTCAAGCGGCCGGTTGCGTCGTCGAGATCCAGCTCTTGTCCTCCCGCACCAGCGCTGCCTCCGCGATCTTCGTCCCGGCCGTGACAGTGCCGCTCTGTCCCAGTTCACGGGCCAGCACCTCGCGGTCACAGGCGTCCTCCCACAGCGAAACGGTGATGGACGCGACACAGTTGCTGATCATGCTGGTCAGCGCCCGCGCCTCCGACATGAAGCGGTCGATGCCGACAAGCAGCGCCACGCCGGTCACCGGCAAATCCGGCATGACCGAGAGGGTCGCGACAAGCGCGACGAAGCCGCTGCCGGTGACGCCGGCCGCCCCCTTGGACGTCAGCAGCATCAGTCCGAGCATCGCCGCGATCTGACCCCATGACAGGTGAATGTCACAGGCCTGCGCAATGAAGATGGAGGCCAAGGTGAGATAAATGGCGCTGCCGTCCAGATTGAACGAGTAGCCCATCGGCAACACGAGCCCTGACACGCCTTTCCGGCATCCGAGCTGCTCCAGCTTGCGCAGCGCGCCAGGCAGCGCCGGCTCCGACGACGACGTGCCGAGCACGATCAGCAGTTCTTCCCTGAAGTAGCGGATGGTCTTCCACAGACTGAAGCCGTTCAGCCGCGCCAGCGTACCAAGCACGACGACCACGAAGACGGAGCAGGCGATATAGAATGTCAGGATCAGCAGTCCGAGCGAACCAATCGAGCGGATGCCGTAGCGGCCCACCGTGAACGCCATGGCGCCAAAGGCGCCGAGCGGCGCGAGCTTCATGATGAAGCCGAAGGATACAAACAGCACGTGAGAGAACGAGGCGACTGCCTTTGTCACCACGACGCCGCCATCGCCGGCACGGCTTAGGCCAAAGGCGATCAGGATGGAGATCAGTAGCACCGGCAGCACTTCGCCATCGGCAAACGCTCCAAAGAACGAATGCGGGATGATGTGCAGCATGAAGTCCGCAAATCCGGTCGCACCTGCCTGCTTGGTGAATTTCGCAGCCACCGACGGGTCCAGCGTACTGACGGAAACATGCATGCCCGCCCCTGGCTGGATCAGCGATACAGCGATCAGGCCGGCCATCAGCGCGAGCACGGTCAGCAGGTAGAACAGCGCCATGGATTTCACCAGCGTGCGGCCGACCTCGCGGGAATCGCTGATGCTGTTGATGCCGCTGACGATGGTGCAGAACACGATCGGCGCGATCATCATCTTGACCAGCTTGACGAAGCCGTCTCCGAAGGGCTTCAGCGCGGCGCCAAATTCAGGCCAGAAATGGCCGGTGAGGACGCCAAGCATGAGGCCGATCAGCACCTGGACGTAGAGAATCCGGTAGAATGGTTTTCGCGGCTCACTGTTCTCGGGCCCAGCCAGCGCTTGCTTGTGCATTCTCGTTTCTCCCATGGCTCTGATTTTCTTGATGGCTGCGGAGGCGGCGGGCTTCAGGCCGCCAAGACCGAATGAGGCACATGCGACCGGCGGGCGAAGACGTGGCCCTCGAAGATCCGCCGGGCTGTCCGCTGCACCCGGGCGACCGGACCGGGCTCCAGCCGAACCACGAGCTGGCCGGAGGGATGAGCGAGCGTGATCGGCACCGGCGGCGCCAGCGGTCCCACCATGTCTGCGGCGATAGTCCCGGGCGTGACACAGGCCGTCGCGATTGCGACAGCGCCGGTCACCGCCAGCGCGCCATGGCAGTCATGCGGCATGAAGTACCGGGTGTTCAACGTCGCCTCGCCCGCAGACGCAATCAGAACCGGCTTCGGGATCACCATTGTCGTGGAATTTGGAAAACCCATCAGGCGCCCGGCTTCGATGCGCAAGTTCTCGAGACGCGCGCGGAAGCCGCTGTCGGCGAAGTCCGAAGGTGCCTCACGGCCGGTCCATCCCAGATCCGCCGCGCGGACCAGCATGACCGGCATCGCCGCGTCGATGCAGGTCACGTCGATCCCTTCGATGCGATCGATCGGTCGTCCTGTCGGCAGCAGGCGACCGGTGCGTGCGCCGGCCGCGTTAGGGAACGACAGTTCGATGGGCGCGGCCGTTCCCGGTACGCCGTCGATCCGCGCCTCGCCCTCGTAAGTCACCCGCGCTCCGGGGGTGGCAACGGTCGCATCAATCAGCTTGCCGGTGTTGACATTGTGGATGCGGACATGGGTGCGATCTGCGGTCGCGGCGACCAGGCCGGCCTCGATTGCGAACGGCCCCACCGCCGCCAGCATGTTTCCGCAGTTCGGCGAGGTATCGACAATCCCTTCACGAACACGTACCTGGGCAAACAGGTAGTCAACGTCGGCGCCGGGCACCGTTGGCGGTCCGATGATCGCGACCTTGTTGATAACGGCATTGCCGCCGCCGATTCCATCGATTCCAAGATCGTGGCCGCCTCCCATCACAGACAACAGGACCGCGTCGCGCGACCTGGGGTCGGCGGGAAGATCGCGGGCCAGGAAAAACGGTCCGCGTGAGGTACCCCCGCGCATGACCACACAGGGAATGGCAATCTGATCGTTCATGGAATTCTTCCGTTCGGCGACATCTTCGCCCGAACCGGAGCATCCTCCCTCTGAACTCTTTTGTGAAATGCAAATATCTGAGGTATTATTTCGTTTCCAGAAAAAATGGAGTCCTGCCATGAACGCAGAACTGCTCGACCTCAGGGCGTTCATCACCGTCGCGGAGACGGGAAGCTTTGTCCGGACCGCCAAGGCGCTGAACCTGTCTCAACCAGCGCTCAGCCGACGTATTCAGAAGCTGGAAGAAAGCCTCGGTGCGCCGTTGCTCGAGCGGTCGACGCGCCACGTCAATCTCACCATGACCGGCCGCGACTTCCTGCCGAAGGTGCGCCGCCTCATCGACGAGTTTGAGACCTCGGTGCTCGCCATCCAGGATATCGGCGCGCGAAGTTCAGGCTTGGTCTCGGTGGCTGCGGTGCCGACAGCAGTGTTCTATTTCCTGCCGCGAGCGATCGGCCGGTTTGCCGAAGCGTATCCGCGCATTCGCATCCGGATTCTGGACATCGGCGCCAATGAGGGATTGGAAGCGGTCGCGCGCGGCGAAGCCGACTTCGGCATCAATTTCATTGGTGCATCACATGCCGAAATTGAATTTGAGAAACTGGTTGAAGATCCTTTCGTCCTGGCCTGCCGTCATGACCATCCGTTGGCATCGCGCAAACAGGTAAGCTGGTCGGAGATCGTGCCGCACCGGGTCATCACCGTCGGTCGCAACAGCGGCAATCGCGCGTTGATCGACAATGCGCTGGCGCGACACGGCCTGCAGCTGAACTGGTCCTATGAAGTCGCGCATCTCTCAGGTTCGCTTGGCCTCGTCGAAGCGGGACTCGGAATCGCCGTGCTACCGAAACTCGCGACGCCCGTCGCCGGCCATCCGATCATTCACACCATTCGGTTGATCGAGCCGGAAGTGTCGCGGACGATCGGAATCGTGCGCAGGCGCGGGGCGACACTATCCCCTCATGCCAGCCAATTTCTCAAGATGCTGCTCGAGGCGTGGCGCTCTCCTTCCCGGACGAGCGGGCAAGTCAAGCCGCGGCCCCGATCCGCCGAGGCAAGTTCAAACACAGCATCGACGGGTCTGAAGCGGAAACGCTGATAGCTCGCCGGCAGACCGGGGCAAGACCGTTCCCTGTCGAACTGGAGTTCCTCGGATCAATCCGCCCGTTTCACAGAGACATTTTTGGCCCTGCAGCCAGAGCACCGCTGCCTTGCGAGCGGGTTGCGTTGCGTTCAGTCCTCATACTGCTTAAAACGCCTTTCGCTGGCGGCGAGCAGCCGCGCATGGTCAGGCCAAGCCAGAACGCACAAGGCGAATTGATTGCCGCGAATTGATGCGGCGATTGGATCGATGCGCGCATTAAGCATCTCCGCGAGGCTCTATCCCCACGACATTGGTCTGACAAGATGGCGCTAGATCAGACTTCCGCCATGCGCTAGTGTTTTATACGACCGGTTAAAAACACCGGCCGTTTGAGGGAGAAAAACGTGAGATCCAAGGTTATTGGCGCAGTATCATTGGCGGTCGCTGCGGTTGGGCTGTTTGCGGCCACTGCACCCGCCTTTGCGCAGCAGAAGACGATTACGGTCTGGTGGGGCAAGGGCTTCTATCGCTCCGAAGACGACGCGTTGATCGACACGATCAAGAAATTCGAAGCCAAGACCGGCATCAAGGTCGAATTGTCGCAGTACGCGATCCAGGACATGATTCCGAAGACGGTCGCCGCGCTCGATGCCGGCACCGTGCCCGATGTCGCCTATTCCGACTCTTATGACGTGCAAGCACAGGGCAAGTGGGCTTACGAGGGCAAGCTCGAGGACCTCACGGATGTCATGGAGCCGATCAAGGGCCGGTTCGTGCAGAACACGCTGGACGCGTCGATCCTCTACAACGATGTGACCAAGAAGAAGGCTTATTACGGCTTCCCGCTGAAGCAGCAGAGCATGCACGTCCAGATCTGGAACGACATGCTGGAGAAGGCCGGCTTCAAGCAGAGCGACATTCCGACCGACTGGACGGGCTACTGGACGTTCTGGTGCGACAAGGTGCAGCCGGCGATCCGCAAGGCGACCGGCCAGCGCATCTATGCCGTCGGCCAGCCGATGGGCGTGGAATCCACCGACGCCTTCCAGTCGTTCTACACCTTCATGGACGCCTACCACGTCAAGCTGGTTGACGACGACGGCAAGCTGCTGGTCGATGATCCCAAGGTCCGCGAGAACCTGATCAAGGCGATGAAGGACTACACCGACACCTACATCAAGGGTTGCACGCCGCCCTCCTCGACGACCTGGAAGGATCCTGACAACAACGTCGCCTTCCACAACAAGACCATCGTGATGACTCACAATTTCACGATCTCGATCGCGGCGAAGTGGTTCGAGGACTCGCAGAACCAGGCCCTTACCCAGGAGCAGCGCGACGCCGGCAAGAAGGCCTATGAACAGGACATCATCACGGCGTCCTTCCCCAAGGCGCCGGATGGTTCGACCATCCGCTACCGCTCCGACGTCAAGACCGGGCTGGTCTTCACCGCGGCCAAGAACAAGGCCGAGGCCAAGCAGTTCATCAGCTTCCTGCTCCAGGAAGAGAACGTCCGTCCCTATATCGAGGGCGCACTGGGCCGCTGGTTCCCGGTGACGAAGGAAAGCCAGGAAAGCCCGTTCTGGCAGGCTGACAAACACCGCAAGGCGGTCTACACGCAGTTCAAGGGCGGCACCGCCGCGTTCGACTTCACCAAGAACTGGAAGTTCACGATCCTCAACAACGAGAACGTGTGGGCGAAGGCGATGAACCGGGTGGTGAGCGAGAAGGTTCCGGTCGACAAGGCCGTCGACGAACTGATCGCCCGCATCAAGCAGGTCGCGGGTTAAGTCATCCGCCCCTCTCCCCGCGTTGCGGGGGGAGGTGTAAGAACAACACCGGCCGCGTTTCGCGGCCGGCTTCTCTTTGAAGAGACCGAAAAGAATGGCGATCACGCTCTCTGGCGATCAGGCAATGCCCGGCACGCCCCTGTCGTCGCGGCTGACCCCGGCGCAGGTCTGGGGCATCGTACTGCTCGCGCCCTATCTGCTCGTTTTCCTCGCCTTCGTCGTCTATCCCGTCGGCTACGGGCTGTGGCTGGCGCGCGCCCCGGCAAACTATGTCGCACTCTACAACGACCCGATCTTCGCGCGCGCCGCGGTCAACACGCTGATCTTCCTGGTCATCGGCATCAACATCAAGATGCTGATCGCGCTGTTCCTATCCGGCTTCTTCGCCCAGCAGCGCACCTGGATCAAATGGCTCTCGGTGATCTTCATCCTGCCCTGGGCGGTACCGTCGATCCCGACCATCCTGTCGGTGCGCTTCATGCTCAATCCCGAATGGGGCATGATCAACCACTTCATCTTCACCTTCACCGGCGATGACGGCCCGAACTGGCTGAACGATCCGACCGTGGCGCTGACCATGGCGATCGCCGTGCACATCTGGAAGTCGCTGCCGTTCTGGACGCTGATCCTGATCACCGGCCGCCTTGCGATCTCCCACGATCTGTTCGAGGCCGCCGAGGTCGACGGTGCGAGCTGGTGGCAGAAATTCCGCTACATCACCTGGCCGTCGATGCAGACTCTCTACGTCACCTGCACGCTGCTCTCGATGATCTGGACGCTCGGCGACTTCAACAGCGTCTATCTGCTCACCGGCGGTGGTCCGGCCGACCTCACGCACGTGCTGTCGACGCTCGGCATCCGCTATCTCCGGCTCGACCAGCTCTCGCTGGCCATGGCGTCGATCGTCTGCGCGATGCCGTTCGTCCTGCCGCTCGTGTACTTCATGATGAAACGGTTGTCGCGATGAAGCTCCCCTCCTTGCGCGAAGTCGCGATCGAAGCGCGGCTGCTGCTGATCGGTATCCCCGTCTTCCTGTGGACGATGATCCCGATCTATCACATGTTCCTGTTCGCAATCTCCCCGAAGGAGGACGCGTTCTCGGGCAAGCTGTGGCCGGATCATCCGACGCTGCATAACTTCGAGATCGTGTTCAAGCAGCAGCATTATTTCCTGCGCGACTTCTACGTCCAGTTCTGGAATTCGACGCTGATCGCGGCATCTGTCGGCGTGCTGACCCTGTTCATCGCGACTGCGGCGGCGTTCTCGATCTCGCGGCTGAAGGTGCCGGGCGGACGCATGGTGTTGAACCTCGCGCTCTTCACCTATTTCATCCCCGCGGCGTTCCTCGCCGTGCCGATGTATCGCACCATGGGCAATTACGGCCTGCTCAACAATCACTGGTCGCTGATCCTGGCCATGGTGACGATCGCCAGCCCCTACGCGATCTGGGTGCTCAAGCAGGCCTCCGACAAACTGCCGGTCGAGCTGGACGAAGCCGCCGTCATGGATGGCGCGACGACGCTCCAGATCTTCCGCCTGGTCTATCTGCCGTTGATGATGCCGTCGCTGGTCGCGATCGGCACCTATGCGGTGCTGCTGGCCTGGAACGAATATCTCTACGCGTTCCTACTGCTCTCGAACGACCGCGAGATCACCCTCCCCGTCGCGCTCGGCAACTTCCTCGCCGCCGACGACTCGCCATGGGAGCTGCTGATGACAACCGGCTTCATCTACGCGCTGCCGCCGGCCGCGGTCTACTACGCCTTCCGCCGTTACATGGTGGGCGGGCTCACGGCAGGTGCAGTGAAGTCGTAACAGCCCTTCGTGTCATTGCGAGGAGCGTAGCGACGAAGCAATCCAGAGTGTTTCCGCGGGGGCATTTCTGGATTGCTTCGCTTCGTTCGCGTGACGATCGGCTCACAGCGGCGCCGCGCTCTCGCCCTGCGAGCTCGACAGCTTCGAGGCGAGCGAGGCGACAACGATCACCACCGCGATCAGGACGATCACCAGGGTGCAGATCGCGTTGATCTCGGGCTTCACCCCCAGCCGTACCTCGGAGTAGATCCGGATCGGCAAGGTCGCGGAGCCGGGGCCCGTGGTGAAGCTCGCGATCACGAGATCGTCCAGCGACAGCGTGAATGCCAGCATCCAGCCGGCGACGATTGCCGGCGCAATCAGCGGCAGCGTGACGGCCACGAAGGCGCGGACAGGATCGCAGCCGAGGTCCATCGCCGCCTCCTCCAGCGAACGATCGAGCGAGCCGAGGCGGGACTGCACGACGACAGCGACGAAGCACATCGTCAGCGTGGTGTGGGCGATCGTCACCGTCCAGAAGCCGCGCTCGGCGTTGAGCGCCACGAACAGCAGCAGCAGCGACAATCCGGTGATCACCTCCGGCATCACCAGCGGTGCATAGAGCATGCCGGAGAACAGCGTACGGCCGCCGAAGCGTTCACCACGCGACAGTGCGACCGCGGCGAGCGTGCCGAGCAGCGTGGCAATGGTCGCGGACGAGACCGCAACCCGCAGGCTCATCCAGGCCGCCTCGATCATGGCGCGGTCGTTGAAGAACTCGTGATACCAGCGCAGCGACCAGCCACCCCACACCGTCACCAGGCGCGAGGCATTGAAGGAATAGATGACGAGGATGAGGATCGGCAGGTAAAGGAACGCTAGCCCCAGCGCGAGCGAGGCGATGTTGAAGCGGGAGAGACGGGAGAGCTTGCGCATCGTCTCAGCGCCCCTGTTCCAGCTGCCGCTTCTGAAGCCGCTCGTACAGCAGCAGCGGCACCAGCAGCACAACCAGCAGCACGATGGCCGCCGCGGACGCGACCGGCCAGTCCTTGTTGGTGAAGAATTCGAGCCAGAGGGTCTGGCCGATCATCAGCGCGTTGGAGCCGGCGAGAAGGTCAGGAATCACGAACTCGCCAACGATGGGAATGAAGCACAAGAGCACGCCGGCGCCGACGCCGGGCAGCGACAGCGGGAAGGTGACGAGCCAGAACACCTGCCAGGGCGGCGCGCCGAGATCGCCGGCCGCCTCCTCCAGCGCCGGCTCCATCTTGGCGAGCGTGGCGTAGAGCGGCAGGATCATGAACGGCAGATAGGAATAGACGATGCCGATATACATTGCGCTGTCGGTGGAGAGCCACACGACGGGCTGGCTGACCAGATGCAGTGCCAGCAGGATCTGGTTGAGCAAGCCGTCGTGCTGGAGGATGTTGATCCAGGCATAGATGCGGATCAGGAAAGAGGTCCAGAACGGCACGATCACCAGCACCATCGCCACCGCCTGCCAGCGCTTGGGCAGCCGCGCCATGCCATAGGCGATGGGATAGCCGATCAGGAGCAGGAGCACGGTCGCTGTGACGGCGACGGTGAGACTGCGCACATAGGCGAATGCATAGATTTCGTCGGAGATCAGCAGCCTGAAATTATCGATCGACAACGCAGCAAGCGCCGTCTTCACTGCTTCCCATCCCGCCGTCAGGTCGAACACGGGCTCGTAAGGCGGCTGCGCAATCGCCGTCTGCGACAGGCTGATCTTCAGCACGAAGGCGAACGGCACCAGGAAGAACAGCACCATCCAGACGTAAGGCGCGATGGCAGCAAAACGCGCCGGCCGCGCGAAGATGCGCCGTCCGCTCACGACGGCAACACCACGCAGTCGTCGGGCGTGAACCAGGCGACGACATTCTGGTTCACGCTGTAGGCGTCGACGTCGAGACGCGCGCTGTTGACGACTGAAGCTTGCACCATTCCGCCGTCGTCGAGCTTCACCTTATAGGTGGTGGTGCCGCCGAGATAGCAGATGTCGGCGATCACACCGTCCAGACTGTTGATCGCCGTTTCACGACCGGCCTCAAACACCGGGCCGCGGCGCGAGAGCTTGACCTTCTCGGGCCGGATCGCGACCGACAATTTCGCCTCGCTCACCGGTTCGCGCGGCTCGGCCGCAACCAAGGTCCCGGCCTCGCGCGTGGCGATGATCAGGCGATGACCGTCGCGCAATTTGAACTCGCCCTCGAACAAATTGACGTCGCCGACGAACTCCGCGATCCAGCGCGAGCGCGGCGCCTCATAGAGCTCGCGCGGGCTCGCAACCTGCGCCAGCTTGCCGGCATTCATCACGCCGATCCGGCTCGCCATCGTCATCGCCTCCTCCTGGTCGTGGGTGACGATGATGAAGGTCATGCCGAGCCGGCGCTGCAGCTCCATCAGCTCGGCTTGCGTGCTCTCGCGCAGCTTCTTGTCGAGTGCGGCGAGAGGCTCGTCGAGCAACAGGAGCTGCGGACGGCGGGCCAGCGCACGGGCCAGCGCCACGCGCTGGCGCTGGCCGCCGGAGAGCTGGTCGGGCTTGCGCTTCTCAAGTCCCTCGAGCTTCACCAGTGCGACCATCTCCGCCACGCGCGAGGCGATGTCGGCGCGCGCCATGCCGGCACGCTTCAGGCCGAAAGCGATGTTGTCGCGCACCGACAGGTGCGGAAACAGCGCGTAGCTCTGGAACATCATGTTGATCGGACGCTCGTGCGGCAAGGCCTGCGCGATATCCTGACCCCCGAGCAGGATGCGCCCCTCGTCCGGCGCCTCGAAGCCGGCGAGCATGCGCAAAAGCGTGGTCTTTCCGCAGCCGCTCGGACCAAGCAGCGCGAAAAACTCGCCGGCCTTGATGTCGAGCGATACGCCGTCCACGGCACGGAACGTCCCGAACGTCTTGGCGACGCCCTCGATGCGCAGCAACGGCTGCCCGGCCGCCGGATGTTGATCTCCGCTGGCCGCATTGGCCGCGGCGTCTGTTCTGGGCAACTCGTCCGTCATGTTCCCTGCCAGCCCCGATTCCGCCGCACGCTAGCGGCCGATCGTCCCTAGCTCAACCGGTTCGGAAAGGATCGTTCACATCCGACATGAACGCGGCCAGCGCGTCGCGGTCCGCCGCGGGCATGGTCAGGCCGAGCTTGGAGCGGCGCCACAGGATGTCGTCGGGGAAGCGCGCCCATTCATTGTTCATCAGGTAACGTACTTCGGCGCCGGTCAGTTCGGGACCGAAGGCGGGGCCGAGCTCTTCATGGGTCTTCGCCTCGCCGAGCACCGCGGGCAGGCGCGAGCCATAGGCCGCGACCAGGCGTTGGGCCTGCGGCTCCGAAAGAAAGCGCCAGCGGTCACGTGCGAGATCGACCTCGGTGTCAAAACGATCCCAGGCAAAATCTCCACCCGGTAGCGCCACGCCAGCGGTCCAGCGCGGCGACATCGGATAGAACGGCGTCAGCTTCGTTATCGCTCGCTCCGCGCGCAGGCGCGACGTCGTGACGTCGCCGCCGAACATGGTGATCAGCGGCGCCTCGCGCCGGCGCACGTGGAACAGGGTCGTGCCATCGCGCTGCCGCACCGACGCCAGCGTCAGGTTGACGCCGGAGACCGTCCGGACCACGTCGATCGGGGTCACGTGCTCGCGGAAATAGCGGCTGGCCGCCTCGCAGAGGTAGCTGATGTCGGCTCCCGGCATCGCCACGATCGCGGGATCGCCGGTGAACTCATGCGTCACCGTGCCGATCAGGGTGAAGTCGCGCTCGAAGGGCTGGGCAAAGATCAGTCGTCCATCGTTGTTCTGGAAAACGTAGACGTTATCGGAATAGAACAGCCGCGGCACGATGATCTGGCTCATCTGCGTGGCGGCCATGGCGGGCTGCGGCTGCCGCAGCACCGTCTCCGCGACCATCGGCGTCCAGGCGCCGGTGGCGTTGGCCAGGGCCCGTGCCGTGATCGTGCGGCGGTGGCCACGATCGACCACCGCAAGCCGCCAGGTGTCGGTTCGGTCGGCGCGGACACAGCGCGCCCCGGTCCGGATCACCGCACCACGTTCGGCGGCATCGAGCGCCGTGAGCACCACCAAGCGGGAATCATCGACGACGCAGTCCGAATATTCGAACGCCGTGCCGAACGGACGCTTCAGCGCGTTGCCGACCGGATGATGCGTGATGTCGAGGGTCGTCGCGACAGGCAGCCCATTCCGGCTGGAGAGGCTGTCATAAAGCAACAGGCCGGCACGCAGCAGCCATGGCGGGCGTTCCTCGGAATGGGCGGGGATGACGAAGTGCATCGGCCGGACCAGATGCGGCGCGATCCTGAGCCAGGTCCGGCGCTCTGCCAGCGCCCGCCGCACCCGCCAGAACCCGCGCCGCTCCAGAACCGACAGATCGCCATGAATGAGCCGCGGGGTCGCCGATGACGCGCCGGCGCCGAGATCGCCCTGCTCGAACAGGATGACCCGCAGGCCACGGCCAGCCGCATCGCGCGCGAGGCTGACACCGTTCAGGCCGCCGCCGATGATCGCAAGGTCGTAATCCGCCATGAGGCCGTCGAGAAGGAGCGAAGCGCCCCATCATCATTAGCCGGTCTTGAGCGCAAGCTCCATGACCTCAGCACGGCCGACGAGGCCTGCATATTTCCCGATCGGCAAGGGCTTGCCGAGCAGATAGCCCTGCACGCCATCGCAGCCCTCTTTGGCAAGGAAGGCGAGCTGGTCGAGTGTCTCGACGCCCTCGGCGATAATCGACATTTCGAGGCCGTGGCCGAGATCGATCACGGCGCGCACGATCGCCGCCGATTGCGGGTTGCGGCCGAGATTGATGATGAAGGCGCGGTCGATCTTGATCTTGTCGAAGGGGAATGCCTGGAGATAGCTCAGCGAGGAGTAGCCGCTGCCGAAATCGTCCATCGAGATGCGCACGCCGAGCGACTTCAGCCGGCGCAAGAGCGCAAGGCCGCGGTCGAAATCCTCTATCAGCACGCCTTCGGTGATCTCGAGCTCGAGCCGGCCGGGTGCAAGGCCGGTCTCGATCAGGATCGAATGGACGAGGCCGACCACGTCACCGTGCATGAACTGCGCCGGCGACAGATTGACCGCGACCTGGAGCGGTTTTGGCCAGGACGCCGCCTCGCGGCAGGCCTCGCGCAGGATCCACTCGCCCATCTCGACGATCAGGCCGCTCTCTTCCGCGATCGGGATGAAATCGGCAGGCGAGACTTGGCCACGCACCGGATGCTGCCAGCGCGCCAATGCTTCGAAGCCGATGATCTCGCTATCGGCGACGCTGTGGCCGGCGGCGCCTTGCGGCTGGAACGCGAGCGAGAGCTCGCCATTCTTGATCGCCATCGAGAGGTCCTGGTGCAGCACGCGGCGGTCGCGGATCTGCTGGTCCATCTCGGGCTGGTAGAGGCTGATCGTGCCGCGCGACTTCTGCTTGGCGCGGAACAGCGCCGCGCCGGCATTGGCAAGCAGCGAGGCGCCATCAGCGCCATTGTGCGGGAAGATCGACATGCCGGTGGTGATGCCGGCGCGGACCGGACGGCCGTCGATCTGGAATTCCTTCGCGACGGCCTCGGCGATTTGCTGCGCCAGCGCCAGACCGGCCTCTGGCTGCTTGCCATCGAGGATGAGGCCGAACTCGTCGCCGGACAGGCGCGCCACCACGCCGCCGCGCGCCGAATCCTGGAGCCGCTGGGCCACCTCGATCAGGAGCTTGTCACCGAGCGCATGGCCGAAGACATCGTTGACCTCCTTGAGGCCGTCGAGGTCGACGCAGAGGACGGCGAATTCCTCACCGGTGCCTTCGCAAGCCTCGATCATCTGGGTCAGCGCCTGGAGGAAGGCGGCGCGGTTCGGCAGATCGGTGAGGCCGTCGTGATAGGCCATGTGCGCCATGCGCGATTCGGTCTGCCGGCGATCGGTGACGTCCTCGTGGGTCTTGATCAGATATTGCGGCTCGCCGGCATCGCTCAGCACGGTGGCGCGGCGGGTCAGGAACAGCCGCAGGCCGTCCTTGGTGGAGATCGGATGCTCCTCGGTGATCATCCCGCGCTTCTTGATGGCGGCCTCGTCGCGCGCGATGATCAGCTTGGCTTCCTTGGGATTGAAGATATCGGCGGCGGTCAGGCCCGTGGCTTCCTCGCGCCTGCGGTTGAGAATCGTCTCGGCGCTGCGGTTGGCGAGCAGATAGCGGCCATCCTTGACCTGCTCGACGATCAGCGCCACCGGGATGTTGTCGACCACGAGCTCGAGGAACTTCTTGGTGCTCTCCAGCTCCTGCGACAGTGAGCGGCGGTCGGTGATGTCCTCGAAGACCAGCAGCAAGAATCCGGGCCGATTGCTGTCATTGCGGACCGCGATCCGGATCGAGGCGACCATGCGCCGCTCCCCGCCACGCTCGACCTCGAATTCGTTGCGGAACTGGCCGTCCGGCGAATTGAGCGCCGCCCGGTCAGCCGCCTCGATGCTGGCCGCTGACGCTGGCGCAAACAGCTCGCGCGCATTCTTGCCGACGACGTGATCCCGCGAGAAGCCCCAGAAGCGCTCATAGGCGGTGTTCGCAAAGATGTAGCAGCCGTCCTCGATGTTCTTCGCGGCAACACAGGCCGGCACGTTGTCCAGCACCGTTTCCAGGAACTGCTTGGTGGAGGCGAGCTGCTGCGACAGCCTGCGCTGTTCGCTGACGTCGAGATGCGTCGCCACCGAGCCGCCGTTCGGCAGCACGTGAAATTTCACCAGGATGGCCCGTCCATCCGGCAATTCGGTGATCAAACCGTTGCTGCTTGCCGCCTTCTCGTAGAACTCGTCGTCGGAGGCGCCGCCGAGCACCCCGCGCTTGCGTCGCAGCGCGAGGAGTTCGTAGCCATTCATGTTGGCCCGGACATCCGACCGCGTCAGGCCATAGATATCGAGATAGCGGTCGTTGCAGAAGATGACGCGCCGCTGCGCGTCCGTCATCACCACGCCCTGGTTGAGATTGTTCATGGCGGAGGAGACGAAGGCATTGCGCCGCAGCTGCAAGCGCCTGGTCCGGCGCAGCGAGGAATGGATCCACAGCGCGATCGCGGCGAGGAACGAGCAGACGACGATGCCCGCGATCAGGACTTCCCAGATCACGCTGGGATCGAGCTTGGCGAGATCACCTGGAGCGGTGAAGCTGTCCGACAGCGCAAAGGCGCGCGCGGGCGCGACCGCGCCGGCCAGGCACAGGACGGCCTGCACAGCGATCGGAAGCGTGCTGCCCACGTGCCAGTTCTTCTCAGCCATCAGCCACCCGCGATTTCAACGTCGGATTGTCTGGCTTCACGGGTTTGGATCGGGTAAACGCCTGTACGTGCAACGGAAAAATTTGACGCGAAATACGGCAATTGCCCTGACATGATAAATGCTTCCTTAACGGAGAACGGCCGCGCGCCCTCGATTCCAGAGCCGCTGCCACCGGCGCTTCCAGCGGACGTCCTGCACGACCATGGATAAAGTCGATTGCGTCGTCATCGGAGCCGGCGTGGTCGGGCTCGCGGTGGCTCGGCGGCTCGCGCAGGCCGGGCGCGAGGTCATCGTGCTCGAGGAAGCCGAGGCCATCGGCACTATCACCTCCTCACGCAACAGCGAGGTGATCCATGCCGGCATCTACTACCGCGCCGGCAGCTGGATGGCGCGCATGTGCGTCGGCGGCAAGCACGCGCTTTACCGCTACTGCGCCGAGCGCGGCATCCCGCACAAAAATTGCGGCAAGCTGATCGTCGCGACCAGCGCGAAAGAGACGGAGAAGCTGCAATCGATCAAGGCACATGCCGAGGCCAACGGCGTGATCGACATGCAGCTGCTTTCGGGCGAGGCCACACGCGCGCTGGAGCCGGCGCTCGCCTGTGACGCCGCGCTGCTGTCGCCGTCGACCGGCATCATCGACAGCCACGCCTACATGCTCTCGCTGCGCGGCGAAGCCGAGGAGGCTGGCGCCGCCTTCGCGTTCCACACGCCACTGGTCCGTGCCAAGGCAACCGCCGGCGGCATCGAGATCGAGGCTGGCGGCGAGGCGCCGATGACGCTGCAATGCGATCTGCTCGTCAATGCTGCGGGGCTCTCGGCAACGACGGTGGCGCGCAACATCGACGGCATGCCGCTGGACCGGATTCCGCCGGCCTATCTTGCCAAGGGAAATTACTTCAGCTGCAATGCAAGGGCGCCGTTCTCGCACCTGATCTACCCGGTGCCCGAGCCCGGCGGGTTAGGGGTGCACCTGACGCTGGACATGGCAGGGCAGGCCCGCTTCGGCCCTGACGTCGAGTGGATCGAGACGATCAATTACGAGGTCGATCCGTCACGCGCGGAGCGCTTCTATCCCGCGATCCGCAAATACTGGCCGACGCTGCCCGACGGGGCGTTGATGCCGAGCTATTCAGGCATTCGCCCGAAGATCGTGCCGCCGGCGGTGGCCACGCAGGATTTTCTGATGCAGGGCCCGCGCGAGCACGGCGTCGCAGGCTTGATCAACCTGTTCGGCATCGAATCGCCGGGACTGACGTCGTCGCTTGCGATCGCCGATCATGTCGCCGAACTCGCAGACATCTAGGCGCCGCGCAAATTTGCACGACGCACATCGCAGCAGGGGTGAGCGCAAAGGCACTCATCCCCGCTTGAAAGGGTACGATCAACTCTACGCTGTTACGGGGGTCACTAGTGGAGCGTGTCGCCTTGCTTCAGACGCTCGATCTGGTCCTTGACCATCAACTTCCGGCGCTTCAACTCAACAATTTGCAGGTCGTCTGTTGAAAGGTGCACGAGAGCTTCGTGCAATTCGTTTTCGAGAAGTTTGTGCTTCCGTTCCAATTCAACAAGATGTGCCTGAATTGTCATTCGAAACCTCCTCGGTAGGGTTGAACCTCAGGATTCGATCCGGACGAGAGACTGTACATCACCGATTCGTTCTGTCGATGGGTATCCGTCGTCGCGGCGTCATTTTTGAAAATTCATATGTAACGAAGCGTGAGTAAGGAACCACGCGAGAAAAATCCATGATATCAATGCGCCTGCGCGGCGGCGCAGCGACTCGCAGAAATATGTTGCGGGAGATCGGCGGGCAATGGCCGCAGATCGCTTGCGGTCACGCCGCGCAAGGACGATAATTTCCACAGGGCATCCACAGCCCAGATCTCACGCCTATCGGTTTTCGGCCACCGCAGACATGACCAATGAAAACGAGCGTGAGCTCGAAGTCGAGCTCACCCGGTTGCAGCAGGAACACCGAGATCTCGATGCGGCGATCGATGCACTGCATCAATCGCCCGCGCCCGACCTGTTGCGGTTACAGCGGTTGAAGAAGCGTAAGCTCTTGTTACGCGATCGCATCGCGTTCATCGAAGACCAGATTACGCCCGACATCATCGCCTGAGCCCTCCGCCGATCGTTCGCGGCGGCTCGCCGTATCCGAATCCGCTTGACTCAAAAAGAACAAAATAGGAACATTCGCGACGCCCGGCTCCAGACAGGCCAAGGGAAGATGCCAAGGGAAAACGCCAAGGAAAGACAGAAGGACAACGCAGATGTCGGCAATCGCCCTTCTCGACAACAGCCACTATGAACAAGCCTGCGATCAGGCGATCGCGATGTGCGACGGCAATCTGCGCAGCACCATCAAGGCGCTGATCATGGCTAATGAATATCTGGAAGCCGAGCTGGCGGAATTACAGGCGGCGATTTCCGCCGGCTGCATTCCGGAGACCTCGCCCAACGAGATGCGGAGCAAGAGCAGCGCCGCCTGAGTTCAACATCGGAGCAACGCCATGTCGGATGTGACCTACTACGTTGCAATGCCCTTCCTGATCGATGCTGACGGATCGCCCGTCGCTGGCGCCGCAGAGGAGTGCCAGAGTTCGGCGGCCGCGTTGCGGCGCGCCGAAATCTTGTCGCGCGGTGCCGGTCACATCGGCGCGATCGCGTTCAGCCGCAGCGGCGATCCCATGACCGGCGAATTCGGCGACGCCACACTGCTGCGCAAGTTCGGCAATGTGCCGCAAGATCTCGCCACGCTGTAGGATCAGCTGCTGGCGAGCCTGATCCGTGGCTCGTGACGCCGGTGCGCCTTGCGCACATACATGGCGGCATCGGCTTCCTCGAGGGCGCGGCCTGCGTCGGACTGCGCCCCCAGCAGCGCGACGCCGGCGGAGGCGCCCGCAGCCACGTGCCGGCCCTGAAACGTGAAAGACAATTCGTCGATCGACTGCTCGAGGATGGCGGCCTTCGCCTTGGCGTCGGTCTCGCTGAGATTCCACAGCAGCAGCGCGAACTCGTCGCCGCCAAGACGACCGACCACATCCGAGGCGCGGACCTGCCGCGTCAGGGTCGCGGCAATCGCCTTCAGCACCTCGTCGCCGGCGGCGTGTCCGAAGGAATCGTTGATCGGCTTCAGCCGATCGACGTCGAGCACGATCAGCGCACCGCTGGCGCGGTAGCGCTTCATGTAGGCAATGGCACGGTTGAGCTCGCGCTCGAAACCGCGCCGGTTCGGAATCTCGAGCAGGAAATCGGTGTCAGCGGCCGCCTCGAGCTCCGCGACCCGCCGCTCCGCCGCCTTGAGCTTGCTCCGCAAGCCGCGGATGGTCGCCTTGATGGTTTCCGTGGCATCGGCCGGCGTTTCGCGCCGCGCCGGCCTGGCCGGACGCTTGGCAGCGGCTTTGGAGCGGCTGGCGCTGGTCTTTCGGCCCGTTTTGGCCTTCGCAGCACTCGCCCTTTTTGGTTTCTTCATGGGCATCCTGCTCAATGAAGGCTTGCGGGGATTCACCAAGACAGGATAGTGCATTCCCTTCTCCTTGCCACCGCCTTGCGAGCCGCCGGCCGGAACCTTTAATCTGGCCTATCTTTCTGTTTTCCGGGCACATTTGACGTCATGACCGCGCCGATCGCCATCATCATGGGAAGCCAGTCGGACTGGGACACGATGCGGCATGCCGCCGATACGCTTGCCGCGCTCGGCGTCGCCGCCGACACCCGCATCGTTTCGGCACACCGCACCCCCGATCGGCTGTTCGCTTTCGCCAGGGGCGCCAAGGCGGCGGGTTACAAGGTCATCATTGCCGGCGCCGGCGGCGCCGCGCACCTGCCGGGCATGGCGGCGTCGCTGACGGAACTGCCGGTGTTCGGTGTCCCCATCGAATCGAAGACGCTCAAAGGCCTCGATTCGCTGTATTCGATCGTTCAGATGCCCGCCGGCATCCCGGTCGGCACCCTCGCCATCGGCAAGGCCGGCGCGATCAATGCGGCGCTACTGGCGGCTTCCGTGCTGGCGCTGTCCGACCCCGCCCTATCCGGTCGCCTTGCCGCCTGGCGCAAAGCGCAGACCGAGGCGGTTGCCGAGCGTCCGGAGGACAAGGCGTGACCGACGCCAGGCAGGTGAAGCTGAAGCCCGGTGACACCATCGGAATTCTCGGCGGCGGACAACTGGGCCGGATGCTGGCCATGGCTGCGGCGCGGCTCGGGCTGCGCTGCCAGATGTTCTCGCCCGATCCGGATTCGCCGGCCTTCGACGTGGTCCTAAATGCGACCTGCGCCGAATATGCCGATGTCGAGGCGCTCGAGCTGTTCGCCAACGACGTCGACGTCATCACCTACGAATTCGAGAACGTGCCGGCGGCCGCGGCGATGGTGCTGGATGCGCGCCGCCCGGTGCTGCCCAACCGCAAGATCCTCGAGACCACCCAGGACCGGCTGGCCGAGAAGGATTTCGTGACGCGGCTCGGCATCGGCACCGCCGCCTATGCCGACGTGACCTCCGTTTCCTCGCTGCGCGAGGCGATCGCGCGAATCGGTCTTCCGGCCGTACTGAAGACCCGCCGCTTCGGTTATGACGGCAAGGGCCAGGCCATCATCCGCAAGGGCGACGACATCGCCAAGGTGTGGACCAGTCTCGCCACCAAATCGGCGATCCTGGAGGCCTTCGTGCCGTTCGAGCGCGAGATCTCCGTGATCGCCGCGCGCTCGGCCGCGGGTCAGGTCGAGTGTTTCGACGTCACCGAGAACGAGCACCGCGACCACATTCTGAAGATATCGCGCGCGCCCGCGCCGATCCCGGATTCTCTCGCCGAGGAAGCGCGCAGCGTCGCCGGCAAGATCGCGACCGCGCTCGACTATGTCGGCGTGCTCGCCGTCGAGATGTTCGTGCTCGCCAATGGCACCGGACCGAAGGTGCTGGTCAACGAGATCGCTCCGCGCGTGCACAATTCCGGACACTGGACGCTTGACGGTGCATCCATCTCGCAATTCGAGCAGCACATCCGCGCCATCGCCGGCTGGCCGCTCGGCAAGCCCGTGCGCCACGGCGAAGTCGTCACCATGACCAATCTGATCGGCGACGAGATCAAGGACTACGACAAGTGGCTGACCGTTCCCGGCGCCACGGTGCACATCTACGGCAAAGGCACGCCGCGCCCCGGCCGCAAGATGGGACACATCACCGAAGTCAGGCCGACGAAAGGCAAGTGAGGGGACCACAGCAACCGCTGCGATGCCCTTAAAGCGCAATAAGATCAGGATGAATCGTCATCGCGCTTTAGGTTATTGTTTGAGCATGATCTTCCCGGAAAACCGCTGCACACTTTTCCGGATCATGCTCTAGCGATTACGCGGTCTTCACGCCTGCGACGATGCCTGTGGGCTCCTCGCTGAGCCAGCGGTAGATCACCCCGCCCAGCGCGCCGCCGATCAATGGCGCGACCCAGAACAGCCAGAGCTGCGACAGCGCCCAGCCGCCGACGAACAGCGCGGGACCGGTGCTGCGCGCCGGGTTCACCGAGGTGTTGGTGACGGGGATGCTGACGAGATGGATCATCACCAGCGCGAGCCCGATCGCGAGCGGCGCGAAGCCCGCGGGCGCACGGCCATGGGTGGCGCCCATGATGATGAACAGGAACATCATGGTCATCACCACCTCGGTGAGGAAGCACACGATCATGCTGTACTGGCCGGGCGAATGCGCGTCATAGCCGTTGGACGCGAAGCCCTTGGTGACGTCGAATCCGGGCGCCCCGCTCGCGATGACATAGAGCAGCCACGCGGCAACGATCGCGCCCGCCACCTGGGCGATCACATAGGGCAGGATCTGGCCGGCCGGGAAGCGCCCGCCGGCGGCAAGGCCGACCGTGACGGCCGGATTGAGATGGCAACCCGAGATGTGGCCGATCGCATAGGCCATGGTGACGACGCTGAGCCCGAACGCCAGGGACACACCGACGAGACCGATGCCGACCTGGGGAAAGCCGGCGGCAATGACCGCGCTGCCGCAGCCTGCGAATGTGAGCCAGAAGGTGCCGATGGCTTCCGCGGCGTATTTTTTCATATCCATGTGTGGACCCCCGATTTCAAGTTTCCGGAGCAAAGCTCCGGAAACGGCCCCGTCATTGGCACCGAATCGCCCAAATCGGGGCCGCACAGAGGTATTTTCGCCGCATTTAATGGCCGAACTTGGCCCAAAATCCCCCTTGGCCGGTGGACATCTGCAGTTTTGTCTGATACATCCGCGCGCTCAAGGTTAAGGGCTTGCGCGTTTCGCCATCCCCTTTGACTTAGCAGAATTCAAATCCGATCCACCTGAAGAGGATGCCGCGTGCAGGTTCTCGTTCGCGATAACAATGTCGATCAAGCCCTCAAGGCGCTGAAGAAGAAGATGCAGCGCGAGGGAATTTTCCGCGAGATGAAGCTCCGCGGCCATTACGAGAAGCCCTCCGAGAAGAAGGCCCGCGAAAAGGCCGAAGCCGTGCGCCGCGCGCGCAAGCTGGCCCGCAAGAAGCTGCAGCGCGAAGGCCTGCTGCCGATGAAGCCGAAGCCGGTGTTCGGCGCGGGTCCCGGCGGTGATCGCGGTGGTCGTGGCGGCCCCGGTGCGGGTCCGCGCGGACCGCGCTGATCTACCGGATCTTGCGAGACTTCAGTTTTCGATAACGCGGGCCCCTGGCCCGCGTTATTGTTTTGTGAGCGGTGCCTTCTTCTGGGACGCGGGCACTACCGATGCGGCGCTAAAGCGCGATGAGATTGGATTGAAAGCCATCGCGCTTTGGTTTGATGTTTGAGCATGATTCTTTCGGAAAACCGCTGCACACTTTTCCGGATCATGCTCTAGCGCGAGCGAACCGTAGATGGCCTCCCCTTTCCCCGAGCGCAGCTTGGCGCGGCTGCGCCAGATCTGGCAGCAGCCGTTCGTGCTGGCGTTGATGGGGATTGCGCTGTGCAGCTGCTCCTTCGATCTGGGATCGCTGATGCCAGAGAAGGAGAAGCCTCAGGAGGCGCCGAAGGCGACCGCGGCCACCGAAAGCGCGGTCAGCGCCGTCAATGTCAGCGAAGCCCAGGCCCACACGGCAAAGGCCCAATCCCTGGCGAAGTCAGGCGAGACCGCAGTTGCGCTCGACGAGTTCAATCGTGCGGTCGGGCTCGATCCCTACAATGCGCAGGCGCTCTATGGCCGTGCCTTGATCTATCAGAGCAAGAACCAGCACGATTTCGCCATTGCCGATTTCAGTGCTGCGAGTGGGCTCAACCCGCAGAAGGCCGAGCCGCTGCTCGGCCGCGCCACCAGCTATCTCGCGCTCGGCAAGGTCAAGGAGGCCGCAGCCGATCTGGACGAGGCCTCCGAGGCCGATCCGCACAACGCCCAGGTCTGGACCACCCGCGGACAGGCCTATGAGCGGCTGGGCGACAGGGCCAAGGCAGCGGCGTCCTACACCAAGGCGGTCTCGCTTCGCCCACGCGACGATGCCGCCCGCAGCGGCCTCGCCCGCGTCGGCGGCTGACAGCGCGGCTCAGATGGCGTCCTAATCGGGGGTGGCGGGCTTCGGCAGTACGGCGTGGAACATCGATTTCATGCCGGACAGCATTTCATCGGCGACATTGGTTTTCGGCCGCTGCATGGTCGTGGTCGCGCCGGCGTCGGCACGCAGATCGAGCGGGGGTGCGATCACCGGCACAGGAATATCAGCCGGCGGCGTCACCCGATTCGGGTCGTCATTGCCGACCGAGGCCGTATAAGGCGGGTTGACCGGCGATGAGCCGCCATTGCCATAGGCCTCGGATGACGGCGTCGACACCGTGATCGGCGGCGGCAGCGGACGCACCGGGGACGGCTCCGCGGTGATCACACGCGGGGCCTCCGGGATGCGGGCGGCTTCTCGCACAGCAGGCTCCGCCGGCCTTTCAGCGGGCTTGGTTTCGGAAGATTTGGTCTCGGCCGATTTGGCCTCAGCGGCCTTGCCCTCAGGCGATTTGCGCAGACGCTCGATCGCGGCGCGCACGAGGTCATTGGCGTCGGAGGTCGCGGCCGGCGAAGCTGCAGCCGGGGCCGAATTGGCCTCCACCACCGGGGCGGCAGCCGCAGGGGCGGACTTGGCGACCGCCTTCTCGCGTGCGGGGGTGCGGCCGCGCGGGCCGGTCTCGGCGGGAGCCACGTCTGCGGCCTTGGTCTCGGCAGCCGGCTGATGATCGGCAGGCTTCTCGGCCGCCGCCTTGTCCGTCACGTTCTTCTCGGAAACGCTCTTCTCGGAGACACCCTTGGCCTTGACGCCGGGTGCGGGAAGGTTGGCAGTGTCCGCCGGCTTGCCCTCACTGCCAGTCTTCGCAGGCGCGACCACGGTCGCAGGAGCATCAGGCGCGGGCTTGGCATTGATGTAGTGATTAACGATGTAAGCCCCGATGATCGTCGCGAGCACCGAGGGGAAGATATCCATCGAGATTTTAGCGAGGTATTTCAGCATTTCTCGGCCACTCCCCGCGCGATCTGATGCGGGAACTTTGGGGCATTGTGAGGGATCAACTGCGACGGATCGATGGCAAACAGTAACGCAAACTTACGGTTTTAGCTCGATTTCAAGGAACACGATCTCGGTTGAGGTTTCGTTAAGTACGTCATGCTGGACGCCGGCCTTGCGGAAATAGGATTTGCCGGCCGCAAGCTGCGCCTTGGACCTCTCGCCGCCGGGCGCCACGATGGTCATTTCCCCCGCCACCACGGGAACAATCACATAATCCATGCCGTGGGTGTGATGCCCGGTGGCGCTCCCCGGCGCAAGCCGCCACTCGGTCACACGAACCTGCTCGTTGTCGACCTGAACCTCGGACCTGGCGGCAAGCATCGGGAACTCTCCTTATCGCGCCTCAGGGCACGAAGACCATGAACACGTAGACGGCAAATACCACCATATGGACCAGTCCGAACAGGACGTTGGTCCTGCCCGTGCCGAAGGTCAGCATGCTCAGGAAGAAGGTCAGGAGCAAAAGCACGCTGCCCTGGGCGTTGAGGCCGAGCTCGAGCTCCTTGTCGAGCGCGTAGGTGGCAACGCCGACGGCCGGGATGGTCAGCCCGATGGTGGCCAGCGACGACCCGAGCGCAAGGTTGATGCTCTTCTGGAGGTCGTTCCTGCGGGCCGCCGAAACGGCCGCGACGCCTTCCGGCATCAGGATCAGGAGGGCGACCAGAAGTCCGGTAAAGGCCGGCGGCGCACCGATCTTGGCCGCGACGGCGTCGACCACCAGCGAAAACTTCTTGGCGAGCAGCACGACCGCCAGTAGCGCAATCAGCAGCAGCACGACGCTGAGCACCAACATCCGGCCCGATAGAAGCGCTCCACCGCTGCCGCCGTCCGCTCGCTCGTGAACGAAGTAATCCTTGTGCAGGACGGTCTGGGTGTAGAGAAACACCCCGTACAGCGCGAGCGTGACCACGTCGACGAAGCCGAGCTGAACCGCCGAATAGACCGGCCCGGGCGTGGTGGTGGTATAGTTCGGCAGAATCAGCGTGATGGTCGCAAGGGCGAACAGCACGCTGAGATAGACGTTGGCGCCGGACAGCTGAAAGCCCTGCTCGCGATAGCGCAGGCCGCCGATGAAGATGCAGAGCCCGACGAGGCCGTTGCAGACGATCATGACCACGGCGAACACGGTGTCGCGCGCCAGTTCCGGCGCGGGCTTGTCGCCCAGCATGATCGTGGTGATCAGAGCCACCTCGATGATGGTCACCGACAGCGTCAGCACCAGCGTGCCATAGGGTTCGCCGACCCGCTCCGCGATCACCTCGGCATGATGAACCGCAGCGAATACCGTGCCGAACAGGATGACCAGAAGGACGATGGCGAAGACGAGCCCGGCCAGCGACAGCGTGAACACGTAGTCCGTCGCGCTGACGGCCGCGAACAACAGCACGGCCAGCGCCGGGAAGATCCAGGCCGACCGGGGCATCGGACTATGCGCGCTCATCCACTACTTCCATTTGCTTGAATGAGCAGTAGCAAATCAGGCGCGAGATTCAATGCCAGTGCAGGATCGGCGCGACCGGCAGCAGTGTCAGCAGCAGGAACAGCGGGATCAGCACGGCGCCGGCGCGCAAGAGATAGCCGAAAAAGCTCGGCATCTCGACGCCGTTCTCGCTGGCGATGCTGCTCACCATGAAGTTCGGCGCGTTGCCGATATAGGTGAGCGCGCCCATGTAGACCGCGCCCATGGAGATCGAGGCGAGCGTGCCCGAGAGCTCATGCATCAGCGCTTGCGGGTCGCCACCGGCGAGCTCAAAGAACAACAGATAGGTCGGCGCATTGTCGAGGAACGCGGACATCAGGCCGGTGAACCAGAAATAGGCGACCTCGCGCGGCACACCGTCCGGCGCCGTCACAGCCGACAACAGCCAGGCGAAGGCGCCGTGATGTCCGGCATTGAGCATGGCAATGACCGGGATGATCGCGACAAAGATCCCCGCGAACAGTTTCGCGACCTCGCGGATCGGCTCCCAGGTGAAGCCGTTGGCCAGCCTGTGCTCGTCCGGCGTCAGCCACACCGACAGCGCCGCAATGGCCAGCAGCACCGAATTGCGGACGACGTCCTCCAGGTCCAGCTTGGTGCCGAGAATGTCGAACGCCACGCCGGGCTTCCACATCGCCGACGCCAGCAGGCTCACGACGATGGCCGCGATCAGCACCAAATTGACGAGACCGCGGATGCGCGGCGGCTCCCCGCGGCCGGCTTCGCCGAGCGGCGGCTCGCTACGAAAGCGCCAGATATCAATGACAACGAAGATCGCGAGCAGCAGTCCGGCGACGATTGCGGTCTGCAACCAGATGGTCCGTGTGGTCCAGAAGAAGTCGATGCCGTGCAGGAAACCGACGAAGAGCGGGGGATCGCCAAGTGGACTCAGCGCGCCGCCGACATTGGCGACCAGGATGATGAAGAAGATGATGACATGGGCGTTGTGACGCCGCGGACGGTTGGCGCGGATCAAGGGGCGGATCAGGATCATCGCGGCCCCCGTGGTGCCGACAATGCTCGCACCCAATGTGCCGAGCGCGAGGATGCCGACATTGGTCGCTGGCGTCGCCTTGATGTCGCCGGTGATGAGGATCCCGCCGGCCACGACATAGAGCGAGAACAGCAGCACGATGAAGCCGAGATATTCGGCGAGCATGGCATGGACGAGCGCCGCCAGCGTTGCCATGCTGCCGGCAAACAGGACAAGCGCGGCGAGTGCCAGCAGCGACCAAGCTGCGGCTATCTTGCCGTAGTGATGATGCCAGAATTTTGGAAACAGCAGCGGCCCCAATGCGATCGATAGCAACAGACCGGCAAATGGCAGCGCATAGGGCCAGCGCATCGCCGCACCATCGAGCCCGGTCGCGGCCCATGCGTGTTGCGGCGACAGCGTGAGGATCGCGGCGAAGGTCAGGCTCCAGGGCCACGTGACGAGCCGTTTAGGATTCAATGAAGCGCCTTGCCGTTTCGATCGCACCGAAAGCATCGAGATTGTCGTGTCCGCCGCCCGCGAAGCGAACGAACTGCTTCGGTTCATGTGCGAGCGCGAACAGACGCTCTCCGAACACGATCGAAATGGCAAGGTCATTGGTGCCATGCATCACCAGGAGCGGCACCGTGACGCGCGTGATGCGCTGGTCCGAATGGAACGGATCGCGCATCAGCAGGCGCACCGGAACGAACCAGAACGACGACGCTGCAACGTCGACCGTCGACGTATAGGGGGCTTCCAGGATGAGCTTCCCGACATGATGCTCCGAGGCGAGCGCAACCGCCGCGCCCGTCCCGAGCGAAAAGCCCCAGGCGATGATTCGTTCCGCCGCGTAGCGCGCGATCGTGAAGGCGTAGGCGGCTGCGGCATCGCGCAGCAGGCCCTCTTCGCTCGGCGCACCGCTCGAGCCGGCGTAGCCGCGGTAGGACAGCGCGACGAGGCCGGTGCCGTCGGAGGTCATCGCCCTGAAACGGCTGACGCGGCCGGCGAGAAAATCGCCATTGCCAGGAAAAAACAGGATCACGGGACGGCCAGGCTTCGCCGGCACGTGCCAGAGGATGACCTTCTCACCGTCGGACGTGGTCAGAATGTGCTCTTCCGCCTCGGGAAGGCCCGCGGCATCGGGGGCGGTGCGACCGACGGGCGGGATCGGAAACAGCATCTCGCGCTGCCGGACGTACAGCACGAGGAGACCGACGCAATAGACGGTCACGAGCAGGATGGCGATCCACTTGACGATGGTCATGATGCGCGGCCGGCCTTTCGGCTCACGGCTTGCGACCGCTCCGCAGCAATTTCATGACATCGGGCCGAAGGCTCGTCGGAACAGCGCGGCAGCCGCACGCCGCCTTGTGGGCGGCGCGCTGCGCGCGCGTCGCTTTGGGGGGGCATGCGATGGGACCGGTGCCATTCCTTGTTGATGGCCACGGTCCGTTTACTTCCGCGCTACATCGCCTTGACGATGTTCTCGGTGACCTTCTTGGCGTCGCCGAGCAGCATCATGGTGTTGTCGCGATAGAACAGCGGATTGTCGATGCCGGCATAGCCGGAGGCGAGCGAGCGCTTGATGAACATCACGGTGCCGGCCTTCCAGACCTGGAGCACGGGCATGCCGTAGATCGGCGAGGTCTTGTCCTCCTCGGCGGCCGGGTTGGTGACGTCGTTGGCGCCGATCACGAAGGCGATGTCGGCCTGCGCGAATTCGGAGTTGATGTCCTCCAGCTCGAACACCTCGTCATAGGGCACGTTGGCTTCGGCGAGCAGCACGTTCATGTGGCCGGGCATGCGGCCAGCGACCGGGTGAATGGCGTATTTCACCTCGACGCCTTCCTTCTTCAGCATGTCCGCCATCTCGCGCAGCGCATGCTGGGCCTGCGCCACCGCCATGCCGTATCCGGGCACGATGATGACCTTGGAGGCGTTCTTCATAATGAAGGCAGCATCGTCGGCCGAGCCGAGCTTGGCGGGCTTCTGTTCGCCTGTAGCCCCGCCGGCGGCGGCGGTCTCGCCGCCGAAGCCGCCGAGGATGACCGAGATGAAGGACCGGTTCATCGCGTGGCACATGATGTAGGACAGGATCGCGCCCGAGGAGCCGACCAGAGCGCCGGTGATGATCAGCGCGGAATTGCCGAGCGTGAAGCCGATGCCGGCGGCGGCCCAGCCGGAGTAGGAGTTCAGCATCGAGATCACGACCGGCATGTCGGCGCCGCCGATCGGGATGATCATGAGCACGCCGAGCAGGAGTGCCAGGATCACGTTGAGCCAGAAGAACACCGGGCTGCCGGTCATCACCAGGCCGACGATGCAGACGACCAGTGCAATCGCGAGCGCGATGTTGATGAGGTGCCGCGCCGGCAGGATGATCGGGGCGCCGCTCATGCGCGCCGAGAGCTTCAGGAACGCGATCACCGACCCGGTGAAGGTCAGCGCGCCGATCGCGACGCCGAGCGACATCTCGACCAGGCTCTGGGTGTGGATGTTACCGGGCGTGCCGATGTCGAAGGCTTCGGGCGCGTAGAACGCGCCGGCAGCGACCAGCACCGCGGCCATGCCGACCAGCGAGTGGAAGGCGGCAACCAGTTCCGGCATCGAGGTCATGGGCACGCGGCGGGCGATCACCGCGCCGATGCCGCCGCCGATCGCGACCGCGAGGATCACGAGCACCCAGGCCACACCGTCGGCTGGCGGATGGCTCGCGAGCGTGGTGCCGACCGCGATCGCCATGCCGATCATGCCGAACAGATTGCCCTGGCGCGACGATGCCGGGCTCGACAGCCCGCGCAGCGACAGGATGAACAGCACCCCCGCCACGAGATACAAGAATGCAGAGAGATTGGCGCTCATCTCAGGTCCCCATTAATCCCTTCAGCCCGAGGTGGCCGCTTACTTCGACTTCTTCTTGTACATCGCCAGCATGCGCTGGGTGACAAGGAAGCCGCCAAAAATGTTCACGCAGGCGAAGATGAGCGCGACGAAGCCGAAGCCGCGCGCCCAGCCCGAGCCGCTCGAAACCATGCCGACGCCGACCGCGAGCAGCGCGCCGACCACGATCACCGAGGAGATCGCGTTGGTCACGCTCATCAGCGGCGTGTGCAGCGCCGGCGTCACCGACCACACCACGAAATAGCCGACGAAGACGGCGAGAACGAAGATCGACAGCCGGAAGATGAAGGGGTCGACGACCTGTGCAACATGCTCCATGGCGACTCTCCTTAAACCTTCGGCTGGAAGTTCGGGTGGATCACGGCGCCGTCTTTCGTGAGCGCAGTGGCCTTGACGAGCTCGTCGTCCCAGTTGACGGCGAGCTTCTTCTCTTTCTTGTCGACCATGGTCTCGATGAAGGAGAACAGATTGCGTGCGTAGAGGCTGGAGGCCGAGGCCGCGACGCGCCCGGCGACGTTGGTGTAGCCGACGATCTTGATGCCATCGAGGTCGACGACCTCGCCGGCCTTGGCGCCCTCGACATTGCCGCCGCGCTCGACGGCGAGATCGACCAGCACCGAGCCCGGCTTCATCGACTTGACCATGTCAGCGCTGACGAGCTTCGGCGCCGGCCGGCCCGGGATCAGCGCGGTGGTGATCACGATGTCCTGCTTCTTGATGTGCTCGGCGGTGAGCGCGGCCTGCTTGGCCTGATATTCCTTGGACATCTCCTTGGCGTAGCCGCCGGCCGTCTGGGCGTTCTTGAACTCCTCGTCCTCGACGGCAAGGAATTTCGCACCGAGCGACTCGACCTGCTCCTTGGTGGCGGGCCGCACGTCGGTCGCGGTCACGACGGCGCCGAGACGGCGCGCGGTCGCGATCGCCTGAAGGCCGGCGACGCCGACGCCCATCACGAACACCTTCGCGGCGGGCACGGTGCCGGCCGCCGTCATCATCATCGGGAAGGCGCGGCCGAAGGCCTCGGCGCCCTCGATCACGGCGCGATAGCCGGCAAGATTGGCTTGCGAGGACAGCACGTCCATCACCTGCGCGCGCGTGATGCGCGGCATCAATTCCATCGCGAAGGCGGAGACGCCGGCATCGGCCATCGTCTTCAGCGAGGCCTCGTTGCCGTAGGGATCCATGATGGCAATGACGAGTGCGCCGCGCTTGTATTGTGAAAGCTCCGACGCCTCGGGACGCTTCACCTTGATGATGATATCGGCGTCCTTGAGCGCGTCAGCGCTGACTGTGGCGCCCACGGCGGTGAATTCGGAATCCGGCAGGCCTGACTTGATGCCGGCGCCCGGCTCGACGGCGATCTCGGCACCGAGCGCCTTAAACTTCTTCACCGTATCAGGCGAAGCGGCGACCCGCGGCTCGAGCGGATCGATTTCCTTGGCAACGGCGATCTTCATAGGTCCTCCGGCGGCGCGGGACAGCGCACGCGCAAACTAAGCGTAACTCCCGCAGCGTTCGATACCGGTTCTGGGACCGGCTTGTATGCAAGTATTCTGGGCAGCTGCTGCCGCTGGCGTGTGCAGCTACCGAAGACGGATCAGGTGAGGAAAATCGCCATCAGGATCACGATGAGCGCGACCGAGGCCGTGCCGTACTTCACCAGCTTGATGAAGCCCTCATAGGTCTGCTCGTGCGCAACGTAGTCGTTGCCGTCGGCGGTGGTGTATGCCACTTCGCGATGGTCAGCCATGGATTGTCCCCAGTCGAAAGTCGAATTCTTCGCTGGCAATACCGCAATAAACCGGACAGGGCAACGGCACGGACGCGCAGTTTTCCCGCAAATGGACTCATTTGGAATCCCAATGATCGCGGATCCAGCGGGCAAGGCTCTGCTCGCTGACTTCGCCTGCGGCGAGTGAGCCGATGATGATGGCAGCTTCCGCGGGATCAGGACTGAAGTCCGCGCTGTTCTTGCGGAGAAACGCCATCATCGTCAGGAAAGCGATGCGCTCATTTCCATCGACGAATCCAACATTTTTCGCGAGGCCGAATGCATAGGCTGCGGCGAGTTCGTCCAGCGGCGCCTGCTCGGAGCTCCATTTGTCGAGCGGCCGCTCCAGCGCCGAGTGCAGCATGTCTTCGTCGCGTATTCCCGGCGCGCCGCCAAAGCGGCGAAGCTGTCGATTGTGAATGGCGACAGCCTGCGCGTAGCCAATCCAAAGCGGTTCCTGAAGCTCGTTCATGCGAGCCGACTACCTTGCTAGCGCTGCTATCGTGTCGCGATATTTGTCCATGATCCCGTCGGCGATTTCCATCGTTCGCGCGAAGTCGGGATCGTAGGGCAGCGCCTGGAAGCCGCCACCGGGTAGTTCCACGATGTGCAGTTGCTGGCCGCGCTTGAGGTCGAGGCGCTGCATCAGTTCGCGCGGAAGCAACAAACCATCCGAATTTCCGATCTTCTTGATCTCGATCTTCATGGCCGAACCGTCGCTGAGGCTGTGTTATACAGATGTACAACACAGCCTCAGCGACAGTTCAACAGATGTTTTACGCTTTCCCTGCCTACAAATGAGGCAGGCTCGCGCCTCAGCCCATCGCCTCCAGCTCGTCGATCATCCCGGCGATGACGCTGAGCCCGCCATCCCAGAACTTCGGGTCCTTGGCATCGAGCCCGAACGGCCGCAGCAGCTCGGAATAGTGCTTGGTGCCGCCCGCGGCGAGCATGTCGAGATAGCGCTCGGCAAAGCCCTCGGCCGCATGCTCGTAGACCGCATAAAGCGAGTTCACGAGACAATCGCCGAACGCATAGGCGTAGACGTAGAACGGCGAATGGATGAAGTGCGGGATGTACATCCAGTAGTTCTCGTAGCCCGCCTTGATCTCGATCGCGGGCCCCAGGCTCTCGCCCTGCACCGACAGCCAGATCTCGCCGAGTCGCATCGCGGTGAGCTCGCCGTTCTTGCGCTCGGTGTGGACCGCGCGTTCAAACGAATAGAACGCGATCTGCCGCACCACGGTATTGATCATGTCCTCGACCTTGCCGGCGAGCAGCGCCTGGCGCTGCTTTGCATTCTTGGTCTGGGCAAGGAGCCGCTTGAACGTGAGCATCTCGCCGAACACGCTCGCGGTCTCCGCCAGCGTCAGCGGCGTCGGCGCCATCAGCGCGCCGTTCTTCGCCGCCAGCACCTGATGCACGCCATGGCCGAGCTCATGCGCCAGCGTCATCACGTCGCGCGGCTTGCCCTGGTAGTTCATCAGCACGTAAGGGTGCGCCGACGGCGTGGTCGGATGCGAGAACGCGCCGGGCACCTTGCCCGGACGCACCGGCGCGTCGATCCAGCGGTCGGTGAAGAAGCGCTCCGCGATGTCGGCCATCTTAGGCGAGAAGCCGCGATAGGCCGTCAGCACCATGTTCCGCGCATCGGGCCAGCCAATGACGTCGGTCGCGGCAAAGGGCAGCGGCGCGTTGCGGTCCCAATAAGCGAGCCGCTTCTTGCCGAACCACTTCGCCTTCAGCGCGTAATAGCGATGCGACAGCTTCGGATAGGCCGCGTGCACGGAAGCAACCAGCGCATCCACCACCTCGCGCTCGACGCGGTTGTTGAGGTGGCGGGAATCCGCGACGTCCTTGAAACCGCGCCAGCGGTCGGAGATGTCCTTGTCCTTGGCGAGCGTGTTGGTGATCAGCGCAAAGGTGCGCTCATTGGCCTTGAAGGTTTTGGCCAGAGCCTCCGCCGCGCTCTTGCGCTTGGCGCCGTCGCGGTCCTGTAGGAGATTCAGCGTCGGCTCGATCGCGAGCTCTTTGGCGCCGACCTTGAAGCGCAGGCCCGAGATGGTCTGGTCGAACAGCCTGTTGAAGGCGGAATAGCCGGTCTGCGCCTTCTCCAGGAAGAGCTGCTCGAGCTTGTCGTCGAGCTGGTACGGCTTCTCCTTGCGCAAATCCTCGATCCACGGACGATAGTGCACGAGCTCGGTGGCCTGCATCGCGCGGTTCAAAATATCGTCATCGATTCGATTGAGCTCGAGCGCGAAGAACAGAAGATGCGTCGACGCCGCCGTCAGGCGCTCGGACACGTCGCCGTAAAACTTTGAAATCGCAGGGTCCACGCTGTCGCCGGCGTGGACCAGGCCGGCATAGGAGCCGAGTCGGCCAGCGAGATCGTCGATTGCCTCATAGCGTCGCACGGCTTCCGCGAGCCATTTTCCGCCATCTTCGTTTGCTGTCCCTGTCGCGAGCTTGCCCTTGTAGTCGGTCTCGAACGCGACGCAATCGGCATCCATCTTTTCGAGATCGCGCGCCACTTCCGGCGCCTCGATCCCGGAATAGAGATCGGCCAGGTTCCACTCGGGAAGCTTGCCGGTCTTGCTTGCAGGCTTTGCGGGTGAAGATTTGGCGAGTGAAGGCTTGGCAGACGAAGGCCTGGAGGACTTTGCTTTGGCGGCGGATTTCCTGGTGCTCGGCTTGCGGGGAGCGGGCTTGCTGGAAGCGGCCTTCTTGAGAGCAGACTTTTTGAGAGCGGGCTTGGAGCGCGAATTCATTGTGTGGGAAACCTGTGTTCAACAGTCGCGACGGCGGGCGGGGGCATCAAGGTTTAAGAGTGCGTTAATCGGCTTCGGCCAGAGTGCCCCGATTCGAGACAGATAGTTGTAGCGTGCAGGGAACACCATGGCTGCCAGTATTTTGATCGCCGACGACGACGCTGTAGCCCGCCGGCTGGTCGAAAACATGGTGCAGAAATGCGGCTATGAGACGATCGTCGTGGAGTCCGGCGACGCTGCGATCGCCGCGCTCACCGCTCCCGACGCCCCGGCCATCGACGGCGTCATCCTCGATCTCGTGATGCCCGGCCTCGACGGCATGGGAGTGCTGGCGAAAATCCGAGAAGCCGGCCTCAGCATCCCCGTCATCGTGCAGACCGCGCATGGCGGCATCGACAATGTGATCTCGGCGATGCGTGCCGGCGCGGCCGATTTCGTCGTCAAGCCGGTCGGCCTCGAGCGACTTCAGGTTTCGCTGCGCAATGCGCTCAACGCCTCCGCGCTCAAGGGCGAATTGCAGCGCATCCGTCACAGCCGCGAGGGCCGGCTGACCTTCTCCGACATCATCACCCGCTCCGAGGCGATGGCGGGCGTGATGCGCGCCGCGCAGAAGGCGGCGAACTCCTCGATTCCCGTGCTGATCGAGGGCGAGTCCGGCGTCGGCAAGGAGATGTTCGCGCGCGCCATCCATGGCAGCGGCGAGCGCAAGGCAAAACCTTTTGTCGCGGTAAATTGCGGCGCGATTCCCGACAACCTCGTCGAGTCCATCCTGTTCGGCCACGAGAAGGGCGCTTTCACCGGCGCCACCGAGCGGCACATGGGCAAGTTCGTCGAGGCCCATGGCGGCACGCTCTTCCTGGACGAGGTCAGCGAGTTGCCGCTGACCGCGCAGGTCAAGCTGTTGCGCGCGCTCCAGGAAGGCGCGGTCGAGGCGGTCGGCGGCCGCAAGCCCGTCAAGGTCGACGTGCGCATCATCTCCGCGACCAACCGTAAGCTGCTGGAGCGGGTGAAACAGGGACACTTCCGGGAAGATCTGTTTTATCGCCTCCACGTGCTGCCGCTGACGATCCCGTCGCTGCGCGCCCGGCGCGAGGACATTCCGCATCTGCTGCGGCATTTCCTGGCGCGCTTTGCCGCCGAGGAGAACCGCCCCATCACCGGCATCAGCGGCGAAGCGGTGGCGCACCTCGCCCAGCTCGACTGGCCCGGCAACATCCGCCAGCTCGAAAACGCGGTCTACCGCGCGGTGGTGATGAGCGACGGCGACCAGCTTGGCCTCGGCGATTTCCCCCTGCTCGCCTCGCAGCCGCATCCTGCAGCCGACATTCCGACTGCGCCACTGCTGCTCGAGCCGATCGCGGCGCCTTCCTTGGTGTCGGGTAATGAAATACCGATCGCTCCCTTCCCGTCAGCGGGAACTCTCTCCATGCTGACCGCGAGCGGCGATGTCCGCCCGCTGGAGGACATGGAGAACGAAATCATCCGTTTCGCGATCTCGCATTATCGCGGGCAGATGTCCGAAGTCGCCCGCCGCCTCAAAATCGGTCGGTCCACGCTCTACCGCAAACTCGACGAAGCAGGCGTGCCTGGCCATGGCGGGAAAAGCGATGAGGAGACGCACTGAGCCATATCTGAACAGCGGCTTGCCTGATGTTGCGACGAGGCCGCAAGCCCTTCGCATTTCGGCGAAATTTGGCGGCGACGTGAACCGTGACCTGGAAGTGACAGACACAGGGAAAATTGCGTGGGGCAAGCGCATAATCCGTTGCCAAAGAGGCTGCCTTGACGTCAGTTTGTCGTGAGTTGTCCCGGGTAGCGCTGGCCGCAAAAGCGGGGCCTGTATATCGTCTGCGTATGAATCGTTGCGTGCAGGCGTGCGACTTTCGAGAGGCCGGCGCGATTTAGCCGAAGTTTTAGAGACGATAACGAAGCTGTTCCAAGAGGGACAGTTCACCCGAGGGGTGTGACACAATGCGTGACTGTTTGAACCACCGTGCAGGCTTTGACCGTGTCTTGATGACGGTCGCGGCGACCTTCCTCACGGTGTCGGCCAGCTCAGCCCTGGCGCAGGATCAGACGCGCAGCAGCGCCGCCGAGCTCGCGATCGAGGCCGCGATCCCGCGCCCCGAGCCGGCCAACGTTCCGCCTCCGACCGCCTCCGACATCAAGCTCGACACAACCGCCACCATCCCGGACTCTGCGAAAGAGCCCGTGAAGGCCGAAGTCGCACCGGCGCCCGACAAGATCGAGACCAAGCCTTCCGACGTCGCCACCTCGCCCGCCACCGAGGCGCCGAAGAGCGAGACGGCCAAGACCGAACCCGCGAAGACAGAACCTGTGAAGACAGAACCCGCCAAGGCCGACACTGCGACGGCACCTGCTGCGACTCCGGCCGCCGAGCCGGTGAAGGCCGCGAGCAACGTTCCCGCCGCCGACCAGCCGGTCGCCGACAAGCTCAGGGACATCATCGGCGCCAAGGCCTCGCGCCATTTCGACCGCAAGAACGAGCGCGCGACGATCGAGAATTTTTACGGTGCGCGCGACTTCGCGCCGGTCTGGACCCAAGGCGGCAGCCTGACCGCTGCGGCCAAGGGCGTCATTGCGCGGCTGAAGGATGCAGCCTCCGACGGCCTCAACCCCGCCGACTATCCGGTGCCGGATTTCGCCGCCGCCACCACGCCCGATGCGCTCGCCGATGCCGAGCTGAAGCTCACCGCCAGCATGTTCGATTATGCGCGGCAGGCCCAGAGCGGCCGCATGCACTGGTCGCAGGTCAGCGGCGACATCCTCTATCCCGAACATCCGGTCGACCCGAACGAGGTGCTCGCCAAGATCACGACAGCGACGGACGCCTCCGCGGCGCTCGACAGCTACAACCCGCCGCACAAGCTCTACAAGGAGCTGAAGGCCAAGCTCGCGGAGCTGCGCGGCCAGGGCAACGGCCCCGCGATCGAGATCGCCGACGGTCCGGCGCTGAAATACACCCCGGCCGGCAAGAAGCAGGCCGAGATCGTCGTAGAAGATCCGCGCGTGCCACAGCTGCGCGCCAAGCTCGGCATCACCGAGAACGCGAACGACACCCGCTATGACGCGGCGGTCGCCGATGCCGTGCGCAAATTCCAGGGCGGCGCCGAGATGAAGGCGACCGGCATCCTCGACGACAAGACCGTCAAGGCGCTCAACACGCCCAAGCGCGACAAGCAGATCGACGTGGTGCTGGTGAACATGGAGCGCTGGCGCTGGCTGCCGCGCGACCTCGGCGCGCCCGCGCTGGGCGATGCCTATGTCATCCTCAACATTCCCGACTACACGCTGAAGGTGATGCAGCGCGGCCAGCAGGTCTGGACCACCCGCGTTGTCACCGGCAAGCCTGGCACGCATGCCACCCCGCTGCTCAGCGAGACGATGAAGTACATCACGGTCAATCCGACCTGGAACGTGCCGCCGTCGATCGTCTACAACGAATATCTGCCGGCGCTTCAGCAGGATCCGACCGTGCTCCAGCGCATGGGCCTCAAGCTCGAGCAGAACCGCGACGGCTCGGTGCACATCTCGCAGCCGCCGGGTGAAGCCAATGCGCTCGGCCGCATCCGCTTCAATTTCCCGAACAAGTTCCTGGTCTATCAGCACGACACGCCGGACAAGCATCTGTTCGCCAGGGAAGATCGCGCCTTCAGCCATGGCTGCATGCGCGTGCAGAACCCGGATCAGTACGCGTCCGTGCTGCTCAACATCACCATGCCGAGCGACAAGTACACGCCGGAGCGCGTGCGCAGCATGTACGGCAAGAGCGAGATCGACCTGAAATTCCCGACCCCGATCCCGGTCAACATCACCTATCAGACCGCCTTCGTGGATGACGCCGGCAAGCTGCAATTCCGCAAGGACGTTTATGGCCGCGACGCGACCATGATCAACATCCTGAAGAACAATCGCGGCAAGGACCTCGAGGCTATCGTGGCGCATTCGCAGCCGAGCTATTCGCGCCCGGCGACGACGCTCCCCTCAGGCGTGGCGGTGGCCAACAATGGCGGCGGCTTCGGCTCGTCTGGGCCAAACTTCTTCGAGCGGCTGTTCGGAGCGCCGACCCCGACCCAGCCGCCAGCGCCAGTCGGCCGTCGTCCGCAGCGGGTCTTTACCCGCTGAGCCCGGCTGAGCGCCTGGTTCACAAAAATTCTGCAATGAAATCAGCGACCCCGTCCCCTGGATGGGGTCGCTTGACGTTAACCGTTCTCCAGCCGGGCCCCAGAGAGCGGGCGTTTTTTTGCCACAGTCAACCGTTTAGGATCGTACTCTGACTTGGTTTGGGGGCGGGAAGGTCAACCTCGAATTAACCTTCTCGCTTTAAGAAAGCGTTCACCCTCTTTCGCGCTGCTAACGGGGTTGGCGGGAGAGTCCATTTTGAACGCTCGTCGACTGGGTGGGCTCATACGTGCTGACTGGTCTCGCACGCCAATTCGCTGTGCTGTCGTTGTCCCATGCGGGAGTGAAGGCCGGATCCCGGATCGGCCTCGCTTCCGTATTGCTGCTTGCCGCCGCAGGTTCGGTTCATGACGCCGCCGCGCTGAACGAAACCAAGACGCTCTCCTTCCATCACACCCATTCCGGCGAAGACCTCACCGTCACCTTCAAACGCGACGGCCGCTATGACGAAGCCGCGCTGAAGCAGCTCAACCACTTCCTGCGCGACTGGCGCACCCAGGACGAGACGGTGATGGACCGTCGCCTGTTCGACATCCTCTGGGAAGTCTATCGCGACGTCGACGGCAAGCAGCCGATCCAGATCATCTCCTCCTACCGCTCCCCCGCCACCAACGCCATGCTCCGCCGCCGCTCCTCCGGTGTGGCGCGCTTCAGCCAGCACATGCTGGGCCATGCGATGGACTTCTATATCCCGGGCGTGCCGCTGGAGCAGATCCGCTTCGCCGGCCTGCGGCTCCAGCGCGGCGGCGTCGGCTTCTATCCGACCTCCGGCTCGCCCTTCGTGCACCTCGACACCGGCAGCATCCGGCACTGGCCGCGCATGACCCATGACCAGCTCGCCCGTGTCTTCCCCGACGGAAAAACGGTGCATCTGCCAACGGACGGCGTTCCGCTGAAGGGCTATGAGCTCGCCAAGGCCGAGATCGAGCGACGCGGCAGCGGCGACGATTCCGGCAGCAAGACGAATTTCTTCGCCGCCTTGTTCAAGGGCAAGTCGGCGGCTCCGGCCGCCAGCAGCAGCGACGAGGATGACGAGGGCGCACCGGCCGCGAAACCGTCCGCGCCGACCGTGGTCGCCGCCGTGACCAAACCCGCCGAGCCGGTGCCGACGCCGCGCGCCAAGCCGCAAGTGGCCGCAACGCTCCAGCTCGCCTCGGCCGATGCGCAGATCGTTGCGCCGCCCAAGCCGAAGGCCGCGCCCGTGGCTGACAAGCCGGCGACTGGCAAGCCCGAGACCCCCGCCGACATCATCAATGCCCGCGGCTTCTGGGATGACATACCGGCTGCGCCACAGCAGGCGACGCCGGCTCAGGTCGCCGCGTTGAAGGCGCGCCAGGCGCTCGCCGCAGCCACCGATCCGCAAGCCACCGCGAGCGTCTCCAGCGCGGCCTATCAGGCGCTGGCCTTTGCGCCGGCATCCGCCTCGCCGGTCGATCGCGCCAACGTCGTCGCCGCCTCTGCGCCGATCCCGCGCTCCGCCCGACCCGCTTCCGCGACGCGCAGCCTCGCTCAGGCGACGGAGATCAATACGGTGGTCGGCAAGAGCGTCGATGGCAGGATCGCCACCGCGACCCGGCTCTCCGCGGCCAAGGGCGACAGCATCTGGCTCAAGATCGTGATGCTGTCACCGAGCGCCAGTCGTGCGATGTCGGTGACGCTGATGGGCGAGCTCGATACGGCGGCGCTGCGCCGCTTTTTCGTCAAGCCGCAGGCCGTGATCGCGATGGGTTTTGTCGAGGACCCGATGCAGGGCCTGTCCTGCGACAGCTTCTCGGGCAGCGCGACCGCAAAGCTCCAGACGACGTCCTTCGTCATGCGTACCGCCGCGCTGCGCTGAGAGCCGCGGCCCGGCAAAGCTCTCCCCTGCCCCATTCTTCCTCCCGCGTATCGATCATGCTGGCAGGCCAGCCCTGACGAGGCCGGATTCGTGACGCTCGCGATCGATCTCGCGCTTGTAGTGCAGGGTTGCAAGATAGGCTGCCACCGAGAACCCGGGTTCGCGCTTCAGGACCTCCGCGGCGTGAGCGCCAGCCGCGACGGCATTGTTCATCTGCGCGAATATCGCTGCAAGGAACGCATGATGGGTATAGTCGGGCCGCGTGATCCTTGAAAACGCCTCGGCGGCCTCGGCGTATTTCTCTGCGCAATAATACGCACGACCGAGATGGCTCCAGAATCGCTCGGGATGATGAGGATTGAGACGCATCGCTTTCCTGATCCAGTCGATGCCCTCCTCAGGCAAGCCCAACCAGGTCAGGAGCTCTCCCTGCTGCACGACGATCAGATCGTAGTTCGGGTTAAGGGCCAGCGCACGCTCCTGGTGATAGGTGGCCTTTTCATAGTCGTGACGCGTCAGATTGAGCGCAGCGAGGATCCGGTGCACGTCGGCGTCGTTGTCGTCGAGCGCCAACGCGATCTCGAGTTCAGAAGCCACCTGCTCGAAGGTCGCGTCGCGGTCAGCGCACCAGCCGTAGATCCAGCACTGGCCGAGCACACACGCCTTCCAGGCGTGAGCGTGGGCGTAATTCGGATCCATTGCCAGCGCCCGGTTGAGCAGGGTCTGCGCCTGCGCGTTGTCCTCGCGTGTTGAACGGTGATGCAGGAGCTTTGCAGCCAGCACGCATTCGTAAGCGCGCATGTTCTCGGTCGGCTTGCGCTTGGTGCGGTCATGCGCTGCCGCTTCCACTCGACCAGGCAACGTCGCGACGATTGCGCGGGTCATCTCGTCCTGGATGGCGAAAATATCCTCGAGCTCGCGATCGTAACGTTCGGCCCAGATATGGCGGTCGGTTTCCGCATCGATCAGCTGCACGGTGACGCGGACGCGCCCCCCGGCCTTCCGCACGCTGCCCTCGATGACATAGTCGACGCCGAACTCACGGCCGATGTCCTGGACCTTTACCGCCTTGCCCTTGTAGACGAAGGTCGAGTTTCGCGAGATGACGAGCAAGTCGTGGAAGCGCGAGAGCTCGGTGATGATGTCTTCCGTGAGACCGTCGGCGAAGAACTCCTGTTCCGGATCGCCGCTCATGTTGGCGAACGGCAGCACGGCGATGGACGGCTTCTTTGAGACAACCGGTGACGCAACAGCCTTCGTCGCGTCGGGCAGGCTTGCAGGCCCCTCCGCCAGGCGAATGCGGAAGACGCGGATCGGACGCGTGATGTTCTTGACGCTCTGCTCGCCGAGATCGTCGAATTGAACTCCGTCGAGCCGGTCGCCAACCTGATCGCGCACTGCGCCTGAAACGCAGATCCCTCCAGGCTCGGCGAGCGTCTCCAGTCGCGCCGCGACGTTGACCCCATCACCGAAAATGTCGTCTTGATCGACGATGACATCGCCCAGATTGATGCCGATGCGGAATTGTATCCATCGCGGCGGCGGGACGTCGGCATTGCGCCGCGCCATGCGGCGCTGAACCTCGGCGGCACACAGCACGGCGTCGACGACGCTGTGGAATTCGGCGAGCATGCCGTCGCCAGTCGTCTTGATGATGATGCCGCGATTTTTGGCAATGGCCGGATCGATGAGCTCGACCCGGTGGGTCTTGAGGCGCGCAAGGGTACCCGCCTCGTCGACTTCCATGAGCCGGCTAAAGCCGACCATGTCGGCGGCGAGGACCGCGGCAAGCCTGCGCTCTGGTCCCGGCACATCCATCGCTCGGTCCCTTCACCGAGCACTCTAGCAGATGAAGGGATTTCGCCCAAGCTTGGTGCGCTGCAACGCCTACCGGGCGAGACGCCTCAGAGCATTCCCAGCGCCTGCATGTAGGTCTCGAGAATGGTCTCGGCCTCGGCGCGCTCGTTGGGGTCCTGCTTGCGCAGGCGCACGATGGTGCGCAGCGCCTTGACGTCGTAGCCGTTGCCCTTGCTCTCGGCGTAGACGTCGCGGATGTCGTCGGAGATCGCCTTCTTCTCTTCCTCCAGCCGCTCAATGCGCTCGATGATGGATTTGAGCTGGTCCTTGGCAAATTTCGTCGCGGGCTCGTCGTCGCGGACGGCGGCGGAGGTGGCCATCTTGGTACTCCCAATGGAACTGGCAAAACGAGGTGACGCCGGCATCCTCACCGCGCGTGCTGCGTAGACCCTTAGGGTTGGCGCCCTCCGCGTTCAAGGCAGCATCGCGCTCGTCCACAGCGCGCCCACACCTTCCTGCAGCTGCCTGAAGAAAGCTGTTGTGCGGCACGACTCAGCAGGCCGCAGGCGGCCGTTCAGTGCCCGTGGGGATGGACCTTCTTCATCGCCTCGAGCTGCTCGGGCGTGGCCGTGCCCTGGTATTTCGATTTCCAGGTCTCGTAGGGCATGCCGTAGACGGCCTCACGGCTCTCGTCCTTGCTTAAGGCGACGCCTTGGGCGTCGGCGGCATCCTTGAGCCAGTTGGACAGGCAGTTGCGGCAGAAGCCGGCCAGATTCATCAGGTCGATATTCTGGACGTCCGTCCGCGTCCTCAAATGATCGACCAGGCGCCGGAAAGCGGCCGCCTCGAGCTCCGTTCTGGTTTTGTCGTCGATTGCCATAACTGGATTCCTTAAGACCTGCCCCGATGGCCGTCACCCTTACGGGATCAGGTGGGTCCTGTCACAGATTTTGCCATATCACGGCGCAAACGGGCCGAAACCCGGCCTTGGGACAGTTCCCGGCCCCTACGCCAAATCGTCAATGATCTGATATAGCTTTTCGCGACTATGATCGCCGAATCTCCCCGCTCCCTCGTTCGCATGCTCGCCCGGTTGGTCCCGGTGCTGGCGGTCGCGCTGCTGTGCCTCTGGACCAGCCCGGCGTCCGCCGATTTCCGCCTCTGCAACAACACATCGAGCCGGGTCGGGATCGCGCTGGGCTACAAAGACGCCGAGGGCTGGACCACCGAGGGCTGGTGGAACATCTCGTCCCGCTCCTGCGAGACGCTGCTGCGGGGAACGTTGGTCGCCCGTTACTATTACATCTACGCCATCGACTACGACCGTGGCGGTGAATGGTCGGGTCAGGCCTTCATGTGCTCGCGCGACAAGGAGTTCACCATCCGCGGCACCGAGGATTGCTTGGCGCGCGGCTACGACCGGACCGGCTATTTCGAGGTCGATACCGGCGAGCAGCGGGCCTGGACGGTCCAGCTCACCGACGCCAACGAACAGCCGGCGCAGCAGCGCGTGCCCGGCCTGCCCGGCCCGGTCGGTCCGGGCGGGGTTCCGGGTTTGCCCAATAGCCCGCCCGGTGGTACGCCCCCCGCGCCTGGCCTCCCGCCAGGCGCTGCCCCGCCCCCGTCTGGAAGTAAGCCATGAGGCGCCTTCGCCGTATCAAGATTCTCGCGACCCTGGGACCCGCCTCTTCAGACCTCGCGATGATCCGCCGCCTGTTCGAGGCCGGCGCCGACCTGTTCCGCATCAACATGAGCCACACCCCGCACGACAAGATGCGGGAGCTGGTGGCGACGATCCGTAACGTCGAAAGCAGCTATGGCCGGCCGATCGGCATCCTGGTCGACCTCCAGGGCCCGAAGCTCAGGCTCGGCGCCTTCACTGACGGCGCGGTCCAGCTCCAGAACGGCCAGACCTTCACCCTCGATTCCGACAAGGCGCCGGGCGATGCCACGCGCGTCCACCTGCCGCATCCGGAGATCCTGGCCGCGCTGCGGCCGGGACATGCGCTGCTGCTCGACGACGGCAAGGTGCGGCTGATCGCGGAGGAGACCTCGAAGGAGCACGCGGTGACGCGTGTCGTGGTCGGCGGCAAGATGAGTGACCGCAAGGGCGTCAGCCTGCCCGACACCGACCTGCCGGTCTCGGCCATGACGCCGAAGGACCGCGCCGACCTCGAGGCGGCGCTCGTCACCGGCGTCGACTGGATCGCGCTGTCCTTCGTGCAGCGCGCCGACGATGTGCTCGAAGCCAAGAAGATGATCCGCGGCCGTGCCGCCGTCATGGCCAAGATCGAGAAGCCGCAGGCGATCGACCGCCTCGCCGACATCATCGAGGCCTCCGATGCCCTGATGGTGGCGCGCGGTGATCTCGGCGTCGAACTGCCGCTGGAGCGGGTGCCGAGCCTGCAGAAGCAGATGACGCGGATGGCGCGCCGCGCCGGCAAGCCGGTTGTGATCGCGACCCAGATGCTGGAATCGATGATCCAGTCGCCGGTGCCGACCCGCGCCGAAGTCTCCGACGTCGCCACCGCCGTCTATGAGGGCGCCGACGCCATCATGCTGTCGGCGGAATCGGCGGCCGGCAAATTCCCGGTCGAGGCGGTCTCGACCATGAACCGCATCGGCGAGGAGGTCGAGCGCGACCCGACCTATCGCTCGGTGATCATGGCGCAACGCCCCGCGCCGGAATCCACCGCGGGCGATGCCATCGCGGACGCCGCGCGTCAGATCGCCGAGACGCTCGACCTGCCCGCTTTGATCTGCTGGACCAGCTCGGGCTCGACCGCCGTGCGCGTCGCGCGCGAGCGGCCGAAGCCGCCGATCGTGGCGATCACGCCGAACATCTCGGCCGGCCGCCGCCTCGCCGTCGTCTGGGGCGTGCATTGCGTTGTAGCCGAGGATGCGCGCGACCAGGACGACATGGTCGGCCGCGCCGGCCAGATCGCGTTCCGGGACGGCTTCGTCCGCGCCGGCCAGCGCGTCATCATCGTCGCCGGCGTGCCGCTCGGCATTCCCGGCACCACCAACATGGTGCGCATCGCCTCGGTCGGCCCCGAGGGCGACGCCCATATCTGATGTCCGGTCGCTCCGACAAAAAATGCGAAAACAACCCCATGCACAGTAGACGGCGCATCCGGCGCCCGTGCTGCGGTTTTTCGAAAAACCCTGTGCGACCAACGGCCTGAGCGCAATCAGGCCTCCGCCGATTTTACGCCCCCACCAGCGCCTTCGTGGTTGGTAGCAGCGTCTGCTGCACCACCAGACCCCTGGCGCGGGCGTCCATGACGCCGACGGCGCGCAGCGCCAGCAGCGTCACGGTCTGCACCGCATCGCGCATCTTGACGGGATCCTCGAGATTGTCGGGCGCGAGCGGCCCGACCAGGGCCTCATGCAGCGCTCCGAGCAACGCGGTGGCGGCGAGCGCGGTATCCTGCGCCGGCAGATGGCCGGCGCGCACGGCGGCGTCGATCCGGGACGCGATCTCGCCCGCGATCTCGCGCCGGCTGGCAATACGCGAGGCGCTGACATCGACATCGACGGGCTCGGCCAGGATGCCCCAGGCCAGCCTGCGCTGCGACAGCGTATGGACCGCCACGGTGGTCACGGCGGCCGCCAGCGCCGAAGACGGCCCCGGCGCGGCGTCGGCCGCCCGCCGGATCGCCGCGAGCTCGTCGCGGGAAACCTCGGCGATCAATTCGGAGATCAGCTCGGCCTTGGAGGGGAAGTAGCGGTAAACCGTGCCGGCCGCGACATTGGCCCGGACCGCGACCGGCGCAATCTGCACCGCCGCCATCCCGCCCTCCGCCGCAGCCTCCCGCGCCGCGGCCAATATCGCACTGCGCCGGGCCGCAAGGCGCTTCACCACTTGATGCGTCCGCCGATAAACCATGGCGCGCTTCCTGTCCCACACGCCAGCCACACGCCCTGCGGCCAAACGCTTCGTCACTGCAAAAGATGCAAATCGCCCCGCAAAGACTGAACAACTATTCAGGGTGGATGACAAGATGCAAATGCGTGGAGCGTCACAGCGAACGGGCTGGAGCGTCAGCCACGCCGCGAAGGCGACAGCGCGATGAGATCAGGCTTGATGGCCTGCCACACGATAGGTGCGCTGGGGGGTGGGGTGTCCGCGCAAATAGCCCTCAAGAGGAGAGAGCCCTCACCCGGCGCTTCGCGCCGACCTCTCCCGCAAGCGGGAGAGGTTAAAGGAGCCCGCGGCGACTCAAGCGATTCCGCCTGAAGGCCCCGCTCTAACGCCGCGAGAAGCGACACCCAAAAGAAAAGAGCCCCGTCCAGGACGGGGCTCTCGAAATTCCTAAGGCGTGCAGTCTTACTTCAGGCTGCTCGAGATCGAGCCGAACTTGGTGTTCAGCGAGCTGCCGAGGTTGTTGACGACGGTGATGATCGCGAGCGCGATGCCGGCGGCAATAAGGCCGTATTCGATGGCGGTGGCGCCGGATTCGTCTTTCACGAAACGCGAAACGAGGTTCTTCATAGACTGCTCCAAAGATTAAACGGGGCTACAAACTGGTCTGGTCTTTTCGGCTTCCCAGCGCCGCCTGACCATGAAACCGAACCTAGAGGCAAAGAATTTCGCCGCAGTTAATTCGACTGCGGAAACACGGAGCGGTTTGCGTGTATTCGTCGATGGTAAATCGAAATTGAAAACAATCGGTTAAATTGTCGGGACATGAAATCGGCCCGGCGCCGCTGATTTACCCGAAGTTATGACCGCGCATGGTCCAATGCCGTCCGCTCGGCCTGAAGCGCGATGAGATGAATCGTTCACCGCGCTGCGGGTTATTGTTTGAGCATGATCTTCCCGGAAAACCGCGACACACTTTTCCGGCTCATGCTCGGACCGACAAGAACGACAGGACCACAAGGCGGCATGTCCCTTTCCTTTGCCAACAGCAGCGCGGTGCAGAGCCGCGCGCGCGCCCTGGTGCCGCTGTGCGTCGGTGCCGGCACCTATCTGTTCTTCCTTTTTGTCGGCGACACGCTGCTTCAGGACTCCGACTCGTTCTGGCAGATCAAGATCGGGCAATGGATCCTCGACCACGGCGCAATGCCGTACACGGATTTCTATTCCTTCACGCGGACGGGTGCGCCCTGGATTTCGACGTCGTGGCTGTCGCAGGTGATGTTTGCGTTCTCCTACACGCAATGGGGCTGGGCCGGGCCAGTGATCCTCACCGCGGTCGCGGTCGCGCTCTCGACTGCGATCTTCGTCTATTTGTTAGATGCGCAGATCGAGGCACCGCGCGCGGTGCTGTTTGCGATGCTGGCGCTGCTGTTGGCGCTGCATCACGTGCTGGCGCGGCCGCACATCCTGGCGCTGCCCGTCATGGTGGCGTGGGTCGGCCTCTTGATGGCGGCGGCCGACCGCAGGAGCGCGCCGTCCTGGACCTGGCTGCCGCTGATGGCGCTCTGGGCGAATTTGCACGGCGGCTTCGTGCTGGGCCTTGCGCTGATCGGCCCGATCTCGCTCGGGGCGGTCGAGCATGCCGAGAAGGGACGACGGCTCCAATTGTTCCTGCGCTGGGTCCTGTTCGGCGTGGGCGCATTGATCGCGAGCTGCTGCACGCCTTACGGCTGGCGGACGCTGATGGGCGCGACCAACATCCTCAGCCTCGGCGAGCTGCTGTCGCTGATCTTCGAATGGATGCCGGCGAACTTCGCCACGTTCACATCATTCGAGGGCGCGCTGCTCGGCCTGATCGCGCTCGGTTACTATCGCGGCCTCGTGCTCTCGGCGCCCAGGATCTTCCTGATCCTGTTCCTGACCTGGAGCGCGCTGACCCATGTCCGGAGCATCGAGGCCTTTGCCTTCCTGGTGCCGCTGGTGCTGGCAAAGCCGCTCGGCGAGATGTTTTCGCGGCCGCCGGCTGACGCCACTGATGCCGACGGTTGGCCGGCCCGCTACGTCACCGCGCTCGGCGCACTGATGATCGTGGCCGCGAGCTGGACCTCGACCTCGCTCTATATGGGGCATCATCGCTTCGGCTTCACGATGACGCAGACGCCGGTTGCAGCGGTCGACCTGCTCGAGCAGCGGAAGGCGCAGCGCATCTTCAACGCCTATCAGTTCGGCGGCTATCTGATTTCGCGCGACATCCCCGTCTTCGTCGACGGCCGCGCCGAGCTCTATGGCGAGAAATTCGTCATGGACTTCTTCAAGGCGACGGAAGGCAAGAAGCCCGAGCTGCTGCCGCGCCTGCTCGACGAATACAAGATCGACGTGACGCTATTGGTCGCCGATGCGCCGGGCCCGCAGATCCTCGACCAGCTCAAGGGCTGGAAGCGGATCTATGCGGATGACATCGCCGTGGTCCATGTGCGGGAGAATGCGGAAGGGGCGGCGGCGCTGTCGAAATGAGGACGTAAGTCCAGGGCGTGTGATCTTCCCCCGAAAAAGTGGACGGGTTTAAGCGGCTTTTAGCTCCATCTCGATCGGGGCGATATATCCGATCGCGGAATGGAGCCGGGTGCGGTTGTAGAAGCCCTCGATGAAGGCGAAGATATCGCGCTGGGCCTCGGCGCGGGTCTGGTAGTCGCGATGGTGAACGAGCTCGGTCTTCAGGGTATGGAAGAAGCTCTCCATCGGGGCATTGTCGTAGCAATCGGCCTTGCGGCTCATCGATGCAACGATGCCGGCGCCCGTGAGAGCGTCGCGATAGGCGTGTGAGGCATACTGCACGCCGCGATCGGAGTGGTGGATCAATCCGGCCTGCGGCCGTTGCTGCTGGAGGGCCATCGTCAACGCCGCGGATGCGAGTTCGACTTGCATGTGATCCCGCATGGCCCAGCCGACGATCTTTCGACTGAAGAGATCCATGACGGCCGCCAGATACAGCCAGCCCTCCGCGGTCGGGATGTAGGTGATATCGGCGAGCCAAACGCGGTTCGGGGCTTCCGCTGTGAAGTCGCGCGCGATCAGGTTCGGGGCGATCGGCAGGTCGTGACGGCTGTCGGTGGTGCGCACCCGGCGCGGCGGCGCCGTGATGGCGCGGATACCGTGCCGGCGCATCATCCGCTCGATCCGGCCGCGGCTGGCGCCACGGCCCTGCGTCCGCAGCACGGCATGGACGCGGGACTGCCGTAGCGTCCGCTGCTGTCGTGATGGGCCTGCCGGATCGCAGCCAGCAGCGTGGCATTGGATTTGGTCCGCTGACCCGCCGGGCGATCGCGCCAGGCGTAATAGCCGGCCGGCGAGACCTCGAGCACGGCGCACATCAATCGTACCGGATAGGCGTCGCGATGGTCCTCGATGAAGCGGAAGCTCATGTCCGGGTTCCGGCAAAGATCGCGATCGACTTTTTTAAAATGTCGCGCTCCATGCGCAGCCGTTCGTTCTCCTGGCGCAACCGGGCGATCTCCGAAGCCTGGTCCGCCGACATCGGCGTCGCCTGCGTGGTGGGGCGCCACGCCGCCGATGCCGGCTGCTGCCCGGCCTTATCCACCCAGCGCCGCAGCACCGAGTCGCGCAGCCCGAGTTCCTTGCCTACCGACGTGATCGAGCGACCGCTCGACACCACCAGCTCAACGGCCTGGCGCTTGTACTCTTCGGTAAATGACCGACGTTGACGTTCCATTCGACACCTCCGGGCTCAATGAGCCTACTACAGGTGTCCACTCATTCGGAGGAGGTTCAGTGTGCTTAAGAAGTCCGCTTCCAAGTGCGGAGCGGACGTGGGCAGGTACTGCGGCTATCTGACCCCTTTGCGCACTTTCGGTTACGTCCTCGCTTACGTCAGCACGTAGGCTGGTTCCCCCTCCCCCCGCACATTCCGGATTTTCCCACCGCTTAGTTGGAGTATGATCCGGCGGTCACCAGCGCTACCCTGAGGGAGGGAATCATGACGAACTTGGGCCCCTCGACAAGCTTTGACGTCAGAGCCGAAATTACCGCGGCTTATGCCGCCTGGGATTCGGCATTCAACAAAGCTGACGCTAAAGCGATTGCCAAAGCGTACGTCTCGAACGCCAAAGTGCTGCCTCCGACACATCAAATCATAACAGGTCCGGCAGAGATCGAGAATTTCTTCGCTGGGCTTTTTGCGAGCGGATTCGCCGATCACAACCTGACGATCATAGATGCGGGTGGAGACGAGAAGGTGGCCTACGGCACGGCGAGATGGAGCGCCAACGGCAAGGGAGCGGATGGGTCCCGCCAAGCTGCCGGCGGGATTGCTACGCACGTGTTTGAGCGTCAGGCGGACGGTTCGCTGAAGCTAAGGTTGCACACCTTCAACTAAGCCGGCCGTTCGCCTCGCCTGACATCAGGCGAGGAGGCGTCGCGTGAACATCGCGGAATGGCTCCATGGTCTTGGGCTGGAGCGTTACTCCCAGGCCTTCCAGGATGCGGAAGTCACGCCTGAGGTCCTGCCAGAGCTGACCGAGGACGACTTGCGGGAACTTGGTTTGCCACTCGGCCCGCGCAAGACGGTGCTGAAGGCGATTCACGCACTCGCTCCGGGGAGCCGTCCTATACCTGTGGAGGTTCGCGCCTCCGCTGGACAGCCAAAATTGTCGCTGCCGTCGGAGGCAGATCGGCGGCAGCTCACAGTCATGTTTGTCGATCTGGTGGGCTCGACGGCGCTCGCCTCGGGACGTGACCCTGAGGAGCTGCGGGACCTGATGCAGGCCTATCACAACACCGTAGCGGGCGAGATCACCCGGTTCGAGGGCCATGTCGCCAAGTTCCTCGGCGACGGCGTTCTTGCTTACTTCGGCTGGCCGCGGGCGCATGAAGATGAGGCCGAGCGCGCAGTTCGCGCCGGGCTTCAGATATCCAAGGCGGTCGCCGCCCTTACAGAGCCGGCTGGTGCAGCACTTGCTGCTCGCGTTGGCATCGCAACCGGTCTGGTCGTGGTCGGCGAACTGATCGGCGAGGGAGAAGCCCGCGAGCGGTCGGTCATTGGAGAGACCCCGAATCTGGCCGCCCGCTTGCAGGGGCTCGCCGAGCCCGGCGGCGTTGTAGTCGCCGATTCAACGCGCCGCCTCATCGGAGAAGCCTTCATATACCAAGACTTGGGGACGGTGCCTCTCAAAGGGTTCCCCGGACCGGTGCAGGCGTGGCTCGTCCTCGGCGAGGGCGTGGCCGAGAGTCGATTTGACGCCCAGCATGGGATGTCGACAACCGCGCTGATCGGTCGCGACCAGGAGCTCGCACTTCTCTTGGACCGCTGGGAACAGGCAAAAGGGCGAGAGGGACAAATCGTTCTGCTCGGCGGCGAACCGGGCATCGGCAAATCCCATCTCGTGCGAGCGCTGCGCGACCGGCTCGCAGGCGTTCCGCACACATGCCTAAGTCATTTCTGTTCGCCATTCCATATCAACAGCGCCCTGTACCCTATCGTTGGGCTCCTTGAACGGGCAGCGAGAATACGGCGAGAAGACCCTTCCGAAGAACAGCTCGATAAACTTGAGGCATTGCTCACTCTTGCGACGGACGACGTACGCGGGAGCGCACCAATTCTCGCAGACCTGTTGGCCATCCCGACAGGCGAGCGCTACTCTCCACTGGAGCTTAGTCCACACCAAAAGAAGGAGCGAACGTTCCAGGCTCTGTTGGAGCAGATAAAGGGCTTGGCAGCAAAGCAACCTGTTCTTGCCATCTACGAGGACGTCCACTGGGCCGATCCCACCACGCTCGAGTTCATCGATCGCGCCGTTGACGAGGTGCAGCGCCACTCGATCCTGATGATCGTTACTTTCCGACCGGAATTTGTTCCGCGCTGGACGGCGCATGGACACGTGGCAGCACTCTTCTTGAGCCGGTTGGGACGCAGGCAAGGTACTGCCGTGGTCGACCGGATAACCGGCGGCAAACTGCTTCCGCACGAGGTGCTCGAACAGATCTTAGCCAAAACAGACGGTGTGCCGTTGTTCGTCGAGGAGCTCACCAAGACCGTCCTTGAATCTGGGCTGCTTAAGGACCGCGGGAGCTACTATGAGCTTGTTGGTCCGTTGCCCCCGCTGGCGATCCCGACAACGCTCCAGGATTCATTGATGGCCCGTCTTGACCGGTTGGCACCCGTTAAGGAGGTCGCCCAGATCGCGGCCTGCATTGGCCGAGAGTTTGGATACAACCTTCTGAAAGCAGTAACGCCGCTCAGTGAAGATGCCCTCCAGCGCGCTATCGATGAACTCTTGGAGGCGGAACTCATCTTTCGACGAGGAGTGCCTCCGGATGTCGGCTACACCTTCAAGCATGCGCTGGTACAGGACATCGCGCACGAGAGCCTGTTGAAGAGCAAGCGACAGCAGATCCACACCCGTATCGCCGCAGCTCTCGAAGAACATTTTCCTGCGCGCGCGGAGATGGAGCCGGAGACGATAGCTTTGCATCTCGCAGAGGCCGGGCTGGCGGCCAAAGCGGTCGGCTATTGGCTGCAGGCTGGCCGAAATGCCGCGGGGCGTTCCGCCAATCTCGAAGCGATCACTCATCTCTCAAGAGGGCTGGAAGCGCTCAAGGCCTATCCAGAAGGGTTGGAGCGGGATCGTCAAGAACTCGCACTCCAGACAGCAATTGGAGGTCCGCTGATCGCCATTCACGGATACACGTCTCCTCAGCTCGGCACTGCCTTCAGCAGGGCTCATGCGCTCTGCTACGAACTCGATGACATGGATGCGTTGTTCGCCACACTTAGCGGCAAGTATATTTTTCATTTCGTGAGAGGCGACTACCGCGCCATGCAGAGCCTGGTTGCCGAGGCACGCCTCGCCGCCGAGCGAACCGGGGACATGGCACTGGAATTGGGGGCGCATCGTTTGGCGGCTCTCACGGCTATGCACGCCGGTGACTTCCTTACGGCCCGCTCCGAGTTCGAGACGATTTTAAGCCGCTATGACCCGGTCGCCCATCGGCCAGCGCCTGTGCACTATGTCCATGACCCGAAGGCCTCCGCGTTACCCTACCTGGCGGTCGTGCTTTGGGTCCTTGGCTATCCCGATCAGGCCCTGAGAACAAGCCGTGCGGCGTTTGAGTACGCTGCGGAGCTGAACCAGACGAACCTTACCGCTCACGTCGCGGTGTATGGCGGAGCGGGACCTGCGGAGCTGACGGGTGACGTGGCGGCCGTACGTGCGCACGCGGACGCCATCATCGACCTCGCCGATCAGCACAGCTTGAACTACTGGCGGTTGAGCGGCCTCATCCTTCGGGGTTGGGCCATGGCGCAGGAAGGCGACGCGGAGAAGGGCCTGGCGCTCATGCGTCAAGGCTTGAACGATCGGGCCGGGCTCGGAGCCAGCTGGTACCAAGTTCGGTACTTGTGCATGTTGGCATCAGCCTATTTGCAGCTTGGTGATGGCGAGAAAGGGCTCGCTGCACTGACAGAAGCAAAGGACCTCGCGGCGCGGAATGACGAGCATATGTGGGAGGCAGAGGTTGCATGCGTTGAGGGCGAACTGCGGCGCATTCGCGGAACTCCAGTGGGTGAGGTCGAGGCTTATTTGCAAACTGCACTTGATGTGGCACGCAGGCAAAGCGCGAAGTCGCTCGAACTGCGTGCAGCCATGAGTCTGGCTCGGCTTTGGCGCGATGAAGGCAGGCTTATCGAAGCACGGGATCTCCTTGCCTCAGCGTACCGATGGTTTACGGAAGGATTCGAAACGCCTGACCTCCTTGCCGCAAAGGCACTCACCGCAGAATTGGCCGAGCTCTAGTGGTTGCACTGCGGTCGTTCGCCGGACGCCGTGTTTCGCTGAGGTGATGCGTCGAATCGGCTCATTGCGCTCGAGCGCTCGACGTGAGCCCATTCCTTCTCGGAGAGCGCACGATGAAGGCCTTGCTGCTGCTCGTGTTTGCCATGGTTGTCGTGGCCCGGGAAGCGACCGCTCAGGACGCACCAAAGGACGCGCAATGCGTCCGCGAGCGCGTCGCCATGGTCGAAACCATCCGGGCATACGCCCGATCCGCCGCCAGTGCCTTGGGACAGCAAGGCCTGTCGGAGAGTGTCCTTGAGGCCATGGAGCAAACGAAACGCCATCTATTCGTCCCCGAGCAATCTTGCTCCATCGCATACGCGGACAGACCGATGCCGATCGGTCTCGGGCAGACCATATCGCAGCCGTACATCGTGGCCTTGATGACCCAATTGGTCGAGGTCGCGCCCGATCACGTTGTGCTGGAAGTGGGGACGGGTTCGGGCTATCAGGCCGCCGTCCTTGCGCACCTGGCGCGAAAGGTCTGCACCATCGAGATCATCCCGCAATTGGCCGAGACCGCCGCGAAAACATTAAGAGACCTCGCGTATGACAACGTGAGCGTCAAGCTTGGCGACGGATACGATGGCTGTCCCGAATGCGGTCCTTTTGACGCCATCGTCGTGACTGCCGCGCTCGGGCAGCCACCGCCGCCCCTGATTGAACAGCTTAAAGTAGGTGGCCGGCTCGTTATGCCGGTGGGACCCGGTTACACCACTCAGCAGCTCACGGTCGTCGAAAAAATCGCCCCCGACAAGACGACGACGCGCGCCGTCGCCCTCGTGCGCTTTGTCCCCCTTACGCGTTCACAAAACTAAGCTCGCAAACGTCCCGTTCTTGCTGAGCCGGAATTTGTCGAGGCGGCTGGCGCCTCGCGCGAATGCCCGCCTCGGACCTCTGGTGAGGTCGGTTATCGCGCCGCTATCAGGGGTATAGCGGACCTCACCGCATACCATGTTGTCGACCGCCGTGCGCAGATGTTTGACGCGCTTCTCTGGCTCGCTGAAGACGTACCGAATTTGAAGACGAATCAATTCCTCAACGTCGCCAAGGCACGCTGAAAGCGAAGTCCATCGACCATTGCGAACCGGTTTGTTGCCGGTGGGACCCAGGGCGCGCGGAACTTTGCATGGTCTATTCGATTGTCGAACAGGGACCCTCATGGCCGAAGCCGATGAGCTTCGAGTGAACTATTATGGCCAAGGAGATCACTGGATCGATAGAGACGATCGCTGCGGCCGCCGAGCCGACCGTGCCATCGGCCCGCGCCGAGGTGTTTTACACTCAGGCCTTGCGCGAGCTCGCGAAGCTGGATCTGCCGTTTCTTTTGGCCGGCACGTATGCGCTGAGCGCCTATACCGGCGTGGTGCGCGCTACCAAAGATCTCGATATCGTGTGCAAGCCGACTGACTATCCACGTGTTCTCAACCACTTCCGCAACCTCGGGCACACCGTCGCAATCGAGGACGAACGCTGGCTCGGCAAGGTCTTCCAGGACGAGCACTTTTTCGATGTGATCTTCGCTTTCTGGCATGGCATGGCTCCCGTGACCGACCAATGGTTCGAATCCGCGCCGCGCATCGAGGTGTTCGGTACGCCGATGCGCATCATCGCCCCGACGGAGTTGATCTGGTCCAAGGCCTTCGTCCAGCTGCGGCACCGTTACGATGGCCCGGATATCGCGCATCTCATTCTCAAGCAGCACGATCAGATCGACTGGCGGCGTCTGCTTGCCTACATGGAGCTGCATTGGGAGGTGCTTCTGGCACATCTACTCAACTTCCGCTGGGCCTATCCGAGCGAGCGCGATTGCCTGCCGCGCTGGCTGATGGACGAACTGGTCGCCCGCCTGAAGACCCAGTTCGAACTTCCTCCTCCGCGCGTGAAGGTATGTCGGGGGCGCCTGTTTTCGCAGGTCGATTATGCCCCGGCCGTTGAGGAATGGGGCTTTGCCGACGCAGACCAGGATAGCGAGTAGCGCGATGTCCGAAAAACCCGACACGCTCACCTTCGCTGCCATTGGCGATCTCCACGTGAAGGAGGACCGCACGTTGTCCTTCCGGGAACTCTTTGCCGAGCTCTCGACCAAGGCCCGGGTGCTCGTCCTTTGCGGCGACCTCACTGACCTCGGCAAGCCGTCCGAAGCGGAACTTCTGGCGGAGGATTTGCGCGCCTGCTCCATTCCCGTTGTCGGCGTGCTCGGAAACCACGACTACGAGTCCGGGCAGACTGAAGACGTAAAGAGCATTTTGAAGGGCGCCGGAATGCACCTGCTCAACGGGCAGTCGTACGAAATCGAGGGCGTCGCCTTCGTCGGCGTGAAGGGCTTCATCGGTGGGTTCGGCCGCCGCATGCTCGCTTCGTTCGGCGAGGCCGTCGTCAAGAGCCTGGTCGCCGAAGCCGTCAACGAAGCGACGCACCTCGAAAATGCGATGCGCGCGGTGGCGAGCAAGCAGGCTGTTGTCGTCCTTCACTATGCGCCGATTCTCGATACGGTTGAAGGCGAGCCGCTGGAGATTCTTCCGTTCCTCGGCTCGTCACGCCTCGGCGAAACGATCGATCGATTTACGGTGAGTGCGGTCGTTCACGGCCATGCTCATCAGGGTCGCTATGAAGGCCGCACGCCCGGAGGCGCGCGGGTTTACAACGTGGCGCGGTCAATCAAGAAGCCCAGCGGTCGACCCTACGCCTTGATTCAGGTTTGAGGCGGGCTGCCACGGCGAAGCCCGGTGGCTCCGAGCTCTTTGACGCTATGGACCTCGATATTGGGCGTTTCGTTAATGCGCAGTGTCGAAGTTGGTGCTCGACCCGACCATTCTTGACCGTGATCTCGCCATAGAGCGCCGCGGTCGCGCCGAAAATGATTCCGCTCTCGGCGATAAACGCGCGCGCGGGAGCAGCAGTTTTTTGCAGGGGCGCGTGCGCAGTCATGAGTGTAAGCGAAGCGGATTGTTTCGAGCTGCTGTCCTCAAAGGGGACTCACGTAGAAACAACGGCTCGGTGAGTTCGCGGCGATCATTGCGTACATTGGAGGGTCTCATGCGATTCATTCTCCGTGTTCTCGCCGCATCCGTGATTCTCGCCTTCTATCTTCCCGTAATCTCTGGAGTCACGCTTGCGATTGCTGATGCGACTGGCGGGTTGCCGGGCACTCTCACCGGCTGGTGGAAGTATATCGGCGATGTGATCGCCGAACGCGCTGGCTTTTCTGGAAGCTACAAAGAGAACATGTTCACTATATGGGGCATCGCGGCGCTCCTCAGCGTCATCGGTCACACACTGCTTTCGATTTCCAGGGCGTGGATGCATCGATGAGGAATTTCGGGAAACCCCGCTGCTTGCCTGAACGCATCCGAAGGAAATGACTGCGCGGTCGTGTACGAGATCGCTCGCGGCCTGCGAGGCCGTCCGCTTCTGGCGCTGAGCTGAACAATGAACGAGCCGCCGCCATGTCGGCTGTCTGCAGGAGACCGGACGTTGCACGAAAGTTGCGGTGACCGCCGCTCATGACCTAACCGGACTTTGCACAGGTCCGACGCAGCCACTACTCGCACAGCGCATCATCGGTCACTCGACCGAACACGCGGAAGTCGTGGAAGGCACCTTTGAACCATGCCTTCTGACGCAAAGTCCCCTCGTAACGGAATCCACCTTTTTCGAGCACGCGATCGGAAGCTCCGTTGCCGGGTAAGGTCCAGGCTTCGATACGATTGAGCCCAAAAGTATCGTGGCCGCAACGGATCGCTGCACGCAGCGCCTCAGTCATCACGCCTCGTCCCCAGACGCTCGGATGTAATTCGTATCCGATGCCACCGCATTTCCACGGTTTATGGAACCAGTTGAAGCGGAAAACGCCAACGAACGCGTGCGACAGGCGATCTTCGATGATCCAGGCACAGCCATTTCCCGATTGATACAGCTCCGACATATTCCGCACCAACTCGATGGCTTGCTCTTCGGTCGGTGAATCCGGAATGTTGGAATAGCGTGTGACCTCGGTGATCCCCAGCAGGGCACGGATCGACGAGACGTCATCCATGCTCACGGCCCGCATGAGCAGACGGTCCGTCGGAAGGATCGGAAATTCCGTGGCCACGGCGGACTCTGACATGAACGCACCCCGTTCTCAAAGTGCGGCCGAGACAGCCGCGAATACGCTACCATCGCCATCACACGTATCGACCAACCGTTTCCTGCGCAAGAGCGCTGGCGGCTCTTGGCCCTTAGCCGAACAACGTTGGGCCTATTGTGATGTCTGCTATCGGCGGTAAACCGGGCGCGGGGCTCGCTCGCTTCGACTGCCGCTTGTGACCTGCTTCGGACACGTCCGGCCGACCCGGACAGCGCCGGGCCGGCTGCGTGCATCAATGGGCGTGCATCGCTCAGGGACGAACGCGGATGATCGTATTGCCCTTGCGTCGCTCGGTGGGATTTAAGGCAGCGACGGCATCGTCGAGGGTCGAGATGTTGCCGATGTTCGTCCGCAATCGTCCATCCCGTACCCGCTGGACGATCTCACTCAGTTGCGCACGATCGGGCTCGACGACGAAGTCAACCGCCACGCCGTCGGAGGGCCGCGCCTCGGCCGGCCCGACGACAGTCACCAATATTCCTCCAGCTCGAAGCAGTCCTGCAGACCGCTTCTGGATATCACCGCCGATAACATCAAATACCAGATCGACTTCGCCGACCTCTTCCAGGGCGTCGTTGTCGAGATCGATGAACTCCTTCGCGCCGAAGTCGAGCACCGTCTGACGGTCGGCGGCACGTCCGGTGCCGATGACGTAGGCGCCGGCCTCTCGTGCGAGTTGCGTCACCATCGACCCGACTGCGCCGGCCGCGCCGTGTGCGAGAACGCTCTGCCCCGCGTGAAGGCGGCCGTGCTGGAACAGCCCTTGCCATGCGGTCAGGCCCGAGATCGGCAGGCTCGCGCCCACAGTGAAGTCGACGTCGCCCGGCAGCGGCGCGAGGTTGCGAGCCTCGATCGCCACATACTCGGCCAGCGTGCCGTCGCGATACCAATCCGCGAGGCCGAACACCCGCTGTCCCACCGACAGCCCCGTGGTGCCATATCCGAGAGCGGTGACCACTCCGGCCAGCTCGTGCCCGGGGATCGACGGTGTTCGGTCACGATCGAGGCGATCGGTCCAGGTCGAGGGCCACGCCAGCTCAGTCGGGACAAATCCCGACGCATGAACCTGAACGACGACGTCGTTTATCGCTGCCTGCGGCGCGGGCCGCTCCACCAGCTTCATCGCGGCCGTTCCCGCGGTTCGGTCCGTTACAACGATCGCCTTCATGGGAATTATCTCCTCGGTCATTTGTTAGTGTGTTGCAGGGGGCGTGGATGTGCCGGCCATCAACAAAACGCCAGGCAGTGTGGAATTCCTGTCTCCGTGTCTGCGATCTGAACTGTCTGCATTGACTGGGGCTCCCACTCAGCCTGATGGATCGGAATCGCTCCAGTCGCCGGTGCTAGCGAATAGATGCGTTGCGCCTGGTCATAAAACAGTACCAAGATTGCGGATTCTGGCTGTACCAAGCGCAATGGACCTTTCGGCCTGCTGCTTCCGGTGTTTGCCTTGATGTCGAGCGTGTTGTTGATTGGCGAGCGCATGACGCCAAAGTTGATCGTCGGTGGGCTGCTCGCGATGTCAGGCGTGGCGACGACACAGGCCAGACCGAGCGCGCGCCCCGTTTGAACACCGACGTCGCGTCATGGCATCGACATCATCTGTCCGGCCAATGGAGATCACGATGTTGCGACCCCACGCGCCCGCCTGATCATGCGGTAATATCGAATGGTCGAACAGGAAGACGCATCATGAAGTTTCGCCATCTCGTCACCGCGCTTCTCGTCATGGTCTCGATCGGCGCAGCGCGCGCGGCGCCGCAATGGCTGAGCCTGCCGCCGACGCCGACACTGCCCAAAGCGGCCCACAGCGGTCTCGCGCCCATCAACGGGGTCAAGATCTGGTACGCGGTGTTCGGTCGCGGGCAGCCCGTCCTGTTGCTGCATGGCGGTCTTGCCAATGCGAACTACTGGGGCCACCAGGTCCGCGCGCTGCAGCAGCACTATCAGGTCATCGTCATGGAGAGCCGCGGCCATGGGCGCAGCAGCCGCAATCAGGAGCCTTATGGCTACGACTTGATGGCCTCGGACGTGGTCGGGCTGCTCGACCATCTCAAGATCAGGAAGGCGGCGATCGTCGGCTGGAGCGACGGAGCGATCATCGGCCTCGACATCGCCATGAAGCATCCGGAGCGGGTGAGCAAGCTGTTCGCCTTCGCGGCGAACTCGGATCCGTCAGGCGTTGCGGACATCGCTTCAAGCGACGTCTTCAACGCCTACATCGCCAGGGCCGGCGAAGAATACAAGCGCATCTCGCCGACACCGACGGAGTACAAGAGCTTCGTCGCCGACATCACCAAAATGTGGGAGAGCCAGCCGAAATGGACGGCTTCGGATCTCGCTTCGATCAAGGCCCCGACCTGGATCGTGGACGGCGATCATGACGAGGCGATCAAGCGCGAGAATACCGAGTTCATGGCGGCGAACATTCCCGGCGCCGGCCTGCTGCTCCAGCCGGAGGTCAGTCACTTCTCGTTCTTGCAGGATCCCGAGCAGTTCAACGATGACGTGCTGCATTTCCTGGCGCGTGGCGGAGGCCCGCGCGCATCGCCGAAATGAAGAGCTGTAGGGTGGGCAAAGCGTAGCGTGCCCACCATGTCGACCGTGCGTTCCGAGAGATGGTGGGGCACGGCGCGAGCGCGCCTTTGCCCACCCTACGAAGCTGGTGCCACCTCATTGCACGCGCAACTCTCTCAACACCGTCATTGCGAGCGCAGCTCTCTCGACACCGTCATTGCGAGGAGCCCTTGCGACGAAGCAATCCAGAATCCCTCGGCGGAACGATTCTGGATTGCTTCGCTGCGCTCGCAATGACCGAGTTTGCGGTAATAGCGCGCCTCCCTCTCGTGTCCCGGACGCGCTGCAACGCCCATAGCGCGTCGAAGACGCGCGTGAACGCGCTTACGGCGTTGTGGCGCAGAGCCGGGACCCGCCGCCGCGTACACCGCTGAAGCATGGGCCCCGGCTCAGCAGCGCACCACGTCGCAAGGGCGACGCGCTGCGCTGCCTCCGGGGCACGAGACCTGAATTGCGAGACCACAAAAAACGCGGCGTTGCCGCCGCGTTTTTCAATTCGATCTGCAGCTCGGAGCTTACGCCTGCGGCTGCGGCTCCAGGCCGGGATCCGGATCGGGCCGCGGGCGCGACTTGCCGGCCGGGGGCACGGCGGAGGCGCGCGGCGTGGCCGGCTCCAGCACGGACTCGCGGTTCGGCTTCTTGCCCTTGAGCAGGTCGACGATCTCCTCGCCGGTCAGCGTCTCGAACTCGAGCAGGCCCTTGGCGAGCGTCTCGAGGTCGGCATGCTTCTCGGTGAGGATGCGGGTTGCTTCCTTGTAGCCTTCCTCGACCAGACGCTTGATCTCGGAATCGATCTTCTGGACCGTTGCCTCGGAGGCGTTCTGCGTCCGCGACACCGACATGCCGAGGAAGACCTCGTCCTGGTTCTCGCCGTAGGAGACGGTGCCGAGCTCTTCCGACAGACCCCAGCGCGTCACCATCATGCGGGCAAGGCGCGTGGCCTGCTCGATGTCGGAGGCGGCACCCGAGGTCACCTTCTCGCGGCCGAAGATCAGCTCTTCGGCGACGCGGCCACCCATCATGATGGCGAGGCGCGAGGTCATCTGCTCCAGCGACATCGACAGCTTGTCGCGCTCCGGCAACTGCATGACCATGCCGAGCGCACGGCCGCGCGGGATGATGGTCGCCTTGTGGATCGGATCGGTCGCGGGCACGTTGAGGCCGACGATGGCGTGGCCGCCCTCGTGATAGGCCGTCAGCAGCTTCTCTTCCTCGGTCATGACGAGCGACTTGCGCTCGGCGCCCATCATCACCTTGTCCTTGGCCTCCTCGAACTCGGCCTGCGTCACCATCCGCTTGTTGCGGCGGGCGGCGGTCAAAGCGGCTTCGTTGACGAGGTTCATCAGGTCGGCGCCGGAGAAGCCCGGGGTGCCGCGCGCGATGGTCTTGAGGTTGATATCCGGCGCCAGCGGAACTTTACGAACATGCACCTTGAGGATCTGCTCGCGGCCGACGACGTCAGGATTCGGCACCACGACCTGGCGGTCGAAGCGGCCCGGACGCAGCAGCGCGGGATCGAGCACGTCGGGACGGTTGGTCGCCGCAATGAGGATCACGCCCTCGTTGGCCTCGAAGCCGTCCATCTCGACCAGCAGCTGATTCAGCGTCTGCTCGCGCTCGTCATTGCCGCCGCCGAGACCAGCGCCACGGTGACGACCGACGGCGTCGATTTCGTCGATGAAGATGATGCAGGGTGCGTTCTTCTTGGCCTGCTCGAACATGTCGCGGACACGGCTCGCGCCGACGCCGACGAACATCTCGACGAAGTCGGAACCGGAAATGGTGAAGAACGGCACGTTGGCCTCACCCGCGACCGCACGCGCGATCAGGGTCTTGCCGGTGCCGGGAGGGCCGACCAGCAGCACGCCGCGCGGAATGCGGCCGCCGAGGCGCTGGAATTTGCCGGGGTCGCGCAGGAATTCGACGATCTCCTGGAGGTCCTGCTTGGCCTCGTCGACGCCGGCGACGTCCTCGAAGGTGACGCGGCCATGCGCTTCGGTCAGCATCTTGGCGCGCGACTTGCCAAAGCCCATCGCCTTGCCGGCACCGCCCTGCATCTGCCGTGACAGGAAGATCCACACGCCGATCAGCGCGATGAAGGGCAGCCAGGAGACCAGCAGCGAGACGAACCACGGCACGTTGTCGCCGGGCGGCTTCGCGGTGATCTGCACCTTGCTGTCATAGAGCCGCTTCACCAGCGTCGGATCGTTCGGCGCATAGGTCTGGAAGCTGGAGCCGTTGGTGAAAGTGCCGTGGATGTCGGGACCCTGGATCACGACGTCGCGCACATTACCGCGGTCAACCTCGCTCAGCAGCTGGGAGAAGGCGATGTCCTGCGAGGACGCGCGCTGACCTGGATTCTGGAAGAGCGTGAACAATGCCAATAGCAGTAAGACAATGATGACCCAGAGGGCGAAATTGCGCAGATTGGCGTTCATCGATCTTCCTTCGTGGTCGCGCGGATCGCGGCCCTGATCCTTGGGGAGTTACTTTGGTCAATGCGAGGAAATCCCAAGGAATCCTCTCGGTTAGACGCATACAATTTAGGTGCCGCCCCGGTCGCTGCCAAGGGAACGAGATGGGACTATTTATCCCATCTTAGCGCGATTCCCGCTGAAATAATGGCGTCCTAGCCCGGGTTTTTCCCGCCTGGTTAAGGTCGCCTGACGGCGCCGAGCCGAAATGGCCGGTGTCATGATCCGACCTCATGCAGCCCTCATGCGCGCTTCATGCACCCTTCACGCACCCTTGCGCCGCCGGGCCGGCGCCGGCGCGATGTGGATACGCCCGCCGGCGAGGCTGATCAAGGCTCCCGCAAGGGTTTGCTTCAGGACCGGCCGGCCATTTGCGGCTGCACGAGGACCTGCGGCGATGGCCCGATCAAGCGCGGACATCAGGGTTTCGACCTTGCCGAGTTCCGCCGGCCCCTCGTGCCCGAGCGCGGCGATGGCCCGCAGCAGCAGCCGCAGCCGGACCTCCTCGGGCAGGACGGCAAACGCCGATGCCTCGAAGCTTCGAACGCCCGCCTGCGGCGCAACGTCGCGATCCCGCAAGCGGAGGAAGCGCTCGGCGCCGTCGGCGAGCACCTCGACGGCCGCATTGGCGCGCGCCAGCCTTGCCGCGAGCCGCACGAGCGTGCGGGCATCGCCGCCTTCGGCCGCGAGCTGTGGCAGCAGCGCGCGCAGCCGCGGCCGGGTGAAGGCGGTGTCGCGGTTGGTGGGGTCGTCGGCAAAGCCGACCTTCGCCCGCTTCAAGGTCGCGATCAGCTGCGCCTTCGGAACGTCGAGCAGCGGACGCGCCAGCACGATGCCATCGCGCTCGCTGACACTGGCCATCGCTGACAGCCCGGCAAGTCCACTGCCGCGGAGCATTCGCATCAGCAGGGTCTCGGCCTGGTCGTCGCGGGTGTGGGCCGTCAGCACATGGCTGGCGCCCACGGCCCGCGCGGCCTGTGCGAGCAGCAGGTAACGGGCCTCGCGCGCCGCGGCAGGTAGTCCCGTCTTCGGCTTTGCGCCACGCCAGCGCAGGGTCCGGTGCGGCAGCCCGAGTTCGGTTGCCAGACGCTTGACCTCGCGCGCCTCGCGGGCCGCTTCCGGACGCAGTCCGTGATCGACGGTGACGACGGTGAGTTGCGGGCCGCGCACAAGACTGCGCCGCCAGCGGGCCGCGAGCCACATCAGCGCGACCGAGTCCGGCCCGCCGGAGACCGCGAGCACCAGCGCCGGCGCAGCTTTCAGGCCCGCGAACAGCCGCCTCGCCTCGCGCGCCGAGATCGGAGAATTGTCGTCGTCTGACATGACGGCCCAGCAAATCGTCAGCGGATGATTGCGATGTTTAGCGCAGCACCATCCGCATTGTCAGGACCTTAGACGCCACGCGTCAGCACTTCACCCGCTTCTGCTCGCGATCGACCGCGGCTTTGACGCCGGCGGAGGCGCGCGGATATTTCCGGCCGACCTCGCCGAAGGCGGCGCAGGCGGCCTCCTTCTCCTTCAGCGCGGCGAGCGACTGGCCGAGCCGCAGCAGCGCATCCGGCGCCTTGGCCGATTTCTCGTATTTGGTGGTGACGGCGAGGAACGCTTCCGCGGAGTCGCGATATTGCTGGCGCTGGAAGTAGCTCTCGCCGAGCCAGTATTGCGCGTCGCCGAGCAGAGGATCGCTCGGGTATTTCTGCGCAAAATTCTTCATGGTCTGCTCGGCGAGCGCATAGTCCTTGCGCTGCATGTAACCGATGCCGAGGTCGAACTCGTCGCGCGGCGTTGCCGAGGGCGGCAGCGTCGTGAGGCCAGCGCCGCCTGATGGCGCGGGATGGCCGGATTGGGCCGGCGGATAGCCGGGCTGCGCCGCCGGGGGAGCCGCCTGCTGCTGATAGCGGGGGCTGGTGTTGGCGAGATCGAGCGGCTCGCCGGCGCCGCGGCCGCCAGGGGCACCACTGGGAGCTCCTGCCGGCATCGGCTGCTGACCGCCGCCGAGCGCGCGCGGCGCACCGGGCGCGGTCGGGTTCTGGTTCGGATCGAAGGCATCGCCGCGGCGGCGCGTGCCAGGTGCGCCGGGCGCCGGCTGCTCCTGAACGATCGGCGCGGGAGCGGCGATCTGCGGCTGCTCGTAATTCGGCTGCACGGCCTGCTGCTGCGGCTGCTGCTGGCGATAGCCCGGCGCGACCTGACTTGGTGCGATCTGGGCGGGCGGCATCGCCGCGACGTTGGGCGCCTGTCCGGGCGCGCTTTGCGCGCCGCCTTCGAGCGCCCGCAGCCGCTCCTCGAGCTGGCGGTTGCGATATTGCAGCTCTTCGTTCTGGCCGGTGAGCTGGCGCAGCTGGTTCTCCAGCCGCTCGATCCGCATCTCGGGGTCGGCATCATCCGACTGCGCGACGATCGATTGCGCAAGTGCGGGCGAGCACAAAGAGAGCAGCGCGGCGATCGCCGCGGTGCCGGTAAAGACCTTAAATCTGGATGACATCTTGCCCTGACGACAAAAGCGAAATGGCCTGCGACGGAACATTCGACGCGCCACACATTGAAGTGGAGTACGCCAAAAATGTGACTGGTACCAAGGGGTTTCTGTCACAGAATGCTGAAACGAAACCGGCGCCCGAGAGGGCGCCGGCATCATCCAGTTCTGAAGCTGAACGGCGCCTGACTGAACGTCAGGAGCTCGCGTTCAAGACGGTGACGGCGCGCCGGTTCTGCGACCAGCAGGAGATGTCGTTACAGACCGCGACCGGCCGCTCCTTGCCGTAGGAGATCGTGCGCATGCGGTTCGGATCGATGCCGCGCGAGGCGAGGAACGAACGCACCGACTGGGCGCGGCGGGCGCCGAGCGCGATGTTGTATTCGCGGGTGCCACGCTCGTCGGCATGACCTTCGATGGTGAAGCTGTAGCGCGGATAGGTCTGGAGCCATTGCGCCTGCTTCTCCAGGGTCACGATCGCCTGAGGGGTCAGATCGGTCTGGTCGCTTTCGAAGAACACGCGGTCACCCACGTTGACGACGAAGTCCTGCTGGCTGCCCGGCGTCGCCGCGTTGGCCATCGCATCCGTCGCAGCATTCTTGTTGGCGCAGGCGCCCATCGACAGCGCGACGGCAAGCACCGCGGCCAGCTTCAATCCCTGGAGGATACGCATAGGATGTTTCATTCCGGAGCCTCCACGCTCGCGTTAGTCCACTGCTGTCCGGTCTACAGGGGGTTGGTTAAGCGAACGTTCCGTCAACCTTGACGGAACCTTGCCTCAGCCGATCAAATGCCCCCAACCAGCGAAAAGCACCCATGATGGTTAATGGGTTGTAAATGTGGCGCGAGGGTGAAGGCAAGCCGCGCCAGCCGGCACAGCACTGTTTTTTGCCGGGATTCTAGGCCGAAAGGCGTACGGCGGCCCGAGTCGCCGCTTCGGAATCAGGCGTGAACGGCGTCCGCCACGAACACCGGCCGCTGCGGAACGGACCGTTGCGGCGCCTGGCGCTGACCACCGCGCCCGAACAGCATCCGCCGCTCGAAGGCGGTCGACCGCATGATCGGATAGCGCTCGAACACCTTCTTGCGGAAGGTCGGGAAGTCCGCCGCCATCAGCCCGAACGGCTTGGTGAGACCGGGAACCAGCCGGGGCTCGGCGATGGTCTGGTGCAGGAACACCCGGCGGTAGAAGGCCTGATGCTCGGGGCGCACGATCGCAAGGCCGAGATCGGCATTAAAATGCTCGCAGGCCATGTAGGCGAGGCGCGTCGTCAGATAGGGCAATTCCGGGACACGTTTGACCTGGTCGGGATCGGCGACGAAGCGGGTCGGGTCGATCATGACCTCGCCGCGGTCGAGCCGCGGCAGCAGGATCTCGGGGAAGACGTCGGCCGAGGTGGACTCGCGCCATTCCGAGGTCAGCACGCTGATGCGCACGGAGCTGCAGAGCTCGCCGTTGAGATAGACGCCGAAGGTCCACGCGTTCGGCAGCTCGTCGTAGCGGTCGGTGACCCGTGCGTCCGCCGATTCCTTGACGGCGCCTTCGCGCCGATAGGCGCGGTAGCGGAGATTGTAGATCTCCTCCTTCTCGTCTGCCGTCTCTGCGAGATGATAGTCGAGGTCGGTGAGGAGTTCTGCCCCTCGCCCAACAGCCGAAATGACCGCTTTGGCCGAGGACTGCATCCCAACTCCTTACCCACAACCACACCGCTCACTGCAAACGCGCGCAAGAAAGGAGGATTTCTCCAGAACAACTTCCACGCGCGTCGTGATTTATTAACAGCTTCTTAACATCTATGCAAAGCAATCGAAAGATTAGGGTTAACCACCGTAGCACTACGGTGGCCGCAACAGACTGAAACGACAGGAAGTTTTTTGAGAGGCGGTCTTAAGCGAAGGAGCGCGAGAAGGCGACCTGGAGCGCGCTGTCGCCCCGGCGTCCATGCGAGGCGTTGAGGAGCTGGCGCATCCGCACCGCAGGCACTGGACGGCTGAACAGATAACCCTGCCCCTCGGAGACGGTGCCGTCGGCGCTGATCAGCTCGAGCTGCTCGTTGGTCTCGATGCCCTCGACCACGACGGCCATGCCGAGGTCGGCGGACAGCCGCGCCACGCCGCGCAGCAGCGTCAGCGGCCGGTCGGTGTCGATGCCTTCGAGGAAGGAGCGGTCGATCTTCACCTTCTGCATCGGGAAATTGTGCAGATAGCTGAGGCTGGAATAGCCGGTGCCGAAATCGTCGAGCGAGATGCGCACACCGAGCGCATGCAGTTGCGACAGGATGTCATGTGTGAGCTGGGTGTTGCGCAGCAGCGAGGATTCCGTGATCTCGATCTCCAGGCGATGGGCCGGAAGCCCCGAGACTTCGAGCGCGTAGCGGATTTCGCTCAGCACGTCGCGCTGGTGGAATTGCTGCGGCGAGAAGTTGACGGCGACGCTGACGCCCTCCGGCCACTTCATGCATTCCATGCAGGCGCGGCGCAGGATCCAGCGGCCGAGATCGACGATCAGGCCCATGTCTTCGGCGACCGGGATGATGTCGACCGGCGAGACGGTGCCGCGCACCGGATGATTCCAACGCAGCAGCGCTTCGCAGGTGGTGATCTTGCCGGACTTCAGATTGACCAGCGGCTGATAGAACAGCTCGAACTCCTCGTTGGCGAGCGCCTTGCGCAGGTCGAGCTCGAGGATGCGGCGCGCCTCGACGGTCGCCGCCATCTCGTCGCGGAAGAAGCAGAAGGTGCCGCGGCCGTCGGCCTTGGCGCGGTACAGCGCCATGTCGGCGTTCTTGAGCAGCGTATCGGCGCTGGTGCCATCCGGCGAGGTCAGCGCGATGCCGACGCTGGCGCCGATCTCGACCAGATGATTGTCGATGCGATAGCGCTCGCTCAGCCGCTCGACGATGCGGCGGGCGAGACTAGCTGCGTCTTCCGGCGAGGAGATGTTCTGCTGGAACACGACGAATTCGTCGCCGCCGAAGCGGGCGACGAAATCCTCCGGCCGCAACATCTCGCGCAGGCGGTTGGCGACCGCACACAGCAGCTGGTCGCCGCAGGGATGGCCGAGCGTGTCGTTGACCTGCTTGAATTGATCGAGGTCGACGAACAGCAGCGCCGAGAGCCGTTCGGAATGACGCGAATGCGCCAGCAGCCGCTCGATCTCGTCGCGGAAGCTGACGCGGTTGGGCAGCGCCGTGAGCTCGTCATAGCGGGCGAGATGGCTGATCCGGGCTTCGGCGCTGGTGCGTTCGGTGATGTCTTCCAGCAGCAATACCGTGCCGCCACCGGTCATCGGCTGGAACGTCCAGGCCAGCGTGCGGCCGCGCGCCTGATCCGGATCGGCGGTGACGATCTCGCAGATTCGCGCCTTCTCGATCTCGGACAGGATCTGATTGCCGCTCTCCGGCGAGATCGACCCGGCAGCGACGCAGGCCGAGGCGATGTCGGCGGCCGTGGCGCCGCGCTTGACGAGGTCCTCGGGCAGCGCCATGAGCTCGCTGAAGCGGTGGTTCATCACGGCGAGGCGCCGATCGGCGCGAAACATGCACAGGCCGTGCGGCATGTTGTTGAGCGCGGTGTCGAACTGGCTGGCCAACGCGGATTCGCGAAAGCTCGAGGTCAGCGCCTTGACGAAGATCGCGTGCAGGCTGAGGTTGATGTTCTTCAGCGCGATGAAGAACAGCACGAGCAGGATCGCGAGCCCGATATAGTAGAATCCGCCGTGCAGCAGCAAGGCGAGCGACATCGGACCGCAGGCGAGCGCGACGTGCCACTGCACGACCCTGGGCTGGCCGTAATTGCGGGCGGCGCCGCCGGCGGTGTAGCCGACCGTGACGGCGACGCAGAGCATGTTCGCGACCGCGTCGTCGTTGTTGAAGATCACGACGAAGCACCACACGCCGATGACCGCGGCGTAGACGAGCGCGCCGAACCAATAGCGCGGCTCCAGATGCTTGGCCTGCTGGAACGTCAAGCCCGGCACGCGGTTTTCGTAGGGGCGCATCTGAAACGCGCGCCCGGTGCCGATGGCAATGATCAGAAACGCGATCGGCCACAGCAACACGTCGCCGGTCTTCAGCGCAGTCATCACCGCGGCCACGGCCGCGGAGGCCGAGCCGAGGAAGATCGCCCAGAAATTCTGCACCATAGAGTTGATGAGAGCGGCGTAGAGTATCGGCTCCAGCTCGTCTCGATCGCTCTGCTTCTGGTCGGCCAGCTGCATTGAGTTGCTACGCGTCCTGTTTGGCGCGTAGTCTTACCCAGACCAGATGAAGCCTTTCTGAGGGAACATCGTTAAAGTCGAGTTGTTTTTCGGCAATAGCGAACCTGTTTCTGCTGATATTTCAATCAACTAGGCAAGCCTTGCCGAGGGCAAGGTGAAGGAAAGCTTGCTTTCCTCACCGAACCCGAAAAAAACTGCACGCTTTTTCGATAACATCGCGCGTCCAGAGGCGCGATCTATTGACCTGCCGTCCTATTGACCTGCCGTCGAGGACAGTAGCGGCGACCATGCCGGGTCGGAGGCAAAGCCCGGCGTCGGCACCTTCAGCTCGTTGCGGCCGGAGATGTCGACGGTGTACAGCGACGGTCCGCCATTGCCGCCGGGATCACGGAAGAACATCAGCACGCGGCCGTTCGGCGAGAAGGTCGGACCCTCGTTGTGGAAGCCGGAGGTGAGCAGCCGCTCGCCGCTGCCATCCGGCTTCATGACGCCGATCGAGAACTGCCCGCCGCCCTGCCTGGTGAAGGCGATGTAGTCGCCGCGCGGCGACCACACCGGCGTCGAATAGGTGGCGTTGGTGTCGTCCTTGGAGAACGAGATGCGTTGCGCCTGCCCACCGCCTGCGGCCATCACGTAAATCTGCGACCTGCCGCCGCGATCGGATTCGAAGCAGATGCGGGTGCCATCTGGAGAATAAGAAGGAGAAGTGTCGATCGCCGGCGTGTCGGTGAGGCGCGTGGTCGAGCGCGAGCGCAGATCCATCACGAACAGGTTGGAATTGCCGCCCTGCTGCAAGCTCATGATAACGCGCTGGCCGTCCGGCGAGAACCGCGGCGCAAAGGTCATGCCGGGAAAATTGCCGACGATCTCGCGCTGGCCGGTCTCGATGTTGAACAGATAGACCTTCGGATCGCCCTGGCCGAACTCCATATAGGTGATCTCTTGCGAGTTCGGCGAGAAACGCGGCGTCAGCACGAGGTCGGAGCCGCGCGTCAGATAGCGCACATTGGCGCCGTCCTGGTCCATCATCGCGAGCCGCTTGACGCGGCGCTCCTTCGGCCCGCTTTCGTCCACGAACACCACGCGGCTGTCGAAATAGCCCTTCTCGCCGGTCATCCGCTCGTAGATCTGGTCCGAGATGATGTGGGCGATGCGCCGCCAATATTCCGGCGAGGTGAAATATTGCTGGCCGGCGAGCTGCTGGCCGGAGACCACGTCCCAGAGGCGGAATTCGGCCTTGAGCCTGCCGTCCGGCTGCCGCGTCATGCGGCCGGTGACGAGGGCCTGCGCGTTGATCGTCTTCCAGTTCTGGAATTGCGGCGCGACGTCGATGTTGCTGATGCGCTCGATGAAGGCGGCCTGGTCGATCGGCGCGAACAGGCCCGAGCGCTTCAGATTGTTGGTGATGACCTGCGTGACGCCGTTGCCGACGTCGCCGTCGGACGGCGAGCCCGGCAGGAAGTTGGTGATCGCGATCGGGACCGGCTGGAATTCGGTGGGATCGATGCGAAGCCGCGGCTGCCCCTGGGCGAAAGCGTGTCCACCCCCGAGCATCGCGAGTGCCGATCCGGTGACGGTCATGAAACGGCGGCGGTTCATCGAACGGGCATCATTCATCGCAAAATTCTTTTGTTCGGATGTCACAACATATCTTTCAGACCGAAAGTCATCGGAATGAGCTTCCAGCTCTCGTACTGCTGCTTCGGCATGAACGAATAGACCTGGCACTGCACGATGGCGCGCTTGGCGCTCTCCGCCACAGCCTGGGCGATCGACCGCGACGGTCCCCGCACCGCGACGACGATCGGCTCGGCCGCCAGCGATCCATCGATCTTCATGGGAATGTCGATGTCGGCTTCATACTGGTCGGCGTCTTGGCCGTTGTAAGTCGGCGTGAAGCAGCGCTTGACCGCGCCCTGGAATGCACCGCGCCAGGTCGCGACGTTGTTGGCTGCAGTCCCGGTCGCCGATCCCAGCGATGCCGACGCATTCAGTGCCGAGCCGGCGAGCTCATGCCGGGTCGCGGCGCGCTTGTCGAGATCGCGCTGGATCTGGGCGGGGTCGAAGGTGCGCTCCTTGGGCTTGGGCTGCTGCTGCGGCTGCACCGCGGCGACCTTTTGCTCCACCGGCTTCGGTGGCGGTTTCTTCGTCTCCAGCTTCTTCTGGAGCTCGGCGATCGGATCTTCCTTGGCCGGATCAGGCTTCTTTTCCTGCGGCTTCGGCTCTTCCTTCGGCTTCGCCTCGGCGACAGGCTTGGGCGGCTCGGGCTTCTTCTCGACCGGCTTCTCGACGGGTTTTGGCGGCGGCTCAGGCGTCGAGTTGGTCTTGATCAGCTCTTTCTTCTCGGTGACCTTGCCGACGGCGTCTTCCTCGGGCTTGGGCTCCGCGATCTTCTCGACCTTGGGCTTCGGTTTGTCCTTCTCCCCGGTCTTCTGCCCCGCCATCATCTTCGCGAGTTGATCGGTGGAGATGATGTCGATCGGAAGCGACTCTTCCGGCGCGACGTAAGCCTTGCTGCTAAAGGTGACGAGGCCCCATCCCAGCACGAGGACGTGGAGTGCAATCGACGCAACGAGTGTCTTGTCGACCTTCACCTTCACGGCCTACCCCTGCTCCGCTTCCGTGACGAGGGCGAGCTTCTTGAAGCCCGCGCCGGACAGCAGGCCCATCACCCTGGCCACCGTCCCGTAATCGGCCTTCTTGTCGGCGCGCAGATAGATGCGTTCCTCGAGCCCGCCGCGGGCGTCCGTGATCGCCTTGAGCTTCGGCACCAGTTCGTTGATTGCGATCTCGGCGTCGTTGATGAACACCTTGCCTTTGATGTCGACCGACATCTGGATCGGTTTCTGGTCGTTCTGCTCGAGGCTCTTGGCCTGGGTCTGCGGCAGATCGAGTGGCACGCCGACGGTGAGCAGCGGCGCCGACACCATGAAGATGATGAGCAGCACCAGCATCACGTCGACCATGGGGGTGACGTTGATCTCGGCCATGACCGGCTTGCGCCGGCTGCGGCGCCCGCCGCCTCCGGACGAACTCGCGACGTTCATGCCCATGGTCTGATGCCCAAATTGCCCTTCACACTATACATGCCGTCATACATGCCCTCCGTCAGCCCCGCTCGTCGATCTGACGTGACAGAATGGCGGAAAATTCATCGGCGAAGCCTTCGAGCCGCTGGGCCTGCCGATTCACCTCGGAGGTGAACTTATTGTAGAAAATAGTGGCAGGAATGGCGGCGATGAGACCGACGGCGGTGGCAAACAGCGCCTCCGCGATACCAGGGGCCACCACCGCCAGAGAGGTGTTTTTCGACGCGGCGATCGACTGGAAGCTCGACATGATGCCCCAGACCGTGCCGAACAGGCCGACGAAGGGGCCGGCGGAGCCGACGGTCGCGAGCACCAGGAGCCGGCGTTCCAGCCGCTCGACCTCGCGCGCGATCGAGACGTTCATCACCTTGTCGATGCGCATCTGCAAGCCCGCGACCGAGCGGGCATGGCTCTCGAAGGAACGCTTCCATTCGCGCATCGCCGCCACGAAGCAGGCCGCCATGGAATGGGTCGGCTTGGCCGAAAGCGTGCGATAGAGTTCCTCGATCGACTCGCCGGACCAGAAGGCCTGCTCGAAACGATCCATCGAGCGCCGTGTGCGCGCGTAAAGAAAGATCTTGTCGATGGCGATCGCCCAGACCCAGACCGAGCAGGACAGAAGTCCCAGCATCACCGCCTTCACGATCCAGTGAGCCTGCCAGAACAGCGCAATCAGCGACACGTCGGCGGAGGCAGCAACCGGAAGGGCTGACTGAGCCACGTCGGCCGGATTCATAAGCAGTATCCTCTCAAGGCGATCGTTACCTAATGTCCTTCGGCCAGCAAATGGGCGGCCGGTATCCTCTAACAGCCGCGCTAGAACCGGCGCGGCCGGCAAGCCCGCTCAAAGCCTTGGTTTTTTGGGGTGCAGGGCTCGTCCAAAGGCTCTCCAAAGCCGGCCGCCTGCATTCCCCGCCAAGATGTCAAAACTATGGGCCTCGACACGGCTTCGGGCGCGACTGTCCGCAATTACCAGAGCCCGGCGTTGGTTAATGCGGGGTTACCGGGGACGAATTTGGCTGCGGGAAAGGCAGGCAGCGCAGGGGGATGGGGGGACAGGGCCCGCTACGTCCGGGACACCAGAGTTCCGCTTCCTCCCCGCACATAGCATGAGGAGCGCCCCTCGCGCCTGCAGGAACCAGCCCTCGCCCGGAAAAGTTGTCCCGGAAATTCATCTTTGGCGAGGTTTTGCCATGAGCATCAACCCCAAAACGACTGCCGCGATCGGCGATCACCCCCTGCACCCCATGCTGATTCCGTTCCCCGTCGCCTTCCTGGTCGGCGCGCCGATCGCCGACTTGGCCTTCATCGGAACCGGCGATGCCTTCTGGGCCCGCGCCGCGATCTGGCTGATCGGCGCCGGCATCGTCATGGCGCTCGTTGCTGCCGTAGCCGGTTTTACCGACTTCTTGAGCGAGCCCCGAATCCGCAGCCTCGAGGATGCCTGGTATCACATGGTCGGCAATCTCGCGGCGGTCGTGCTGGCGCTGGTCAACTTCTATCTCCGTTACGCGCAAGGCACTGAAGCTGCGGTCAAGCCGTGGGGCGTGGTTCTGTCGCTCATCGTCGTCGGCATCCTCCTGTTCACGGGATGGAAGGGCTGGGAGATGGTGCACCGGCATCACGTCGCGGTGCTGGACGCGCCAGGCCAGACCAGCTCGGAGCCGGTCATGCCGCCTCGTGGCGGCGAGAGCGACCGGCGGGCCGCCTGAGCGAGGCGCGCATCAAGCGGTCAGCGCCGCTTTCCGTGAGACTACGTGCTTGCATAGCAGGCATTCAGGACCATATGCTCAATTATCGAGCTTCGGCCGACTGCTTTGGCCGGAATCTCCCGGCAAAGCATCTCGTTCACGACCCCGCGGTGGCACGCCATCAGCGGGGTTTTTCGCAGGCGGCCGACTTTAGCTCGGCCGGAGCGAATCCCGCATCCTCTTGGTTCAAGGTCCTTCCGAAAACATGTCGCCCAATACCGCCGACGACGACCAGCACGACGACATCATGTATCCCTCGGCCCTGCCGTTTCTCCTGGTCCATCTCGGCTGTCTTGCGGCGATCTGGTCAGGCATCGATTGGCAGGCCGTCGCGATCTGCGTCTCACTCTATTGCGTGCGGATGTTTGCGATCGGAGCCGGCTACCACCGCTACTTCTCACATCGGGCGTTTGCGACCAGCCGGGCGTTTCAGTTCATCCTGGCCTGCCTCGCGCAGAGCAGCGCGCAGAAGAGCGTTTTGTGGTGGGCGGCCAAGCATCGGCACCATCACCTGCATTCCGATACCGAGACCGACGTGCATTCGCCGCGTCACCGCGGCTTCCTCTACAGCCATCTCGGCTGGATTTTTTCGCGGCAACACGACACGACCGATCTCGTGAAGGTCGGTGATTTCGCCGCTTATCCGGAGCTGATGTGGCTGCATCGGCTGGAGTTGCTGCCGGCTTTCGCGCTTGCAACGCTCTGCTTCCTGGCGGCGGGCTGGTCAGGCCTGGTCGTTGGCTTCCTCTGGAGCACGGTGCTGCTCTATCACGCGACCTTCTGCATCAATTCCCTCGCCCATGTGCATGGACGCAAGCGGTACGTGACGGGTGATGACTCCCGCAACAACTGGCTATTGGCGCTGTTCACGCTGGGTGAGGGCTGGCACAACAATCACCACGCCTACCAGAGCAGCGTGCGACAAGGCTTTCGCTGGTGGGAGATCGACGTGACCTATTACCTCCTGAAGGTCTTGTCGTGGATCGGCGTCGTCTGGAACATGAAGGCGCCGCCCGAACAGGTGCTGCGCAACGAGCAGCCGCTCGGCGCACGGGTCATCAATCGGGCGGCCCGCGAGCTTGCCGGACGGTTCGATGCGCAGACGCTCGCGCATGCGATCTCGTCGGCGCTTCACCGCGCCGATCTGGCCCAGCTGCAACTGCCGACGCTGCACGACGTTCTCAATCGCGCGCATGACGGCGTCGACGCGCTGACGCATCTGCATCTGCCGAAGATTCCGACCCGCGAGGAGTTTCTTGCCGAAGCCAAAGCGATGTTCGCGCGAACGCGATCGCTCAACGAGATCGTGGACCACGCCTACGAACACTTCCTGGCATCGGTGCGCGCGCAGCTCGCGACCACGACCTGAACGTCACGGCTGACCGCCGCGCGTCGCATCCGCGCAGCGGAGATGTCTTGACGCCCGACGATCTGGCTCCGACAATCGCGGACCCGATGGCAGCTCTTGCGACAAGTTGCTGTAAGCACAGCTTCGTCCGCCCTGCTTCCCGGCATCGGTCATGGTGGTACCTGCCCACGCGGAAAAGGCGTTGTCAGGACTTGGTCGCGCCGCCCGCGGCCCGGGTTCTACGGCACCTTCTGGTCCTGCACGTGCCCGTAGACCACACCGCAGAACGAGCGCTGGCCCGGACACCGACCAAAATGGCAATCCGGATCAAGCGCGCAGCCGCCGTAGACGAGGCCGATATAGCCCAACACCGCGAACGCGGTGATGCCGAGCAGCAATCGGGTGTGGCGGTCCATGAACTTCGTCCTGGAATAACCTGCGCCCATCGGCGAAGCGGCGCGCACACATCCTAGTGTCGATAGACGCACCGTTCGAGGACCGGCGCTGACATTTTCGCAACGTCACGACCGGGCTTGGCGCCTTCGCTGAAGTTTCGGTGGCCGACCACGTTGTGGGCCCGGCGCAGCCTTGTCGGAGCCGAGCCCCGGCCGTTCACGACTTGCCCGGCGATGCAAGAACGTGGATGCCAGGGGACAAGCCTGGGCATGACAATCCCTCGCAGGCACGGCGGACGAGGAAAGAAAGCACCAAAAATCAAACCGCCCGCCTGCGGGTTGCGCAGGCGGGCGGCTCGGGGCCATCAGGACTTTGGGGGCATGCGCCTGAAGGCTTTGAGAGGTGTCAGTTTCCAGATCAGCCCTGCTGCTGGTCGTTGGGCGGCGGGGTCGGACGCGTCTTGTGCTGCGCCATGAACTGGTCGAACTCTTCCTTGTCCTTGGCGTGACGCAGTCGGCTCAGGAAATCCTTGAACTCGCGCTGCTCTTCCTCGAGCCGCTGCAGCGTCTCGGCGCGATATTCGTCGAAGGCGCGGTTGCCGGATGACGGCGGGCCGAAGCCAAAGCCGAAGCCACGACGCTCCATGCGATCGCGCATGCGGTCCATCTTGTACTGCATCCTCTCCATCTTGTTCTGCCAGCGATCCTGGTGGCTCCAGCACGACATTCTTCTGCTCCCGAGTGTGAAAAAGAGAAGGGCAAGTCCAATCGGCCACCAGATGATGAAGCCGAGAATGGTCACGGCGATCCAGCCGGGATGCCAGGGCGTCTCGAGCATGTGAGGACGTTGGTACTGTTGGTATTGGTCCGAGGGGCCGCGCCATCGATTGACATCAGCGGTGTAGGCCATTTCCCATCTCCATCACGGCATCAGCGCCGTTGTGAATGTAAATAACATTTACATAGCTAGACCATCCCGTGATTTTGTCAAGCCGGCCGCAAGACAGGCTCGCGGAATTATTTGCGCAACTTTATTTCGGCTTGCCCCAAGGACCGCCGGGCGGCACGCCAGAACCGGAGGACGCCTCCGGTGGTACCGGTGGCGGCTCGGCGCTCTTCGCTGGCGGACGGCGGTCGGTCGGGAAGCCGAGGCCACGCAGATAGATCAGCACCTCGGCTTCGAGCAGTTCGTCCGGCGACATCGGCAGTTTTCGCCGTGCGGCATCGCCGCGGGAAAACAAAGAGGCCACGCCGTGCGCCATCGACCAGATGTGCAGCGCCATCATCATCGCCGGCGGCCGCGGCGTGCCCGGCGGCGTTAGCGCCGCAAGCCGTTCGGCCGCGGCGCGAATGATGTTAAAGGCACGTTCGCTCGCGGCCTGAAGCGCCGGATTGGCATCGACCGGCACGCCCGATTCGAACATCGCGTTGTAGAAGGCGGGCTCCTCGCGCGCGAAGGCGAGATAGGCCTTACCGACGCGTTCGAACGCGGTGACCGTATCAGGGTGTCCGTCGTCCCAGGCCGCGGCCAGGCGCGCCTCGAACTGCTCGAAGCCGCGCTGGGCGATCGAGGACAACAGCTCGTCGCGGTCGCGGAAATGCCGGTAGGGCGCCGCCGCGCTGACCCCGGCCATGCGCGCGGCATCGGCAAAGGTGAAGCCGGCCGCGCCCTTCTCGGCGATCAGGCCTAGAGCGGCCTGCAACAGGGCTTCTTTCAGATTGCCGTGGTGATAGCCGCGCTCGGCGCGGCGTTGCTCCTTGCGCCAGCTCATGTGAACGACTTTTACATGAGCCGGGCGTGAAGGTCACTAGCGGCGATGCGGCGTGATTAACCCCGTACTTCCACGGTCGTGCCGGGCCGATGCGTCGACATCGAGCCGGAAACGAGTTCGCCCGCAGCTACATCTGCGGAATCGGCAGCACGGGCATGACTTCGATCGCCTCGCCCGGGAAGATCGCAAAATGCGGATGGTTCTCGAACAGCTTTGCAGCCTCCTCTTGCGAGGCAGCCCGCACCACCGTGAAGCCGGTCAGCGCATTGCTGACCTCGGTGATGCCGCTCGCGTCGATCCTGCGGGTCTTGCCGAGCGGGCCGCCGATCTCGACGATGACGGCCTTGTGCTTCTCGACCCAGCCGTGCCAGGCGGCCATGCCCTCCTGTTCCTTTGCTTTCCGTTCGGCCTCGGGCAGCGCGCGCCAGGCCGCCATTTTCGAGCCGTTCATGCTGCCGAGATAGACGGCGAGGAATTTGTGTTCGGTGCTCATCGGTTTTCTCCTTGTTGATCGATTGAACGTCAGTCGCAATTTCGTCGCGACCCGCCGTGGCTACTCTTCAGGTCGTCGAATCCGGCGGCCGCTGCCTGCACATCTGGCGGAAAGTCGCCCATCTCCTGCACCTGCCGGATCTCGATGATTTCGTTGGGCGAAGCCGGGCACTTCTTCGCCCAGGCGATCGCCTCGGCGCGTGAGGCAACCTCGATCATCCAGTAACCGCCCAAAACCTCCTTGGCCTCAGCGAAGGGTCCATCGGTGACAATGGGCACGCCGGTCGCAAACGAGACACGCGCGCCCATCGAGGGCGGATGCAGGCCATCGAGCGTGATCAGCACGCCGGCATCCTTCAGCGCCTCGTTGTAGCGCATCATCGCGGCAACGCGTTCCGGATCGAGCTGTACATCCGGCGGCGCGCTCTCGTAACCGAGCGGGATCATGAGCATCATGAATCGCATGGGGGTTCCTTGTTGCTCGCTGTCATTCCGGGGCGCGACGAAGTCCAGGCGGCCCGCATTCCCCTGTAAGACGAACGACCTCTCGCCGCCCCGACAGCGGCGCAGAAAATATTTGGAGGCAGCGCCAGTGCGACTACGGACGGCGCATTCGGGCCGGATCGGGTCGATAGGTTTAGGCCTGAGACCTTTCTTGCTGGAACGAAAGCGAAGTAAAAGGAGCCCGCGCTCAGGCGCCTCTCTCGGACACAGGACAGATCAACCAATGCCGCAAGCCCCGCAAAAAGTCGCCCTCGTCACCGGAGCCGCGCGCGGCATCGGGCTTGCGACCGCGAAGAAGTTCCTTGCCGAGGGTTGGCGCGTGGCGCTGCTCGACATCGAGGGCGAGTTGCTCGGCCGCGCGGTCGCCGAGATCGGCCAAAGCGAGGCGACGCTGGCGCTGACCTGCGACGTTTCGGACAAGGCGGCGGTCGGCGCGGCGATGACCACGGTCGAACGGCGGTTCGGTCGGCTGGATGCGCTCGTCAACAATGCCGGCATTGCCGTGTTCGCGCCGCTGATGGAGACGTCGGAGGCTGACTGGCGCCGCGTGCTCGAGGTCAACCTCACCGGCCCGTTCCTCTGCACCAAGGCGGCGGTGCCCTTGATGCGCGACGGCGATGGCGGCGCCATCGTCAACATCACCTCGATCTCGGCGGTGCGCGCCTCGACGCTGCGCTCGGCCTACGGCACCAGCAAGGCGGGGCTGGCGCACCTCACCAAGCAGCTCGCGGTGGAGCTCGCCTCGCTCAATATCCGCGTGAACGCGGTCGCGCCGGGGCCTGTCGACACCGCGATGGCGAAGCAGGTGCACAGCAGGGAGATCCGCGCCGACTATCACGACGCCATTCCGCTCAACCGTTACGGCCTGGAAGAGGAACTCGCGGAAGCGATCTACTTCCTGTGCTCGGCAAATGCGAGCTACATCACCGGCCAAATTTTGGCCGTTGATGGCGGCTTCGATGCGGCAGGTATCGGCCTGCCGACGCTGCGCGGCCAGCGGCGCAACGGGTAGGCGCGGAATTTGTAGGGTGGGCAAAGGCGCGAAAGCGCCGTGCCCACTCACCTCCCCCGATTTGCGCCATAGGTGGGCACGCTTTCGGTTTGCCCACTCTACGATGTCGAGAGTTCGGAGAGTGCCATGCGACGCGTCACCTTCAAAGCCTTGATGCTCGCGACAGCTCTGCTCACCTCTGCGCCCGCGGCCGCCGAGATCCGCATCATCCAATCACCGGGCGGAGCGGTCGGGCCGTTTCTCGACCTGTTCGAGAAGGTGCGCGAGAGCGGCGAGCGCGTGGTGATCGACGGTCCTTGTCTGTCAGCCTGCACGCTGGTCTTGAGCATCGTGCCGGGCGAGCGCATCTGCGTCACCAAGCGTGCGGTGCTCGGCTTCCATGCCGCGCGCTCGGTCGACGGGCGCGGGCGCTTCTATGCCGAGCCGGAAGCATCGGTCGCGGTGCTTGCCGCCTATCCCGGCCCGGTGCGCGACTGGATCAGCCGCCGTGGCGGCCTCACCTCGCGGTTGCTCTTGCTGAAGGGGCGTGATCTCGCCGCGATCTATCCGCGCTGCCGCTGACGAATTTGGCAGCCGCTCCAATGGCCTTTGGCTTGCCTGGTCCGAGGCCATACGGCAGGTTCCCTGTGCTCGCACGCAATGTGCGCACCGGGGGTCTTCGCCATCACGCGCTGGCTGGCTTCAAAAGAGAGTCTGGATCACCGGCACCAGCTTCATGCTGGCGCAAATGAGCATCCCCCAAAGAGCAAAATTGATCTGTAGCGCCGCTGCCATCGGTCGCTCCCCTTCCAAGTGACGTCCATCCCAGTTTGTAGATTTTATGACTCACAAATACCGATTCTTACTTGCAGATCACAGCCCAATATTGCGTCAATTGTTGTGCGATGCAGTCCGCATCGTTTCACGAAGCAGCCGCACTGCTCGCGCAGAGTGATGCGAATCGTAAGTTCATTGCTCGGCATGCCGGCCAATTGGTTTGCCTTAAGTTCCATTTGACCGACGCGATGCAAGTTTCCCCACGCGTATCTTGCCCGTCGCGCGCCGAACTTTGGGTCCCGGCATGATGCGACATGGCTTGATCTTGCTCACTTTCTGCACAACGCTGCTTGGATGTGCAGTCGCCCCGGCGCAGGAGCGTCGTCCGATCGCATGGGATGGCCTCGGCCAAGACCCCAACAAAGGCCCGAACCGCCCTCATATCGCGAAGCGGCCCGCAACGAACCCCGCGCCCGCGACAAGTGATCCCAATCAGGAGCGGGAACGAGTGCTCGGCACCCTGCGGCCGTACTCCGACGCGTGGTGGGCGGTCCATGACGAGATCGAAGCGGAAAACGACAGGCAGCTCGGCACCAAGCTCGTGATCTGTCCTCGCTGCGTGCAACCGGCGCCGCCGGACGGGGACGTGACCGGATCAACCCGGTGAGAGGCAAGCGGCCGATCCGCGCGCGACGGAACGACTCTACGCTCCGTACGAGTCGCTATGTGTCCCCTCTCCCGCGGGTTTGGAGAGAGGGGATCACATTTCAATCGATCATGTGGGCGGTCGCGCCCGTCACATTCCTTCCGCCGGGCAGTTCACCATCCACGGAATGCCGAACTTGTCGACGCACATGCCAAAGCCCTTGGCCCAGAACGTCTTGCTGAAGGGCATGGTGACGCTGCCGCCGTCGGCGAGCGCGTTGAACTTACGCTCGCCATCCGCGGGATCCTTGACCGTGATCGAGATCGAGAAGCCCTGCGGCTTGTGAAAATGCTCGGGCGGCGCATCGGAGCCCATTAATACGCTACCGTCGGGCAGCGACATCCGCGCATGCATGATCATCTTCTCGCGACCCGGCGAGGCGGGCACCTCCGGCGGCGCATCCGATGCACGCATCATTGCATCAATCTTGCCGCCGAGAACCTTGGCGTAATGGTTGAATGCCGCTTCGCAGGTGTCCTGATAGAACAGATAGGGATTGAGCATCGTTTCTCTCCTCTTCGTGTGTAGTAACGCCTATTGCTTCTCCGTGAGCTTCTTCAGGCTGGCGAGTCCGGCCTCGAAATCCTTGCCGATCATGCTGTCCATGTTGATGAACACCTGCATCACCTTGGACAGGAAGGGGGCCGGACCGGACATCGCCCATGTAACCAGTGTGGCATCGCCTTGCGGCACAAAGGTGAACTCGGCGTTGTTGTGGCCTTCGAACGGGCGCTCGAAATCGAGCTTGATGCGGAGCCTCGAGGGCACGTTGGCCTCGAGGATCTCCATGTGACCGGCGCCGACATTGTTGTTCCCGTCCCAGGCGTAGGTCGCGCCCTTGCCTTCCGCGGTTCCTCCGAAAGTCCGCTTCATGGCGGGATCGCGGCCCTCATAGGGTGACCAGGCGGTCCAGCGGCGGAAATCGGCCACCACCGGATAGATCGTATCGGCCGGCGCTTTCACGGCGAGACTGCGCTCGACGCGGAATGTGTCGGGCTTCGTCAGGGCAAAGACGAGCACGGCCGCAATTCCGGCCGCGAGGACGATGGCGATGACGGCAATGGCTTTCAACATGGATTGGCTCCCGGGATACGTGCGTAGGACGAACGAGGGAGACCCCGGTCGACAAGATCGACACGAAATTTTTGGCACAATGCCGCCCTACGTCGTGGCCGGGCATTAGCGCGAAGCGCGTCTTCGCACAGATGTCCCGGCCATCCACGCCTTGAACGCCAAGAGGGAACGTGGATGCCCGGGACAAGCCCGGGCATGACGGCGGAGATGGTGTTGCCCTATTTCGCCTTAGCGCTTTCCTTAGCGCTTTCCTTCGGCTTCGGCTGGCTGTCCCGGATCAGGCGATCGAGATGCATGCGGATGTGGGCGGCTTCCGCGGAGGTGTTGGCGAGCGCGATGGCGCGGTCGAAGGCGATGCGGGCCTCATCGTTGCGGCCGAGCTGCATCAGGAAGGCGCCACGCACACCGTAGAAATGGAAGTAGTTGGCAAGCTTCGGCGCCAGCGGCTCGATCAGCTCGAGTGCGGCCTGCGGTCCGCGCACCTTGGAGACCGCGACCGCGCGGTTGAGCGTCACCACCGGCGAGGGCTGCACCAGTTCGAGCGCGCCGTAGAGCAGGTCGATCTGCGTCCAGTCGGTCTCCTCCGGCGTCGATGCGCGCGCGTGCAGCGCGGCGATCGCGGCCTGGATCTGATAGGGCCCGCTGCGGCGGTGGCGCATCGCCTTGTCGATCAGGGCGAGGCCCTCCGCGATCATGGTGCGGTTCCACAGCGAACGGTCCTGGTCCTCCAGCAGGATCAGCGACCCGTCCGCGGCAAAGCGCGCGGCGCTGCGCGCATGTTGCAACAGGATCAGCGCCGTCAAGCCCATGATCTCCGGCTCGCTCTGGAACAGCCGCAGCAGCAGCCGCGCCAGCCGGATCGCCTCCTCGCACAGCGGCTTGCGAAGCTCCGCGGTATCGCCGCTCGCCGAATAGCCTTCGTTGAAGATCAGGTAGATCATCGCCGCGACGCCGGCGAGCCGCTCGGAACGCTCGACCGCGCCGGGCGCTTCGAAGGGTACGCCGGCGTCAGCGACCTTCGCCTTGGCGCGGGTGATGCGCTGCTCCATCGCGGCTTCCGAGACCAGAAAGGCGCGCGCGATCTGCTTCACCGTGAGACCGGAGACGATACGCAGCGCCAGCGCGATCTGCTGCGTCGCCGGCAGCTGCGGATGGCAGCAGATGAACATCAGCCGCAAAATATCGTCGCGGTAATGCGAGCCGTCGAGCCGCTCGGCAAGCGCGCCTTCGGCGTCGTCGAGATCGGAGATCGCCTGGTCGTCCTCTGGCAGCGGTTGCTGCTTGCGGGCGCGGCGGACCTCGTCGATCGCGACGTTGCGGCCGACCATGATCAGCCAGGCCGCGGGATCGCGCGGCGGCCCGTTCTGCGGCCAGGTTTTCAGCGCACGCAGGCAGGCGTTCTGAAAAGCCTCCTCGGCGGTATCGAGATCGCGGAAATAGCGCAGCAGCGCGCCGACCGCCTGGGGGCGCGCCGAGGTCAGCGCAGTCTCGATCCAGGCGGTGTCGGCCTCGCTCACGTCAGATTCCCTCCGGGCCTGAACACACCGACGGGACGCACCTCATAGGCACCGCCGGGATTGGCAGCGCCGAGCTCGCGCGCGACATCGAGCGCGTCGTCGAGGTTCTTGCAGTCGACGATATAGAAGCCGAGCAACTGCTCCTTGGTCTCCGCATAGGGGCCGTCGAGCACCAGCGGCGGGTCTTCCTTGCGCAGCGTCGCCGCCGCGGTGGTCGGCAACAGCCGCGCCACCGGGCCGAGCCGACCCTGCTGTGTGAGCTTCTCCTGCACCACGGCGAGCTTCTTCATCACGGCCTCGTCCTGGTCCTTGCTCCAGGAGCCGACGAAGTCCTCATCGTGATAGCAAAGAATGGCATAAAGCATAGGCGACACTTTCCTCGTCTGTTCTAAAGACGCGCCAATATGCCCCGCCCCGACACGGCTGCGGAAAAAATTTGCAAGAAAAATCCGGCAGATCGTGCCAAGGAGGGCCTTCTCAAGCGGAACTCGACGAGGCACTTCGAATGACCAAAGGCACACTGGCCGTCCTGATCAACAGCACGCAGCAGAACTGGCTGCCGGAGCGCTGGAAGGCCCGGTTCGACGCGGTCTGCGGCGGCCGGCGCGTGGTGCTGCTGCCCGATTCCGCCCTTGATCCGGCCGAGGTGCACTATGCCGCCGTTTGGAAACCGGTGCCGGGCGATCTCGGTGCGTTCCCCAATCTGCGTGCGATCTTCAATCTCGGCGCCGGCGTCGACGCGTTGATGGCAGACAAGAGCCTGCCCGATGTGCCGCTGGTGCGCGTCGCCGTGCCCGACCTGACCAACCGCATGACCGAATATGTCGTGCTGCATGTGCTGATGCACCATCGCCAGGAGCTCTATTTGCGCCAGTGCCAGCGCGAGAAGCGCTGGGAGCCCACATATCAATGGCCGGCGAGCGCGGTCACGGTAGGCATCATGGGGCTCGGCACGCTGGGCACTGATGCGGCCGATGTGCTGCGCCGGCTCGGCTTCCGCGTCGCCGGCTGGAGCCGCAGCCGGCGCACGATCGAGGGCGTCGAATGCTTCCACGGCACGGATGGAATCGACGCGTTCCTGCGCGCGACCGACATCCTGGTCTGCCTGCTGCCGCTGACGCCGGACACGCATGGCATCCTCAATCGCGACGTCTTCACCAAGCTCAGCCGCAACAGCCCGCTCGGCGCGCCGGTGCTGATCAATGCCGGCCGCGGCGGCTTGCAGAACGAAGCCGACATCCTGGCCTGCCTCGACGACGGCACGCTGGGCGCCGTCTCGCTCGACGTCTTTGTGCAGGAGCCGCAGCCGGCGACCAGCCGGTTCTGGACCCACCCCAAGGTGCTGCTGACCCCGCACAACGCAGCCGACACCGATGCGGACGCGATCTCGGCCTACGTCGCCGAGCAGATAGCGCGCTTCGAAGCGGGCGGTGTGCTGGAGAATGTGGTGGATCGGGCCAGGGGGTATTGAGGCCTCGCCTGGTTGGAAGAGGCACGACCGCGCCTCACTTTCGATGTCGTCCTGGCGAAAGCCAGGACCCATTACCCCAGGGAGAAGTTGCGGCGCGAAGTCGTAATCGGAGTCTTCGCCAAACCACTTCCTGGGGTAATGGGTCCTGGATCTGCGCTCCGCCCTGGACAACGCTACGCGTTGCCAAGAGCTGCGCTTGACCAGGACGACAGCTTTGTTTGGGCTCGTCGCCCCGCCCCGCCCCTCCCCACCAGCATCCCCGTTCACCCTCTCTTAGCGAGAAGTTGATAGACGTTGTTAATCAACGCTCAACGAATGGGTCGAACATGCGAGCGAACCTCGGCCTCAGGATGCGGATCACGGTTGCGCTGGCGGTGACGGCGGCGGCGACCGCCCTGTTTGCCGTGCTCGGGGCGATGTGGATCATCGCCGGGATCATCGACCGGGCCGACCAGCGCGAGCTGCGCAGCCATTACGATGCGCTGCAATCGCGCATTGCCGAGGAATCGCATCGCGCCGCCGCGATGAGCGCCGTGGTCGCGGCGATGCCGGCGACGCAAGAGGCCATGGCGAAGCAGGATCGCGAGGCGCTGGTGCGCCTGTTCGGACCGGTCTTTGCCGCCACCAAGTCGGACTACGGCGTCGATCAGTTCCAGTTCCATGTGGCGCCGGCGACCTCGTTCCTGCGCGTGCACCAGCCGGCGAAATTCGGTGACGACCTCTCCGGCTTTCGCAAGACGGTCGTCGTCGCTAACCAGGACCGCAAGGTCGTAGTCGGTCTCGAGGGCGGTGTGGCCGGACTCGGCATCCGCGGCGTGGTGCCGATCGCGCAAGCCGGCAAGCATCTCGGCACGGTCGAATTCGGTCTGACCTTCGGCCAACCTTTCTTCGACGACTTCAAGGCCAACCGCCATGTCGACGTCGCCTTCCATCTCGCCGACGGTTCAAGCTTCAAGCTGTTCGGTGGCACGCTGAAGGGCAAGAGCTTCTTCGATGCGGCCGATTACGGCCGCGCCACCGGCGGCGACTTCACGGTGCGGCAGGCCAAGCTCGACACGACGCCGGTCGCCGCGCTGCTCGGACCGATCAAGGATTTTTCCGGCAAACCGCTCGGTGCGGTCGAGCTGGTGATGGACAATGCCGACTACGAGGCCTCGGCCGACCGCGCCTGGATGCTCGCGATCGGGATCGCCGCGCTCGGGCTCGTGCTGGCCGCGATCGTCGGCTATCTCATTGCTCGCAGCATTTCGCGCCCGATCATCTCGATCACGAGCGTGATGCGCGAGCTCGCAGATGGTCGGCTCGACGTCACCATTCCCGCCAGCAAAGCGAATGACGAGGTCGGCGCAATGGTGAAGGCCGTCGCGGTGTTCCGCGACAATGCCGTAAGCTTTAGCAAACTCCAAGCCGAGCAGCTCGAGGCCAAGGCGCATTCCGAAGCGGAGAAGCGGCGCGCTTTCGGCGCGCTCGCCGACAATTTCGAAGCCAGCATCCGCGACGTCGTCACCACGGTATCCTCGGCCGCGGTCGAGATGGAGCACACCGCCCGCTCGATGTCCGAGATCGTCGAGCAGTCGCGACAACAGACTCGCACGGTGTCTTCGGCCTCGGCGCTGGCCTCGGAGAACGTCCAGACGGTGGCGGCCGCCGCGGAAGAACTGTCCTCGTCCATGACCGAGATCAGCCGCCGCCTCGCCCATGCGACCGAGGTCGTCGGCAGGGCAGCGAGCGACGGGGAACGATCGAATGCGCGCGTGCAGAGCCTTGCCGACGCCGCGCAAAAGATCGGCGACGTCGTCTCCTTCATCAACGGCATTGCGGGACAGACCAATCTGCTCGCGCTGAACGCGACGATCGAGGCGGCGCGCGCGGGCGAAGCCGGCCGCGGCTTTGCCGTGGTCGCCTCCGAGGTGAAGGCGCTGGCGACCCAGACCGCGAAGGCGACGGAGGAGATCGGCGCGCAGGTGACGGCGGTACAGGGAGAGACCACCGGTGCTGTCGACGGCATCCAGTCGATCTGTGCGACGATCCGGGAGGTCGACGAAATCTCGGCCGCGATTGCGGCAGCCGTCGGTCAGCAAGGGCACGGCGACACAAGAGATCGCGCAGAACGTCCAGCAGGCTGCGGCTCGCACCGGCGAGGTCTCACAAAACATCTCCGGCGTCACCGCCGGCATCGCTGCGACCGGCACAGCGGCTGAGGAAGTGCTGGGATCGGCGATCGAGCTGTCAAAGCAGTCGCAGCGGCTGCGGGACGAAGTGGACCGCTTCCTCGCGCATATCCGCGCGGCATAGTCGCGCCACAACAATAGTGTCGTCCTGGCGAAAGCCAGGACCCATTACCCCAGGGAGAAGTTGCGGCACGACGTTCTAACCCCGAGCTTTCGCCAAAACTGCATTCGGTGGCTATGGGTCCCGGCTTTCGCCAGGACGACAGCTAAGGTTTAGCCCCCACCATCATGTCGATCGCGCCGCTGACGATGGCCTCGAGCTCCTTGCGCGGGACGCGGGCGCGGGAACGGATGGCGATCGTGTGCACCGTGGCGGATGCGACCTGCGCCAGCACCGCCGGGTCGGCGCTATCAGGCAGCTCGCCCTTCTCCTTGGCGCGGCGGAAGCAATTGGCAAAGGCCTTGTCGAGTTCGGTGAGACCTTCGAGCACCATGGCGCGGATCTCAGGATCACTCACCGCCTCGGAGGCCGCAGTCACCACCGTGAAGCAGCCCCGCGGACCAGTGTCACCCGAGAGATAGATGTTCAGCGCGGACGCGAAGATGCGCTCCAGCCGCTGGCGCACCGGCATCTCCTGGCGAAAGATCTCCACCATCGATGCGCGCGCTTCCTCCCGGTAGCGCTGGTAGCTCTTGATGTAGAGCTCGCGCTTGTCGCCGAACGCGCCATAGAGGCTCGGGCGGTTCATGCCGGTGGCTTCGCTGAGATCGTCGAGCGAGGTCGCGGCAAAGCCCTGCTTGCGGAACAGGTCGAGCGCTCTGCCGAGCGCGACATCGGGCTCATAGGCACGCGGCCGGCCACGGCGCTTGGGTCCGTTGGCAGCAGCTGGCGGTTTCGATTTTTGTACCATTTCGCAAAATAATCCTTGACCGACCCTATATTATGCAAGACAGTACAAAAATCAATCTGGCCAGATTGAGCGACACCCAGAAGGAATTGCCCAAGGAGGCTACAGATGGATCTCTATTTCTCGCCGCTCGCCTGCTCGATGGCGACCCGCGTGGCGCTGTATGAAGCTGGCGCCGAAGCGAACTATCTCGAAGTCGATCCGCCGACGAAGACAGTGCTGAGTGACGGCTCCGACTTCCGCAGCGTAAACCCGATTGGCCTCGTGCCGACGCTGCGCACCGACGAGGGCGTGGTGCTGACCGAGAACGCCGCGATCCTGCAATATGTTGCCGACCGTTTCCCGCGATCCGGCCTCGGCGCCGCTGCGGGCATCGAGCGCACGCGACTACATCAATGGCTCTGCTTCATCGGCACCGAGCTGCACAAGGCCCTGTTCGTGCCCGTGCTCGACCGCAAAGCGCCGCAGGAAGCCAAGGCCTATGCGCTAGAGAAGAACCTGTCGCGACTCGACTACCTCGACAATCATCTCAAGGGACGTGAATTCCTGCTCGACCATTTCAGCGTCGCCGACGCCTATCTCGTCACGGTCATCAACTGGACCATGGCGACTCCGCCGATCGAGCTCGCGAAATGGCCGAACCTGAAGGCCTATTACGAGCGCCTGCGCCAGCGGCCCTCGATCGCGAAGGCGATCGCGGAGGAGTTCGAGCTGTACAAGGCCGAGCAGGCGCGGAAGAAGGCGGCGGCGTAAGCCAGAAGCATCGAAATGCCGTCCCGGCCGCTCAGCCGGGACGGCGCAAATCTATCCGTACAGCACCCGCGGCAGGATCGTGACGATGCCGGGCCACAATGTGAGCAGCAGCACGAAGCCGATCATGATCATGAGATACGGCATCGTCACGCGCGCGATGTAGCCGAGGCCGTCCTCGGTCAGGCCCTGGATCACGAACAAGTTGAAGCCGACCGGCGGGGTGATCTGCGCCATCTCGACGGCGAGAACCAGGAAGACGCCGAACCAGACCTCGTCGAAGCCCGCCGCCTTCACGATCGGCAGCACGATCGGCAGCGTCATCACGATCATCGAGAAGCCGTCGAGGAAGCAGCCGAGGACGAGATAGAAGACGACCAAAGCCACGATCAGCATGAAAGGCGACAGGCCAAGCCCCTTGACGAAGGCCGCCACCGCTTGCGGGATGCCGAGGAAGGCCGCCGCGTTGCCGAGGATCGAGGCGCCGAGCACGATCAGTGCGATCATCGAGCAGGTCACGACCGAGCCGATCAGCACGTCCCTCATCACCTGCTGCGACATCGCTCCTTGCGCCCAGGCAACCAGCGCCGCGCCGAGCACGCCGACAGCCGCGGCCTCCGACGGCGTCGCCAGCCCGCCATACATCGAGCCGAGCACGCAGGCGATCAGGAACAGCGCCGGCGCGAGGTCCTTCAGCGCCGCGAAGCGCTCGCTCCACGGCACCTGCGAGAGTTTTGCTTCCGTCTCCGGCACCATGGTGCCGTTGAGGCTGGTGTGCAGCATCACCCAGGCCATGAAGGTGGCGGCCAATAGCAGACCAGGCAGCACGCCGGCGGTGAACAGCTTCAGGATCGAGACGTCGCCGAGCACGCCATAGATGATCATGATGTTGGACGGCGGAATCAGGAAGCCGAGCGTGCCGGCACCGGCGAGCGAGCCGATCGCGATGTCGCGGGAATAGCCGCGGCGCAGCAGCTCGTTCAGCGACATGCGGCCGATCACCTGCGTGGTCGCGGCCGACGAGCCCGAGATCGCCGCGAAAATGGTGCAGCCGATCACGTTCACATGCAGCAGGCGGCCGGGCAAAAGCCCGGCCCAGGGCGCGAGCCCCTGAAACAGCGAGCGCGACAGGCGGGTGCGAAACAACAGCTCGCCCATCAGGATGAAGAGCGGCAGCGCCAGCAGCTCCTGCGTGGTCAGGATGTTCCAGGCATATTGCGGCAACAGCTTGTCGAGCGGGATCGAGCGGAACATCGCGAGCAGCAGCGTCGCGGTGAGCGCCAGCGTCAGGCCGATCCAGACGCCGCAAGCCAGCAGCGCGAACAGGATCGCAAACAGGGTGACGACTTCGATGGTCATGGGATCCGCTGTGCGGGGATTGGCGCGTGGGCGATCATTCGACGGGCGAGGCCTTCATGCGGTGATCCTCCAGCGGCAGGCCGAGCATGGCCTGAATCGCACGCGCCAGGAACTGAAGCGTCAGCAGCAGCATGCCAAAGGTGACGACGGCTTGCGGAAACCACAGCGGCGTATCGCTCGAGGTCGAGACCTGGCCGCGCACATAGGCGCCAAAGGCGAACTTTGCCATCGCCGAGGTCAGGAACGCCATGAAGGCGAAGCCGGCCGCCGCCGACAGGATCTCGAGCGCACGCTGCACCAAGGCCGGCGCGTTCTTGAGCAGCAGCACGACACGGATGTGACCGCCGACACGCAAGGTCATGGCGGCGCCGAAGGTGAAGGACGCCGCCATCAGATAGGACGAGTATTCCCAGGCGATCGAGATCGACGGCGGGAAGAATGAAAAGAAGTTCGAGAGGAAGCGCGTTGCGACCTCGCATAGCATCAGCAGTGTCAGCATCAACAAGCAGCCGCCGCCGATCCAGCCGTCGAGCCGGCCGAGGCGATCGATGCAGTCGAGCAGGATGCGCAGCGGCGCCGGTGCCGCTGCATTGAGACTCTGCGGAGCTTCGGGCGAGACGCTCACCACGACGTCGCCCTCAGCCACGCTTCATTTCGGCGAGATAGGCCCGCACCGGCTTGTCGGCCGCCGGCACACGCTTGAGGAACGCATCGAGCTGCGGTGCGGTCTTGCTGCGGATGGCCGTCATCATCGCGTCCGAGACCGGCACCACCTCCATGCCGCCCTCCTTGAGACGGTTGAGGCTGTCGACGTCGGCCTTGAGAGAATTCGCCCAGAATGCCGGCTCCATCTTCGTGGCGATATCCGTAACGAGCTTCTGTTGATCGCTGGAGAGCGCCTTCCAGGAATCGAGATTGACGGTGAGCATCTGCGACGACCAGACGTGGTTGGTCGGGTAGATGTATTTCAGGAACTCCCAGAACTTTCCGTCGACCCCCGAGACCGCCGAGGTGGAAACCCCCGAGACCGCACCCGACGCCAGCGCGGGAATCGTCTCGCCCCAGGGGATCATCACCGGCGCCATGCCGACCACGGCCAGCATGTCGACGGCGTTCTTGTCGGGCACGCGGATCTTGATGTTCTTCAGGCCCTCGACGTCGGCCACCTTGACCTTGAGGTGCAGATATTGCGTCGGCCACGGCACGATGTAGAGGATCTTCTGGTTGTTGCGGGCGGCGACCTTCTCATATTCGGGCCGCACATATTTGTGCAGCACCTTCAGTTCGTCCATCGAGCCGCAGAGGAAGGGGATGCTCTCGACGCCCATGAAGGGTTCGTCGCCGACCTGCTGGATGTTGAGGACGTCAGCGAGCGGCACCAGGCCGTCGCGCACGGCGCGCAGATGCTCGGGGCCCTTGAAGCCGAGCTGGCCCCCGGCCTTCACGGTGATCGCGACCGAGCCGCTGCTCTGCTTCTTCACCTCTTCCGCGAAGGCAAAAGCGTTCTGGGTGTGGAAATTGCCGTCGGGCCAGACCGTTGACATGTCCCAGCTGACGCTCGCCGCCCGGGCGCGGGTGGAGATGTGACCAGCGGCCAGCAGCGTCGCTGCACCCGCGGTGAAATTCCTTCGCGTGATCATTGCTCCCCTCCGTTTACCATCGCGTCACCGCGCGTACCCATAAACTGCAACTGCATTGTCTGAAGACACGAAACCGCTCTCGACGTCGTCCTTCACCGCCGCGCGCTCGCGCTTGCCGGGATCGCCAATGCCGGCGCCGCCCGGTGTCAGCACCACCAGCCGGTCGTCCGGCGGCACCTGCTGAAAGCCTTTTCCACGCAGCTTCTTGCCGGATTTGAGGCCGACATAGCCGGCCTCGCCGTCCCGGCCGCCATCGCGCCCGCGCGGCGGATGATCGATGCGATCGAACGCCGCCAGGATGTCGAACGGCGCATCGACGCCGCTGCCGACCTCGATGATCTGACCGAGCCCGCCGCGGGTGCGCCCTGCCCCGCCGGAATCCGGACGCAGCTCCTTGCGCCAGAAGATCAAAGGCGTCTGCGTCTCTGCGATCTCGACCGGCGTGCCGCGCACGCCGCTGGGATAGGCGGTGGCCGACAGGCCGTCCTTGCCGAAGCGCGCACCGGTGCCGCCATTGGAGGTCACCGCCATCGAGAACCCGTAATTGCCGCCGGCGCCGCTTCGCGTCTGTCCGCGGACATTGAGATTCCACAGGCACGACGTGCCTTCGGCCGGCACGCGCTCGGGAATGATCTGGCGCAAACAGCCGAACACGACGTCGGGCAGCATCTGGCCGATGACGTGACGCGAGGCGACCGCCGCAGGCTTCGGCGCATTGAGGATCGCACCCGCCGGCGCCGACACCGTCAGCGGCGAGAGCGAGCCGGCATTGTTCGGGATGTGCGAGGCGACGACGCAGCCGAGGCCGAACACGGTATAGGCCGTGGTGTAGGACAGGGGCACGTTGATGCCGAAATTGGAGGCGGCTGAGGTGCCGTCGAAATCGACGTGGATGCCTTCGTCCGAGATCGTCAGCGTCGCTGCGAGCGTCACCGGCGCATCATAGCCGTCGACGACCATGGTGTTGCGCCAGCTGCCCTTTGGCAGCTTTGCGACCTCGGCAAGCACGGCCTCGCGCGAGCGGTCGCAGATGTAGTCGCCGAGCTCGTCGAGCGTCTCGATGCCGAACTCGGTCATCATCTCGACCAGGCGCTCACAGCCGACGTCGTTGCAGCCGGCCAGCGAATAGGTGTCGCCTTCGGTGTCGATCGGCAGCCGCGTGTTGGTCCGGATCATCGCCATCAGCGTCTCGTTGACGACGCCCTGGTCGATCAGCTTCAGCATGGGGATGTAGAGCCCCTCCATGAACACGTCGGTGGCATCGGGTCCAAAACCGATGCCGCCGATGTCCATGAGATGGCTGGTGCAGGAGAACAGCGCGACAGGCTTGCCGTCCTTGAAGCAGGGCGTAGTGACGACGAAATCGTTGAGATGGCCGGTGCCCATCCAGGGATCGTTGGTGATGTAGGCATCGCCCTCCTTCATCGTCTCGATCGGAAAATGGGCAATGAAATGCTTGACCGATTCCGCCATCGAGTTGACGTGGCCGGGCGTGCCGGTCACCGCCTGCGCCAGCATGCGGCCCTTGAGGTCGAACACACCCGCGGAGAGGTCGCCGCATTCGCGCACGATCGGGCTGAACGCGGTGCGGAGCAGCACCTGCGCCTGCTCCTCGACCACGGCGATCAGCCGGTGCCACATGATCTGGAGATCGATCAGGCTCGCGCCGCTTGCCTTGCTCATGATCAGGCCGCCTTTCGTTCCATGACGATGCTGCCGGCACCGTCGATATGAGCATCAAAACTGGTCGAGACGAAGGTGGAGGTCTCGTCCTCGGCGATTACGGCCGGGCCCGCAATGGTGGCACCGGGCGCCATGTCCTCGCGGCGATAGAGCGGGATCTCGATCACCTCGCCTGCGCGGCCGTCGAAGAACTTGCGGCTTCCGACTGCCTTTCCGGCGGACTTGCGCGCGACGGCCGCGACCGCGGGTGGATTGCGCGCCTCGGTGGTCGCGAGCACCGACCAGCTCAACACCTCGATCGCGGCACCCGGGATCGGCCGCTCGAACATCGCTGAATAATCCGCCTCGAATTTCTGGCGCAGACCGGCGAGATCAGCGGTCGCCAGCCGCCGGTTCGGCAGCTCGACCGAGATCTCATGGCCCTGGCCGACATAGCGCATGAAGGCGGCGCGGCGCTCCCGCACCGGCGCACCGGCGGCGCCGGGCTCGACCAGCGCACGCGCTTCGGTCGCCATCTCCTGCAAGAGATCGGAGACCGCGTCGGTGTCGAAATCATCGAGCCGGACGTGACGGCTGCGCACCAGCTCGTAAGCGATGGGCGCCGCCAGGAATCCGACGGCCGATCCGACGCCGGCATTCGAGGGCACGATCACGCGGGAGACGCCGATCTTCTCGGCGACGCGCGCCGCATGCAACGGCGCAGCGCCACCGAAGGCGATCAGCGTGTGCTGGCCAACCACGGCACCGCGCTCGACCGCATGCACGCGCGCCGCGCTCGCCATGTTCTCACAGACGACCTCGTGCACGGCATAGGCCGCGGTTTCCGCCGACAGGCCGAGCGGCTCGCCGACGTCGCGCAGCAGCGCCTGCTTCGAAAGCTCCGGATCGAGCTTGATCGTGCCCGCCGCAAATGCATCGGGATCGATCATGCCGAGCGCAACGTCCGCGTCCGTCACGGCAGGACGCTGGCCGCCGCGGCCGTAGCAGGCCGGTCCCGGCTCGGACGAGGCGCTCTCGGGACCGACGGTGACACGCTTCATCGCGTCCACATGCGCAATCGAGCCGCCGCCGGCGCCGATCTCGACCATCTCGATCACGGGGATGCGCACCGGCAGGCCGGAGCCTTTGAGGAAGCGCGCGGCACGGTCGACCTCGAACACGCGCGAGGTCTCGGGCTGGTACTTCTCGATGAGACAGATCTTTGCAGTGGTGCCGCCCATGTCGAACGACAGCACCTTGCTCTCGCCCAACCTTGCGGCAATCTGCGCCGCGAAGATGGCGCCGCCGGCCGGGCCGGATTCGACGAGACGCACCGGAAAGCGCCGCGCCGTCTCGATCGAGGTGACGCCGCCGCCGGAGGTGACGAGATAGATGGCGCCGCGGAACTGCTCGACCTGCAAGGCATCGGCCATGCGGGCGAGATAGCCGTCGATCAGCGGTTGCACATAGGCGTTCGCCACGGCGGTGGAGGTGCGCTCATATTCGCGAATTTCCGGACACACCGCCGACGACACGGTCACGGAGATGCCGGGCATCTCCTCGCCCAGGATCGCTGCGGCGCGGCGCTCGTGCTCGGGATTGGCGTAGGAGTGCAGGAAGGCGATCGCGACGCTCTCGACGCCTCGCTCGCGCAATTTCGGCGCGAGCGCGCGCACAGCAATCTCGTCCAGCGGGAGCCGAACGGCACCGTGCGCGTCGATGCGCTCGGGCACGGTAAAGCGCAGGCTGCGCGGCGCCAGCGGCTTCGGCTTGTCGATGCTGAGATCATATTGGTCGTAGCGGCTCTCGGTGCCGATATCGAGCACGTCGCGAAAGCCGTCCGTTGCGATCAGAGCGGTTTTCGCGCCGCGGCGCTCGATGATGGCGTTGGTGGCGAGCGTAGTGCCGTGGATGAAGACGTCGATGTCGCTGATATGCGCACGCGCATCAGTAAGGATGAGGCGCATCCCGTCCAGCACCGCCTGCTCTGGCCGCTGCGGCGTCGTCAGCACCTTGCGCGTCTTGCGCGCCTCGCCCACGTCCAGCACGATGTCAGTGAATGTGCCCCCGATATCGACGGCAAGCCGCACCTCGGCTCCCTCAAGCATTCCAAATTCTCCGCGCTGATCGTCATAACTCAGGGTGAAACTGAGCAATTTTCATACCAGCGAACGTGCCGGTCGAGAAGGCGGTTTTGCGTGGCACCTATGCAGCATTGCCAAGTTGGCTTGGACGACCTCCCTTGCAAATCAGGGCCGGTTGTTCGACCGGCCCTGATGACGACGCTTTGCGGAAGCCACATCGCTCAGGAGCGGCTCGGCAGTGCGCGCATGAATTCGACGAGCGCGGCGCTGACTTCGCCTGGTCGCTCCTGCTGAGTCCAATGGCCGCACCCCGGAAGCATCTGGACCTTTCGCAAGCCGGGAACGAGAGTCTTCAGATTTGCGAGCAACTGGTCCGTTCCGGGGGAAGACAGCAGGAAGTCACGATCGCCCGCCATGTAGAGCGCGGGTATGGTGACCTGAAGGCCCGTCAAGGCACCCGTGATTTCCCAATTGCGATCGAGGTTACGGTAATAGTTTAGCGCGCCGCGAAAGCCGCTTCGTCGAAACTCCTCTCCGTAATGGTCGACGTCGCTTTCGCTAATCCAGGATGGCGACGTTGCCGGCGCACCGGGTCCTTGCAGGAAACCGCCACCCTTCGGGACCATCGCAAGGTTCGTCGGTGTCCCGCCGGCCGCGCGAGCCGCGGCCACGCCGTCGCCGGACGCGCCAAACAGCATGTTGCGAAGGGTCGCGCGCGGATCGCGTCCAAACTCAGCCTCCGCAGGACCCGGCTCCTGGAAATAGAGCTGATAGAATTGCGCAGTCTCGGTGCGCGGCATGAGACTGGTCGGTGGCGCCTTGGCGCGCGGCCGGAACGGGACGCTGAGCGCGGCGATGGCCCTGAAGCGATCAGGGCGCGTGAGAGCCGCCTGCCAGGCAACGCTGGCGCCCCAATCGTGCCCGACGATGACGGCAGTCGGCACGCCCAACGCATCGAGAATGCCGACCATGTCTCCGACGAGATGCAGGATCGTATATTGGTCGATCGCCTGCGGCGCGTCGCTCTTTCCATAACCGCGCATGTCGGGAGCGACGACGCGGAAACCGGCGGCGGCAAGGTCGCCGATCTGATGCCGCCAAGAATACCACGTCTCGGGGAAGCCGTGGACCAGCAGCACCAGAGGCCCTTCACCCTGCTCGGCAATGTTGAGGCGGATTCCGTTGGTTTCGATAATTCGCTGCTTGATCCCAGTCATTCTTTCACCTCGTTCCGAACTTGCCGCAAAAGCGCTTGATGACATTGCGCGGGGCGCCGCCTGCAATGCGAGCGGAGCCAAGGCCGCAGCCAGAAACCGGCGTCTGTCCATGTGCATTCCCCTCGGGCTAGGCCTTCGCAGCAGGCGCAAGCAACTCGGACTGTCGCTCGCGAACGAATTGTTGAAATGTCTTCGGCTGTGCACCACCGATTTTTTCGATGGTATCCGTCGCAACGAAACGCGCAGCTTCAGCCGGGAGCCGGGCAGCCCGCAGCGATTTCCAGAGCGAGGAGAGGTGCTCGACCGCGTGCGCATTCCAGCCTCGCGACAGGACTTCGCTGCGCCACTCCGCGTCGGTGATTTCCTCGTAGTGGACGTCCCTGTCGAAGACGTGCGCGAACGCCTTGACAATGTCGCCGACGGAATTGACGCTCCCGATGATGGGATAGGCGGATCCCGCGACCTGCTTGGGGCCAACGAGGAGACCCACGGCGACCCGCGCCACGTCTTCAGCCGAGATCAACGGCAGAATGGTGCTCTCGTCACCTAACGGCAGGCGGATTGCACCGCGCTCCGGCAGGTTCGCGCCGACAAGACGAGCCACGTTCTCGTAGAAGACGGTGGCCCGCAAATGCAGCGGGCCGACGCCTGCCCATTCGAAAACCTGTTCGGACAGATAATTCTGCCGCATGCGCGGGGTCGGTGCATCGATCGATGACTGATACATCACGAGATTGACAAGCCGCGAAATACCATGCCGGCGTGCTGCGAAGGCCATTGCCGCGGTTGCTTCTGCCAGTCCGTCCTGGACGGGATAGGCAAAATAGATCGCCGAGACGTCCTTTGCCGCCTGTTCAACGGAGCGGACGTCGAGGAAGTCGCCGACGAAAATCTCTGCGCCGAGCGACTTGAGCCTGTCGGAACGACTGTCGGTTTGGCGCACGAGCGCGCGGATCTGATGGCCGCGCCGGAGCAACATTTCGGACACGTGCCGGCCGGTCTGACCTTGGGTGCCCCCTGCGGCGGAGGTCACGAGGATTGCCTCTCTCATCGTCTCGGTCCTTTCCTGTTTCACTACATTCTGGTACGACGCGGTACCACGCGAAACGGATATGGTACCGATTGGTACCAAGTCAAGAGGAAGATTGCGTCGATGAGTCCGAAGATGGAGCCGCCCCAGGAAAACGCCGATGGACTTGAGGCCCGGAAGCGGATCCTGAACGCAGCGCTTTCCGCGTTCATGGAAGGTGGCTACGCGCAGACGAGCACTCTGGAGATCGCGACGCGTGCGCGCGTTTCCAAACGCGAGCTCTACTCGCTGTTCGGCAACAAGGAGGCGATGCTGGTCGCATGCATCACCGAACGCGCCCAGCGGCTCAAGGCACCGGCGGACCTTCCCACGATCCGCAGCAGGGACATGCTGGCAAAAGTGCTTGCCGCGTTTGGGTCGAAGCTATTGACGGAAACGACCGATCCGGTCGTCGTCGCCGTGTTTCGCCTGGCCATATCCGAGGCCGTACATGCACCAAGAGTTGCGCATGCGCTAGATACCGTCGCCCGCAAGCCCATCCGCGATTCACTGCGGATGATCATGGCGGACGCCAGATCAAAAGGTCTTCTTGCCGGTGACCCCGACGCGACGACCGAGAAATTTCTTGGATTGTTGTGGGGAGATCTGATGACGGGCCTACTGCTACAGGCCACCAATCGCCCGAGCACTAACGAGATCGCACGGCGAGCAAGCGAGGCGTCAACCGCGCTCCTGAAGCTCTATCCGAAGTCCAGCTAGCCGTCCATCTTCAGAGCAGGAATGCGAGCGCCGCCTCGCAGCGCTCCTCGACCTTCAGTGTCAGGAGATCGTCGGCCCGGGTGCGGCCGAGATTGACCGCCGCAATCGGAATATTGCGCTGCGCGGCAGCCTGCACGAAGCGGAATCCGGAATAGACCATCAGCGAGGAGCCGACGATCAGCATGGCGTCGGCCTGCGCCAGATGATCCTGCGCCGTGGCGACGATGTCGCGGGGGACGTTCTCGCCGAAGAACACGACGTCGGGCTTGAGAATGCCGCCGCAGGCCTCGCAGGCCGGCACTTCGAAGGACGAAAAATCCTCGTGCTCCAGATCAGCGTCGCCATCAGGTGCATCGGCGGCATCGAGCGTCAGCCAGGCCGCATTGGCGCGACCAAGCGCGTGCTGAAACTCATCGCGCGGCGTCTTGCCGCCGCAGCCCATGCAGCGGACCAGATCGAGCCGGCCATGCAGGTCGATCACCTGGCGGTGGCCGGCGGACTGATGCAGCCGATCGACGTTCTGGGTCAGCAGCATCCCGCACCGGCCGTTCGCCTCGAGCCGGGCCAGCGCATGATGCGCATCATTCGGCTTCGCCTGGCCGAACCGCCGCCATCCAATCAGACTGCGCGTCCAATAGCGCCGGCGCGTATGCTCGTCCGACATGAAAGCCTGGAAGTTGACTGGTTGGGTCCGCTTCCAATTGCCGTGGCTGTCGCGATAGTCGGGAATGCCCGAATTGGTGCTACAGCCGGCGCCGGTCAGCACGAACAGCCGTTCGTGCCGACCGATGAAATCCTGGAGCGGAGGGTTTGCCCGCGGAGCATTTGTCATGGCGCAGATGTAGTCCGCGCGGGCGGGTTTTGCCAGATCACGACAGTCCGCAGCGCACGGCCGCCCGGATAGGCGGCTATCTCGGGGACCGGCGCCCCGTGCTATCGAGGAGACGAGTTTTCTCTTGTGCTGCAATGCGGGCGGCTTGCTGCAATGTCAGCCGAAATTCGTCCCGCTTCTCGTGCACCGAGGCGATTGCATGCCCGACCGCGACTCCGAGGCCGATCAGTGCGGCTTCGGAAAGTTGCAGGCTTGCCTCGATGGTTTCCGGCACCGCATCGGTTGCGCCGATCGCATAGAGGTGGCGGGCATGATCGGCGTCCCGCGCACGTGAGACGATCAGCACGTCCGGCCGCACTGCGCGAATCCGCTCGACGACGGCATCGATCGCTGCTCGCGACTGAATGGTAATGATCACACCGGTCGTCTGCATCAGGCCGCAGGCTTCGAGAAAGCCCGGTTCTGTCGCGTCACCAAAATAGACCTTGTGACCATCGCGGCGGTCGCGCGCCACGGCGACTGCTTCGTTATCGATCGCGATGTAGTTCAGGCCGTGGCTGGTCAGCAGCGAGCAGACGACTTTTCCAACGCGGCCGTAGCCGACCACGATGGCCTGCGCCCGGTCGCCGGGCGGCCGAACCGTCAGTTCGGGATCGAGGGTGCGCTCGCTCCCCAGTTTCGCGGCCAATCGTCGTCCGAGCACGCCCAAAAGCGGCGTCAATGTCATCGTCACGGCGGTGATGGCGACGGCAAAGCTCGACACGCGAGGTTCGATCAGGCCGAGCGCCGCCGCCATCCCGATGCTTACGAAAGCGAATTCGCCGACTGGACCCAGCAGGAAGCCGATCTCGATCGCCGACGGCCACGAGAGCCTGAAGAGGCGGCCCAGGATGATGAGTACGATCGCCTTACCCGCCAGAACGCCGATAACGGCGGCCAGCAGCCAACCGGGCTCGCGCATGAACACGCGGAAGTCGATGGCCATACCGACGGTGAAGAAAAAGATGCCTAGCAGCAGGCCCTTGAATGGATCGACGGTGGCCTCAATGGCCTTGCCGTACTCCGTTTCCGCCAGCATCAGTCCTGCAACGAATGCTCCGAGCGCCATCGACAGGCCGGCTTGGTGCGCGGCAAGGCCTGCGCCGACGATGACGAACAAGGTCGCCGCGACGAAGAGCTCCGTCGAATGGGTGCCCGCAACCAGCTGGAACAGCGGACGCATCAGCAGCCGTCCGATCAGAATGAGAAAAGCGACCGCTACTCCGGCCTTCAAGATCGCACTGGAGATGTGCGCCACGACGGAGCCGCCGCTGCCTGCGCCAAGCACCGAGACGAGCACCAGAATGGGAATCACTGCAAGGTCCTGAGCCAACAACACCGAGAAGCTGGCGCGACCCGCAGCGGTCGCAAGCCGTCTCTCGGTGGACAGAAGCTCGAGCACGATCGCCGTCGAGGACAGCGCAAGGCTCGCGCCGAGAATCACGGCGGTATCGGAATTCTGCCCCGCGAGAAGCGTCGCGCCGAAAATGATCGCGGACGTCGTCAGCACCTGCAGGCCGCCAAGCCCGAACACCAGGCGTCGCATCGTCACGAGCCGCCTGAAAGACAGCTCGAGCCCGATCAGGAATAGCAGGAACACGACGCCGAGATTGGCGATGCCTTCGACGTTCTGCGCGTCCGCCACGGTGAACCAGTACAGGAACGGGAGTTCTCGAACGAGCGAGCCGAGTCCGAGCGGGCCGAGAATGGCGCCGGCGCCGAGATAGCCCAGCACCGGATTGATGCCCCAATGGCGGACAATTGGCACTACCACGCCGGCAGTGCCGAGGACCACCAGCGCGTCACTATAGGCATTGATGTTTATGGTTGTGGTCACGAGCCCATCATGTGTCGGCGCCTGCCAATAGCGGCAGCGTCGTCCACGGTCGATAGCACACGGCGCCGCAGACCCCTACCCGGCCGCAAACCGCCACTCCTGCGCGGTGCATCGGTGTCCAGGTAGGCCCAGTGGGAAGGCTTGCCTCGAGACCACGATCTAATCGTTGCAACCCGGTCGGGCCGCCGCAGATGCGCACGCTTCCAAGTTGACGTTCAGCTCGCCCAATTCTCCCGGAATTCGGGGAACAGCGTCAGGCCTCCGCAGGCATAGATGGTCTGTCCGGTGATGTAGCTCGAATCATCCGAGGCGAGGAAGGCGAATACGGCGGCGATCTCTTCCGGAGTGCCGACGCGGCCGAGCGGAATGTGGGAAGTGACGACGCCGCGCTTCTCGGGATCGCCGGTCCAGGCCGCATTGATCGGCGTATCGATCGCACCGGGACCTACCGCATTGACGCGGATGCCTTGGCCGGCAAATTCGAGCGCCAGCGTCCGCGTCAGGTTGGCCATGCCGCCCTTGCTGATCGAATAAGCGAGATAGCCCGGCTTTGGGATGATCTGGTGGACGCTGGAGCAATTGATGATGCTGCCGCCTCCGCCGCGGGCGACGAAATGCGCGAGCGCCTTCTGGGCGCAAAGCACGGCGCCATTCAGATTGACGTCGATGATGCGGCGATAGGTTTCGACGTCGAGTGCTTCGCTCGGCGATTCCCGCTGGAAGCCGGCATTGTTGACCAGACAGTCGAGGCGCTTCCAGCGCGCCAGGATCGTCTCGAACATCGCGGCGATGTCCTGCTCGTTGCCGATATCGGCCTTGACGATGATGTGATCGAGCCTGCCGTGGCCACGATCGCCCGACGCCGTCCGCGCCAACGCGAGCGTCTCCTCGGCGCTTTGGGGGTGATCGAAATAATTGATGGCGACGGTCGCGCCTTCCTGGGCGAGCCGGATGGCGACAGCGCGGCCGATGCCTTGTGAAGCGCCGGTCACCAGCGCGTATTGGCCGATGAGGCGCGAGGGAAAGGAGGTTGAGCGATTGGTTTGTGGCATGAGTTCTCTCCGGGGATGCCTGATCATCGACGGAACCCGCCCTTTGTTCCATCTCTCGACGCATTGCTGTGATTCATTTGGCGTGGCGGGCGACCGTCAAGGTCAGGATCTGGTAGAGGATGATGGCGCCGAAGGTCGCGGTGCCGATTCCGCCGATCGTGAACGCACCGAATTTGAGCGTGAGATCGCCGGCGCCTGCGGTGAGTGCCACCGCGACGGTAATCAGGTTCGCGGGATTTGCGAAGTCGACCTTGTTCTCGACCCAGATCCGTCCCGCCATCGCCGCGATCAACCCGAACAGCACGATCGACAGGCCGCCGATGACGGGGCCGGGGATCGACAGGATGAGTGCGCCGAATTTCGGCGAGAAGCCGAGCAGGATCGACACCGTGGCCGCGAACGCGAACAACAAGGTGGAATAGACCTTCGTCGCCGCCATGACGCCGATGTTCTCGGCATAGGTGGTGACGCCGGTACCGCCGCCGCAGGCCGCCACGATGGTCGCGAGGCTGTCGGCAAACAGGGCGCGGCCGAGATAGGCATCGAGGCTCCGGCCCGTCATCGCGCCGACGGCCTTGATGTGACCGAGGTTCTCGGCGACGAGAATGATCGCAACCGGCGCGATCAGGAAGATTGCATCGGCATGGAAGCTCGGCGCGGTGAAGTTGGGGAGGCCGAACCACGGCGCGGCCGAAAGTTGCGCGAAGTCGATCGGCTTGCCGAAACCGAGTCCGTTTGCGAACAGCAAGTACAGGAGATATCCGCCGATGGCACCGACAATGATGGGCAAGCGGCGCCATAGGCCCGGCGCCGCGACGGCGACCACGCCGATGATCAGAACGGTCGCAAGCCCGATCCAGGTGTCGAAGGTGCCGGCGCTCACAGCCTTCACAGCCACGGGCGCAAGGTTGAGTCCGATTGCGGCGACCACGGCGCCGGTGACCGCCGGCGGCAGCAGCCTTTCGATCCAACCAACGCCCGACCACATCACGATCAGTGCAATCAGGCCGTACAGCACACCGGCTCCGACGATGCCGCCGAGCGCAACTGACAGGTTCGGGTTTGGCCCCTGCCCGGCATAACCGGTGGCAGCGATGACGACGGCGATGAATGCGAAGCTCGAGCCGAGATAGCTCGGCACGCGCCCCGCGACGATGACGAAAAAGATCAGCGTGCCGATGCCGGAGAACAGGACCGCAACATTGGGATCGAACCCCATCAGCAGCGGCGCGATGATCGTTGAGCCCGACATTGCGACGCAATGCTGGAGACCGGAGACAATGGTCTGGCCCCAAGACAGCCGCTCCTCCGGCATGATCACGCCCGATGTCTTGAGTTTCCAGCGCGGAAAATAGCCTTGCATTTGCTCGTCGGAGCCTGTTGCAGTCGACATGTTTCCCCCGAGTTGCCGTGCAGCGGACGATCTTCGTGCGATCCGACAAAAATGTGATTGTCGCTCCCGCGACGGCCATCACATGATGCAAATCAAGCAAGATCAATACGTTCCGGGGCCTACAATATGACACAAGTCGCGATCCAGCCAGCCGTCCTCCGCCGGCACCAGCCCTGGTACAAGATCCTCTACGTCCAGGTGCTGATCGCGATCGCGCTCGGCGTGCTCATCGGCTACTTCTATCCAAATCTCGGCAAGGCCTTGAAGCCGCTCGGCGACGGTTTCATCGCGCTGATCAAGATGATGATCGCGCCGGTGATCTTCTGCACCGTGGTGCACGGCATCTCCTCGATGGGCGATCTCAAGCGCGTCGGCCGCGTCGGGCTGAAATCGCTGATCTATTTCGAGACGGTTTCGACCGTCGCGCTTGCGGTCGGTCTGCTCGTCGGCGAGATTCTCCAGCCCGGGCGCGGCTTCAACATCGATCCCGCCACGATCGATCCGAACTCGGTGGCGACCTACGTCACCAAGGCCAAGGAAGAGGGCATCGTCGCCCATCTGATGGCGATCATCCCCGACAGCTATCTGGGCGCCATCGCGCGGGGCGACCTGCTTCAGGTGCTGTTGATCTCGATCCTGTCGGGCTTCGCCATCGCTTTCCTCGGCAAGGCCGGCGAGCCCGTCGCGGACGCGATCGACAAGGCCGCAAAAATGTTCTTCGGCATCATCCGCATCATCGTGCGCGTGGCGCCGATCGGCGCCTTCGGCGCGATGGCCTTCACCGTCGGCGCCTACGGGCTCGGCTCACTGCTCAACCTCGCCGCGCTGATCGGCACATTCTACCTGACCAGCATCCTGTTCGTGCTGATCGTGCTGGGCGCGATCGCACGGCTCGCCGGTTTCTCGATCCTGCGCTTCATCGCCTACATCAAGGACGAGCTGCTGATCGTGCTCGGCACCTCGTCCTCGGAGACGGTGCTGCCGCAGATGATCCAGAAGATGGAGCATCTCGGTGCCTCGCGCTCGGTGGTCGGCCTCGTCATCCGAACCGGCTACAGCTTCAATCTCGACGGCACCAACATCTACATGACGCTGGCGACGCTGTTCCTGGCGCAGGCCACCAACACCCATCTGACCATCTGGCAGGAGCTTGGCATTTTGGGCATCGCCATGATCACCTCGAAGGGTGCATCGGGCGTGACCGGCGCCGGCTTCATTACGCTCGCCGCGACGCTCTCGATCGTGCCTGATATCCCGATCCAGTCGATCGCGATCCTGGTCGGTATCGACAAGTTCATGAGCGAATGCCGTGCGCTCACCAATCTGATCGGCAATGGCGTCGCCTGCGTCGTCATCAGCCTCTCCGAAGGCGAGCTCGACCGCGACGCCCTGCACGAGACCATGGCCCATCCGCTGGAGATCGGCGAGGCGCTGGAACCGGGTGGCAGTGCATAGCACCCCGGTTCCGATGCGGTAGTTTCCCGGAATGGAAAAACGGTGAGATACACGTCACAACAATCGCGTTGGGATCACCGATTGATAGTCAATCTTTCCGCCCGACGCGCTGGGGGCAGGGCGTCGGGCTTTTGAAAATCTCCGCCAGGACTAGCCGCCATATCGGGACGTAAGGCGGGATCAGATGATCCCGCCATTGACGTGAAGCGCCTTGCCGGCAAGTTCGAGCCGGCGCGTGATCCCGATCGCCTGCAAGAATGCCTCGTCGTGACTGACGACGAGCAGCGCGCCGTCATAGGCCCTCAGGCCCGCTTCAACGGCTTCGATGGACTCGATGTCGAGATGATTGGTCGGCTCGTCCAGGATCAGCAGGGACGGCGGCTTTGAATCGCCCAGCACGCAAGCAAGGCCCGCGCGAAACATTTGTCCACCGCTCAGGCTTCCCACGATCTGCAAGGCAGCATCGGCGCGAAACATGAAGCGAGCCAGCGCGGCATGGCACGCGTTCGCACCTGCCGTTGGATTGAGGCGACCGAAATTGTCCAGGATGGAGAGCGCAGGATCAAGCAGGCTGACCTTCTGATCGAACAGCGCGAAGTCGGGCCTGACCCGCACGGTACCCGAAACGGGGCGCAACTCGCCGGCAATGAGTTTCAGCAGCGTTGTCTTGCCGGAGCCGTTCGGCCCGACGACCGCAACGCGCTCCGGCCCGACGATCGCGAGCGAGAGATCGCGCAAGACCGGCTGCTCCGGCCGATAGCCTGCGCTGACGCCGTCGAGCCAAAGCACCTCCCTGCTCGCCGGCAGGCCAGTCGCCGGCAGTTTCACCGACAACGGCTGAAGTATCTCGACGCGCCGGCGTGCCGTGTCGACAGCCGCGAGCGCCTCCGCGCGCCGCCGCTCGGCGATTTGCGCGGTCTTGCCGCCGCTGTCTTCGCTGCGATCTTTGCGCGCGCCGGCCAGGATGCGCGGCATGTCGCCCTTGGCACGCTTCTTCCTGCCGCCGCTGTCCTTGCGCGCCTTCCGTTCCGTAGCCTCCTGTGCCTTGCCGTCAATCTCGGACAGGTGCCTCTCAGCATGTGCGAGGTCGTGCCTGACCGCTGCGAGCTCGACGGCCTTCTGCGCGCGAAAACTGCTCCAATTGCCGCCGTATCGGGTTGACCCGAGCGAGGTCAGCTCGACGATCGCGTCCATGGTTTCAAGGAGGCCCCGGTCGTGGCTGACGACGATCGCGCCGCCGCGCCAGGCAGCGAGGAGATCAGTCACCGCCTTGCGTCCATCCTGATCGAGATTGTTGGTGGGCTCGTCCAGCAGCAGGAAGTCGGGCTCGGCAAACACCAGTGCGGCGAGGCGAACGCGCGTGATCTGGCCGCCGGACAGGCAGGACAGCTCCGTGTCGGGAGACGGATCGAAGCCGAGGCGCGCGAGGGCGGCCTGAAGCCGCGCTTCGAGCGTCCAGTCGATCGTGGCGATGTCATCGACCGAGGCGTCGCCCTGCTCCGCACGGCGAAGCAGCTCTAGTGCCCGCCGCGCGCCGAACAGATCGGCCACCGTCGCATCTGCAGGCGGTTGAACGTCCTGGCGCAGCACGCCGATGGTCCCGTTAACAACAATGCGCCCAGACTGCGGAACATGGTCCCCGGAAATCGATGCAAGCAGCGTCGTTTTCCCGACGCCATTGCGGCCGACGAGACCGGTGCGCTCGGCCGCGAATGTCAGATCGATGTTGGAAAGAAGCGAACGGCCGTCAGGCGTGGATAGCGACAGGTTCGACAGGATGATCGAAGCAGGCATGGAATTCCCCGTGAGCAAGGCGGATGGGCTTTGCGGTCGGGGTAAAATCCATGGCTGCGAAGTTCCTGATTGAGAGCTCTCTAACTAGTGCCGCAGAAGCGCAAGATCAAGCCGCAGTTTGGACGACAGCGCGAGGGAAGCGCTGACGTCCCTATCGGTCGGCGCGATCAGCCCTTGAGCGCGGTGACCACCACCTCGATCAGAGCATTGCCGCCGAGGTCGGCGACGCCGACGGTGGCACGGGTCGGCAGATTGTCGCCGAAGAACTCGGTCCAGGCTGCGTCCATCTCCTTCTTCTTGGAGAGATCCGTAACGAAGATCGAGGCGCTGACGATGCGGTTCTTGTCGGTTCCCGCTTCCTTCAGATAGCCGGCGATCTTGCCGAGGATGTTGCGGGTCTGCTCGCCCATCGAGCCCGAGGTGTCGTCGGCGATGGTGCCGCCGAGAAAGACGAAGCCGTTGGCCTCGACGGCGCGGTGCATGATCGGCGTGCGGATGCTGCGGGTGATGCTCATGATGTCCTCTTCTTAAAGCGTGGAAGGAGTTGAGTTCGGCTGAGGGCCACGAAGGAGGTGCGCCCCCTCTCCCGCTTGCGAGGGAGGGCCGGGGTGGGGGTGTCTCCGCATTGGGACTTTCCCCGTGTGGAGAGAGCCCTCACCCGGCGCTTCACGCCGACCTCTCCCGCAAGCGGGAGAGGTTGAGTGAGCTCGGGGCAAACGATCGGATACGACAACTTCTTGTTCCTAGAGCGTGGACGGATGGAAGCGGTCGATGCCGAGATCACTGACGCGGGTCTGGGTGCCGCCGTTGACGATCAGCTCCGCCATCACGGCGCCGGCGCCAGGACCGAGCTGGAAGCCGTGCAGTGAGAAGCCGAACTGGTGATAGAGGCCCTGGTGACGCGAGCTCGGGCCGAACACGGGGATATCGTCCTTCATCTTCGCCTCGATGCCGGCCCAGGCCCGCATGATCGTCGCGCTGCGCATCACCGGAAACAGCTCGAACACGGTGCGCGCGCTGACAGCGAGGCTCTTCCAGTCCAGCACCGTCTCGTTGCGGTCCTGATAGGGCGTTGCCAGGTGGCCGCCGCCGATCAGCACGGTGCCGTTGGAGAATTGCTTGAAGGACAATTTGCGGCCGCGCAGGATCACGACGGGATCGATGAAGTGCGGCACGCGCGAGGTGATCATCAGCATCGGCGCGACGGTTTCGACAGGAACGGGCTCGCCGAGGGCAGCGGCAATCTTCCCGGCCCAGGCGCCCGCGGCGTTGACGAGCACCGGTGCGGCATAGGTGTCCGAGCCGACGTCGACATGCCACAGAACGTCATTCCGCCGGATGTTGCCGGCGGCCTCGCCCTCGCGCACCGTCGCGCCAAGCTGCTCGGCCTTGCGCCGGAACGCCGTCGTCGTCTGCGCCGGATTTGCAGCTCCATCGCGACGCGACACGACGCCGCCGGGACAGGTCTCGGCGACCGCGGGCACGAGCCGCCGCAGCTCGGCCGCATCGACCAGCTCTTCATGGGTGAAGCCGAGCGCATTGAGCTCGGCCACACGCGCGCGGCAGACCGCAAGCTCTTCCTCGTTCTCCGCAACCAGCACCTGGCCATGGCTCTCAAAGCTGCAATCGTCGTCGACGAGCTCGGTGATCTTCTCCCAAATCCCCATGGAACGGATCGAGAGCGGAATCTCAGGGATGTGCCGCGCGAGCTGGCGGACGCCGCCGGCGTTGACGCCCGAGGCGTGCCGGCCGGCATAGTCCTTCTCGATCAGCACCGGCTTCATGCCGGCAAGGCACAGATGCAGCGCGGTCGAGCATCCGTGGATGCCGCCGCCGACGACGATCGCATCCACGTTTTTGGTCATCCGCGCACCACCGCCTTGACGTCGGCCTCGCTCTTCGGGACGGCGGCGAGCTCGGCGAGCGTGATCGGCTTCACCGGCGCACGCAGCCGGTAATAGCCGATCTCCTGCGGCGTCTTCCCGCGCGCCTGCGCCATCAGCTCGGTGACGGTGAGGCCGCAGAGCCGGCCCTGGCACGGACCCATGCCCGTGCGGCGATAGGCCTTGAGCTGGTTCGGCCCCGTCGCGCCGATCGCGACGGAGTCGAGAACGTCCTTTGCGGTGACCTCCTCGCAGCGGCAGACGATGGTGTCGCCTGTGGGAATGCGGAACTGTTGCGCGGGGCGGAACAGCGTGTCGAGGAAGACGCGGCCGCGCTCGGCCCTGGCAAGATCGGCACGAAGCGCCGCCAACGATGTGAGCTTCGCGGCAGCCGCTGGCGCCAGCGCTTCCACCGCCGCGCGCGCCGCGATGCGACCGCGCACCACGGCGGCATTCGCGCCGCCGATGCCGGCGCCATCGCCGGCGATCGCGATGCCTGCGACCGACGAAGCCCCGTTCGCATCGAGCACCGGCGACCAGCACAATTGCAGCTCGTCCCAGCGATGCTCGACGCCGGCCGCCATCGCCAGATTGACGTTGGGCACGACACCCTGATGCAACAGCAACAGATCCGCAGGAATGATCTCGCGCTTGCCGCCGGCGACATAGCTCACGCTTGCGAGCTGACCGTCGCCGGACGCGGCAAGCTCGGTGACCCCGGATACGACCTGCACCTTCGCCTTGACTTCGCGCATCATCGACAGGCCCTTGGTGAAATAGGGCGAGGTCAGGAAGGCGAAGGCGTGCGGCAACGCGGCGAAGTAATTGCCGCGCTCGGTGGTGTCCAGGATGCGGTCGATGCGGCCGCCGAGACGCAGGATCTGCGCGGCGAGCAGCCAGAGCAGCGGCCCCTGCCCGGCGATCACCGCGCGTCCGTCAGGCACCAGCGCCGACGACTTCAACATCGTCTGCGCCGCGCCCGCCGTCATCACGCCCGGCAGCGTCCAGCCGGGAATCGGAAACGGCCGCTCCAGCGCGCCGGTCGCGAGGATCACACGCTGCGCCTTGACGAAGGCAGAGGCGCCGCCGATGGAGACCGCGATCTCGAGATTGCGGTCGAGGCTCCAGACCGTCGCGCGATGGATGACCTCGGCGCTGCTGGCGCGCAGCGCCTGCACGAGATCGGCACCGGCCCAATAGTCGGCCCCGAGCTGGTTGCGCTCTGTCACCGGCGTCGAGGCGATGGCGCGGAACACCTGACCGCCCGGACCGATGTTCTCGTCGAACAGCAGCGTCGACAGGCCGGCTTCAGCAGATGTCGCAGCCGCGGCGAGGCCGGCGGGACCGGCGCCGATCACCACGACGTCGTAGGCTTCGCGTTTGGGAGCCACAGTCATTTTCCGATCTCCCGCTTGCCCTTCTGGATCTCGACCTGCATGCCGTCGGCGACGGGCACGAGACAGCCCTGGCGGTTGCCGACACCGTCGATGGTGACGAGGCAATCGAAGCACACCCCCATCATGCAGTAAGGCAGACGCGGCGCGCCGCTCACCGCGGTCGACCTGCGCACGTCACGGCCGGAGGCCAGCAGCGCCGCGGAGACGGTGTCGCCCTGACGTGCCGCGACGGCGACGCCATCGACGAAAATCTGCACGTTTGGGCGCTTGTCCTGTTCGGATCGTCTAAACATGGGGATGCCTCTTGGCTCCTTCCTTGGATCTCTAATAGCCGCTGTTGTTCGCAGCGCCGGCACCGCCAAACCGACTGGCCGAGAACGCGCCGACCAGCTTGGGCTCGAGCGCGCCCTGCGCCACCATGCGCGCGATCTCGAAGGCGTGGTTGGAGGCGAGCGTCACGCCGGAATGACAGCAGGCGACGAAGGCGCCGGGATGCGTCTCCGACTGGTCGTAGATCGGAAAGCCGTCCTGCGGCATGACGCGGATGCCGGCCCAGCTTCTGACGACATTGAGCCGCGACAGATGCGGGAACATGCGCTGGGCACGATCGGTCATCACGGCGCTGATCGAATGTTTCAGCGTGCGGTCGTCGAGCTCGTCCTCCTTGCTGTCGCCGATCATCACCGTGCCCTCGTCGGTCTGGCGGATCGTGGTCAGCGGATGCGGCAGGAACGGCATCGTGCGCTCGGTCACCACGATCTGACCGCGGGTCGGGCCCATCGGCGCGTAGAGTCCGACCATCGGCGCCAGCGTCTGGTTGGCATTGCCGGCGGCAAGCACGATTTTGGCGGCGCGCAGCTCGCCCTTCGGCGTGGTCAGACGGAATTCGCCGCCGCTCTTGCTGATCGCCGAGACCGGACGCTCCGGAAAATAATCGATGCCGAACGCAATGAAGCCGGTGTGGAAGGCGCGGAACGTGCGCAGCGAATTGACGTGGCCGTCGAGCGGGCAATAGCTACCGCCGGACACTTCCGGGCCGATCAGCGGCAGCGACTTCTTCACCTCCGACGCGGAGAGCATCTCCATCTTGTAGTCGGCCGCGCCGACCTGGTTGTGCATGCGCTTGACCAGCTCGGCGCGCTGGCCGAATTCGTCCTCGCCGAGCGTGAGGTGGAAGCCGCCGTTCTGCTGAAGCGAGACGTCGAGCCCGGTCTGCTGCTTCAGCTCCGACGCCAGCCGGCCCCACGCCTGCGACGCCTGCACGGTCCACACCGTATAGGCGGGCATGCCGAGCCCCTTGCTCTGCACCCAGACCAGCGCAAAATTCGCGCGCGAGGCGCGCTTGGTGATGTCGCCTTCGTCGAGCACGGCTACGCGCTTGCCGAGCCGGCCGAGGCCCCAGGCAATGGCGGAGCCGAGCAAGCCGCCGCCGACGACGGCGACGTCGTATTCAGACTTTTGTTTTGACGCGTTTTCTTTACGCGAACCGGCGTCCACTTCGCTCGAAAACGCTTTAGACATAGATTCTCCTATCGTCCCGTATCGCCCTTGCCGGCGAGCACGCGGTCGAGCCCGTAGAAGCGGTCGAGCAGAATGAGGGCGGTCATGGTGATCGCGATCACGCAGGCCGAGACCGACGTCACCAGCGGATCGATGTTGTCCTGGATATAAAGGAACATGCGCACCGGCAACGTCTCGGTGCCGGGTGCCGCAAGGAAGACGGTCATGGTGAGATCGTCGAAGGACTGGATGAAGGCGAGTGCCCAGCCGCTGATGACGCCGGGCAGGATCAGCGGCAACGTCACACGGCGGAACAGCGTCCAGCCGCCCGCGCCGAGCGAGACCGCCGCCATCTCAACCGAAAGATCCATGCCGGTTGCGGCCGCGAGAGTCAGCCGCAACGCGAACGGAAACACGATGACGACATGCGCGATGATCAACGCCGCGAAACTGCCGCCCAGACCGGCGGAGGTGAAGAAGCGCAGGAAGGCGATGCCGAGCACAACATGCGGAATCATCAGCGGCGACAGGAACAGCGCCGCCAGCGCATCGCGGCCACGGAAGCGGTAGCGCGCGATCGCAAGCGCCGCGGGCACCGCGAACAGCAGCGCCACCAAGGACGACAGCGCCCCGAGGCCGAGGCTGACCCAGAAGGCGTGGATGAATTCGGGGTAGTTCGCGATCGTCCTGAACCAGCGCAGCGAAAAACCGTTGGTCGGCAACGACAGGAAGCCCTCGGGTGTAAACGCGACGAGGCAGACGACCAGGATCGGCGCCACCATGACGATGACGAAGATCGTGTGGAAGATCAGCGCGAGCGGGCCGTTCCGTCTCATCGGAACACCTCCGCATAGCGGCGCTCGACCAGCCCGTTGCTGCCGACCACGATCAGCACCAGCGCCACGAGAAGGAGCGTCGCGACCGCAGCACCGAGTGGCCAGTTCAGCGTGTTGAGGAATTCGTCATAGGCGAGCGTCGCAGCAACCTTGAGCCGACGGCCGCCGATGATCGCCGGCGTCGCAAAGGCGCTGGCCGATAGCGAGAACACGATGATCGCGCCCGAGAGCACGCCCGGCATGATCTGGGGCATGATGATGCGGCGGATGATGGTCGCAGGTGTCGCGCCGAGCGACATTGCGGCATTCTCGATCTGCGGATCGAGCCGCTGCAGCGCCGCCCACACTGACAGCACCATGAACGGCATCATCACATGCGCGAGCGCGATCACCATGCCGGTTTCGGTGAACATGAAGGGAATGGGGGAGCGAATCATCCCGAGCGACATCAAGAGCTTGTTGACGAGCCCATTATTGCCGCCGAACAGCAGCGCCCAGCCGAGCGTACGCGCCACCACGGAGATCAGCAGCGGGCCGAGGATGATCAGCAGGAAAAGGCTCTTCCAGCGGCCGCTCATGCGGTTGAGGATGTAGGCTTCGGGTGCGCCGAGCACGGCGGTGAGCAGCGTGGTCAGAATAGCGATCCGAAACGTCCGCCAGAACATTTCTGCGTAATAGGGATCGGTCGCGATCTCGTGCCAGTTCTTCAGGATGAAGACCGGCTCGATGCCTTTGTATTGGCCCCAATCGTGGAACGACAGCATCACGGTCATCGCCAGCGGGATCAGCAGCACGCCGACGAACAGCATCAGCGCAGGCGCCGTCAGCGCCCATGGCGCACGCGCGCTGCGTTCCTCTGCGACCGCGCTCATGCGACAGCCCTCGCGCGCACGCTCACGTCCTCCAGCCGCCAGGCGAGATGAACGGCCTCGCCTTCGGTTGGCTGGGCGTTGCCATCATTCTGGCGGATCACAATCGCCGGGCCGCATTCGCTGTCGCACTGGAACAGCCAGTGGTTACCCTGGAAGATGCGGGTGACGATTTTTGCGCTGAGGCCGGCACCGCCAAAACCGATGCGCTCGGGGCGGATGCTGATGGTCACCGGGCCATTCAGGCCGGCCGGTGCCGGCGCACTCCAGGAGCCCGCTGTCAGCCGCGCCGGTGTGACGGTCCGATCGATCGTCGCCGCAAAGTCGTTGGTCTTGCCGAGGAACTGCGAGACGAAGGCCGAGGCCGGCTTCTCATAGGTCTCCTGCGGCGTGCCGATCTGCTCGATGCGGCCCTGGCTCATCACCACGATGCGGTCGGACAGCGACATCGCCTCATTCTGATCGTGAGTGACCAGGATCGTGGTGGTGCCGATGGTGCGCTGGATCTGGCGCAGCTCGATCTGCATCTCCTCGCGCAGCTTTGCGTCGAGATTGGACAGCGGTTCGTCGAGCAACAGCACGCTCGGCTTGATCACCAGCGCACGGGCCAGCGCTACGCGCTGCTGCTGGCCTCCGGACATCCGGCGCGGGTGACGGTCCTCGTAACCGGCAAGGCCGACCATCGCGAGCGCGGCACGGACGCGCTCGGCTCGCTCAGCGCGCGGCACGTTGCGCATCTCCAGACCAAATGCGACGTTTTCCGCCGCGGTCATGTGCGGAAACAGCGCGTAGCTCTGAAACACGATGCCGAGCCCACGCTTGGCCGGATGAATCGCGGTCAGATCCTTGTCCTCCAGGCGGATCGCGCCGCGCGTGGGATCAAGGAAGCCCGCGATCATCTGCAACGTCGTGGTCTTGCCGCAGCCGGACGGGCCAAGGAAGGAGATGAACTCCCCCTTCCCCACCGACAGACTGAAGTCATCGACCACAGTCTGCGTGCCGAATCGTTTGGCGACTCGATCGAGCTCGAGATAGGCCATGCGCTGTCTCCGCTGCGACGATCAGATCAGCGCTCGACCTCGCGGTTCCAGCGCTTGGTCCATTCCTCGCGCTTCTCGTTGATGACGGTCCAGTCCGGATTATAGAGCTTGGCCGCGCGCTCGCCGATCGGCGCCATCTTGCCGAGCTCGGGCGGGATCACCAGCGATTTCAGCACCGGGCCGTAGCCGTAGTCCTTCAGCATCACGAGCTGGATCTTGGGATCGAGCAGCATCTTGACGAAGCTCGCGGCCAGCGGCGAAGCGTTGGGCTTGTTGATCGGACAGGCCGTCGTCAGCAGCGTCGCGGCACCTTCCTTCGGATAGACGAAGTCGACGGGGAAGCCGGTGTTGGCAAAGCTCTGCACCCGGCCGGTGCCCCACACCGCGATCACGGCCTGGCCGGACTGGAACAGCTCGGTCATCTTGCCGGGCGACGGCTCATAGGCGAGCACGTTCGGATTGATCTGCTCCTTGAAGATCTTGAAGCCGGAATCGACGTTGGTCTCACCGCCGCCGTTCATCTTCGACAGCATCACCAGCGCTTCGAGGCCATAGGTGTTGTTGATCGGCGGGATGACGAGCTGCTTTGCGTATTTCGTGTCCTTCAGGTCGTTCCAGGAAGTCGGCGGCGCCCAGCCTTTCTCCTTGAACACTTTGGTGTTGTACATCAGGCCGGTGGCGACGATGCCGATCGCGACCGCACGGTCATCCTTGAAACGCGCAGTGTCGTAGAGATCGGCCGGCAATCCCTCGAGCTTGCCGCAGAAGCCGAGCTGGATCGCCTGGTACATCGGGCCGTCGTCGACGATGGCGACATCGATCTGCTGATTGCCCTTCTGCGCCTGGAGCTTTGCCAGCGTGTCGGTGGAATTACCGGCGACGTATTCGACCTTGACGCCGTTTTCCTTCTCGAAAGTCGGGATCACCTCGTCGCGGATCGTCTTCTCGAACGAGCCGCCGTAGCCGGCGACGTAGAGCGTCTTTTGCTGGGCCAAGGCGGCCGACGAGGCGGCCATGAGCGCCACGATGCTGAGCGAAGTCAGAAGGCGAGAAGTCTTCATGTGGACCGATCTCCATACCGGAATGAGGTGACGTGCCGACAAGTCTCCGGCCGAAGCGCCTTCCGCATTTCCTTCCGCGCAATCCTCTCCAATCAGGGCTCCGGCCCCTGCTCGGCGGGTTTTGGCGCGATTTGGAGGTTTGAACCCCTCCAATCTGCCGAAAAAGCGGGCTGGCTCCAGCTCTGATGAAAAAGATCGCAGACGTATACTTCCATCGTCCAATGAATAATGGCACCCTCTGCATGCAAAAATGTTATGAATGGATTGCGAGATGGCGCGGATCAATTCGCGGCAGGTGGAGGCCTTCCGCGCGACGATGCTGACCGGCAGCGTCACCGAGGCAGCGAAGCTGATGGTGGTGACGCAGCCCGCCGTCAGCCGCTTGCTGCGCGACTTCCAGGCGCTGTTGAAGATGGAGCTGTTCGAACGACGCGGCACCGGCCTCGTGCCGACCGCGGCGGCGATGGCGCTTTACACGGAAGTCGAGCGCTCGTTCGTCGGTCTCGAACGCATCACCGCGGCCGCCGAAGAAATCCGCGGTCGCCGCACCGGCTCGCTGCGCATCGCCGCGCTGCCGGCATTGGCAAACGGCTATTTGCCGCGGCTCGCCGGACACTTTTTGAAGGAGCGGCCCAACCTCAACCTCGCTTTCTTCGGCGTGATCTCGCCGATCGTGGTCGACTGGGTGCTGAACAACCAGTGCGACATCGGCTTTGCCGAGGTGCCGATCGCGCATTCCGGCCTGCCAAGCCTGCGACTGCCCGCGCTGGCGCGTGTCGCGGTGCTGCCGACCGGGCACCATTTGGCGGAGAAAGAAGTGCTGCAGCCGCGCGATTTCGAGGGCGAGACGTTCATCTCGCTGTCGGCGGGATCGTCGAGCCGGCACCTCGTCGACCAGGCCTTCCACCGCCACGATGTCCGCCGCGTGCTCCGCGTCGAGACCACGCTGTCGGAGATCATGTGCGGCATGGTGTCATCGGGACTTGGGGTGTCGATCTGCGATCCCTTCACCGCGCAGGAATTTGCCACGCGCGGCGTCGTCGTACGCCGCTTCCTGCCGCGCATCGACTTTGAGTTCTCGGCCGTCTTCCCGGCGCAGCGCAGCCCCTCGCCGGTGGCATTGGATCTGGTCGAGACCATGCGCAAGGCGCTCACCGAGCTCGAAGACCAGTCCGCAAACGGTTTTGCGCCCGGCTGACTTGGACGTCGTGCAGGTCCTGCTGTATCTTCCCTGTCTCCGCAGGGCAGCACATGGCACGCATCACCATCATCGAGACCGGGCTCGTTCCTCAAAAGCATCGCGAGCGCCACGGCTCGTTTCCGGACATGTTCGAGCGCATGATCCGCGCCGAGGACCCGACGGCGACAGTCGACATCGTCAGCATTCCGAATGGTGATGCGCTGCCCGATCCGCGCGGCTTGGAGGCCGTGCTGATCACCGGCGCGGCGGTCGGGGTCTATGACGGGCTCGACTGGATCGCACCGCTGGAAGATTTCGTGCGCACGGCTTATGCCAACAAGACGCCGATGGTCGGCGTCTGCTTCGGCCATCAGCTGATCGCGCAGGCGCTCGGCGGCACCGTGCGCAAGTCGGAGAAGGGCTGGGGCATCGGCCGTCACGTCTATCAGGTGCTGCCGGAGAACGGCGTGGTCGACGGCGAGGCGGTCGCGATCGCCGCCTCGCACCAGGACCAGGTGATCGAACCGCCGAACGATGCGCTGACGATCCTCTCGTCGGAATTCACCCCGCATGCCGGCTTGCTCTACGCCAACGGCACCACGCTGACCGTACAACCGCATCCGGAATTCGACGTGGAATTCGCGCAAGTCTGCTGCGATCTACGCGACGGCAAGGCACCGGATGATGTCGTCGCCACGGCGAGGGAGTCGCTGGCGCAGCCGATGGACAACGCGACGCTCGGCGGCGCGATTACGAGGTTCTTGGCGCGGCGGTGATTCACCTCGCCCCGCTTGCGGGGAGAGGTGGATTTCTTTGGCGCGCAATTGCGCGCCTGAGCAATCCGGGTGAGGGGGATTCTCCGCGAGTCCGTCTGCCATCGAATTTGCTGAAGCAGCCCCTCACCCCAACCCTCTCCCCGTAAGAACGGGGAGAGGGAGAGAAAGCACCTCAGAACGGATCGCTTCCAAGCCCCGGCACATCGGCCGGCCGCGGCCCCGGCGCGGCCCAGTGAAAGCGGCGGTCCTTCTCCGCGATCGCGATGTCGTTGATCGACGCCTCGCGGCGTTTCATCAGGCCGTGCTCGTCGAACTCCCACTGCTCGTTGCCGTAGGAGCGATACCACTGGCCGTTTGCATCGTGCCATTCGTACTGGAAGCGCACCGCGATGCGATTGCCGTCGAAGGCCCAGAGGTCCTTGATCAGGCGGTAGTCCTGCTCCTTCTCCCATTTGCGGGTGAGGAAGGCGACGATGGCCTCGCGGCCCTGAAAAACCTCCGAGCGATTGCGCCAGTGGCTGTCCTCGGTGTAGGCGAGCGCGACGCGCGCCGGATCGCGCGAATTCCAGGCGTCCTCGGCCATGCGAGCTTTTTGCGCGGCAGTTTCTCTCGTGAAAGGCGGAAGCGGCGGGCGCGACATGATGGCCTCATCGGTTGGTTGGGGCCGCAATCTATCGCTGCGATTGGCAAAGTCGATAGGCCATTACAAATCAGGCGATCACGAAATCAGATCGGCCTTCATCAAGGTCCGGATCGATTTCGGAATCGGTTGCGCGCGGCCGCCGCTGATGAAGGCGACGCGCACCTCCGCTTTCACCAGCACGTCCTCACCACGCCTCACCTCCTGCCCCAGCATGATCGAGGCGCCCTTGACCGCGATCGGCCAGGTTACGACGTCGAGCACGTCGTCCATCCGCGCGGGCTTCAAAAAGTCCAGATGCATCGAGCGCACCACGAAGGCGAAGCCGGCGCCTTCCGTCTCCACCTGCTCGAACAGCGCCTGCTGCTCGGCGCCCATCAGCCGCAGGTGATTGGTGCGGCCGCGCTCCATGTAGCGCAGATAATTGGCGTGATAGACGATGCCCGAGAAATCCGTGTCCTCGTAATAGACACGGACCTGCATGTGGTGGCGGCCGTCGCGGATCTCGCCGTCGAGATGAGCTGTCACGTCGCGAGCCTCTTCGCTTCTCTGTAACCCGCCCGTTTTGCGCAAAAACAGGCGGTCGCGCAAGCGTGGCTAGGACACAACCGGTGCGGTTCGCCCCAGCGTCACCTCGACGATCTCAGGCGGCACGCCGACGCGGAGCGGCATGATGCTGCAACCGAGGCCGCCGGAGATGATGACGTCACATTTCAGCCGGACATGGCCATAGGCGAGCCGGATGCCATGCTGCGGCGGAACCGCCGGCGACCAACCGAGCAGGCGGACCTGGCCGCCATGGGTGTGGCCGGACAGTTGCAGCGCGACGCGCGCGGGCACACGCGGCGCGATGTTGGGTTCATGCGCGAGCAGGATGATGGGCGCATCGTCCGTGACCTTGGCGAGCGTCGCGTTGAGATCGTCGGCACCGAAGTGCACCATGCTGCGGAAGCGTCGCGCCGGCAGGAAGGCGAGCTGATCGCCGAGACCGGCGAGCCAGAACGGTCGGCCGTCCTTGGTGAGGCGCACGACATCGTTCTCGTAGACGGGGATGCCGGCGGCTTCCAGTGCGCGATGCGCGATGGTCGGGCCAAGTCCGGCCCGCTGCACGGTCTTGTCGTCCCAATAATCGTGGTTGCCCATGACGGCGTGGACGCCGAGCGGCGCCTTGAGGCCGGCCAGCACTCTGGCCCATTCGCTCGACGGGATGATACGCGTGACCTGGTGCAGGCCGGCGACATAGTCGCCGAGCAGCACGATGATATCAGCCTTCAGCGCATTGGTGCGGTCGACGACGGCCTCGATCCGGTCCAGCGGCATCCAGGGATCGCAGGCATGGATGTCGGCGATGACAGCGATCTTCAGCGGAAGATCCGCCGGCCACTGCCGCGGCATCGGATGATAGCGGGTAACGCGAAGCCGCAGCATCGGCTCGACGCCGACACCATAGGCCGCAGTCGAGGCGCCGAAGGCGGACAGGGCGCCAATGGAACGGATCAGATGACGGCGAGTGATCATGGACGCTCGATGGTGATGCTGCTTCTCGATGCAACCCGATTGAAGCGGAATTGGGGTGCGTTCGTGCAGACCGTCTGCATCCTGGTGCAGACGCCTGCACAGAAATTACCAGCGGCTCTCGCCAATCAGCGCATCCAGCCGCGTCCTCACATCGTCGGGCGCGCGGTAGTACCAGACGCCGCCGAGCAGATCGCGAAAACGTTCATTGACACGCGCCTCACGCTCGATGCGGTCGATCGTCCCGGCGCTGATCACGTCTTCGAGGGGACCCGCGGCCAGCAGGGATAGCAGCACCGGATTGGCTTCGATCTTCAGGATCTCCAGGATGCGGTCGACCCGATCGCGGCGCGGCTCGAGCAATCCGGTGTCGTTCGTCGGCCCCATTGCTTCCCACTCCAATCCGTGTGCGTGAGCGGCGATGCCGTTCGCCGCGCGTTCGGATTAGTGATGGGATTGAACCGGTGGGGTTCACCGTCTCAGGCAGTCAGTCGTCCTCGGCCTGGTCGGTGCCGAACAAGCCGAACTGGGCCGCATCGCGCGAGGGCTCGGCGAGACCGAGATGGCGGAAGGCGTGCGAGGTGAGCAGTCGGCCGCGCGGGGTGCGCTGGAGATAGCCGCATTGGATCAGATAGGGCTCGATGATGTCCTCGATCGCATCGCGCGGCTCGGACAGTGCGGCGGCCATGGTCTCGACGCCGACCGGTCCGCCGCCATAGTTGAGCGCGATGGTCGTAAGATAGCGGCGGTCCATGGCATCGAGGCCCGCGGCGTCGACTTCGAGCGCGCTGAGTGCGTGGTCGGCGATCTTGCGGTCGATCTTGTCGGCATCGGCGGCCGAAGCGAAATCGCGCACCCGGCGGAGCAGACGGCCCGCGATGCGCGGTGTGCCGCGGGCGCGGCGCGCGATCTCGTTGGCGCCGTCTGCGC